>NZ_JBVHXT010000018.1:0-155441 GCF_055569255.1 Streptomyces sp. NPDC029296
ACGGGGGGGGCGTGGGGGGGGGGGGACGGGGGGGGGGGGGGGGGGGGGGGGGGGGGGGGGGGGGGGGGGTGGGGGGGGGGGGGGGGGGGGCCTCGGCCCCCCCCCCCCCCCGGGCCGGTCAGCCGAGCGCCTTGTCAAGCGTCTCGGTCGCGGCCTTCCAGGCGTCGTCGGGGTCGGTGCCCCGCTGCTCCATGTTGTTGATCTGGGTGGAGATCGTGTCCTTGATCACGCCGTCCTTCGGGCCGAGCACCGCCTCGGGGATGGTCTTGGCCTCTCCGGCGTAGATCTGGCCGATGGGGGCGTCACTGAAGTACGGGAGCTTGGCGTTCTTCACGTCGGGCAGGTCGTACGCCTTCTGGTTGGACGGGAAGATACCGGCGGCCTTGAACACCGCGGCCTGCTGCTCGGGGGCGGTCAGCCACTTGACCAGCTCGGTGGCCTCCTTGACGTGCTTGCCGCTCTTGGGAACGGTCAGGAAGGAACCGCCCCAGTTGGCCGCCGTGGAGCCGGGCGCGCGGGAGATGTCCCACTTGCCCTTGTAGGCATCACCCGAGTAGGTGACGATCTGGGTGGACATCCAGGCGGGGCAGGCCACGGTGGCCACGCTGCCCTTGCGCAGCGCCGCGAACCAGGCGTCGGTGAACTGCGGCAGGCCCTGGGACAGCTTCTTGTCGGCGGCCTCCGCGGCCAGGTTCCAGCCCTGCTGGACGGACGGGCTCTCCTTGTAGACGGCCTTGCCGTCGGCGTCGTAGTACTGCTGGTTGGAGGAGGAGACGACCGCGTTGTACATCGCGGAGGCGGAGTCCATGAAGTACGTGCCGGACGGCGCCTTCTTCTTGTACTGCTCGCCGAGCTTGAGGTAGTCCTCCCAACCGCCGGCCACGGCCTTGGCGACGGCCTCGCGGTCGGTGGGCAGGCCCGCCTTCTCGAAGAGGTCCTTGCGGTAGCACAGGGACATCGGGCCGATGTCGGTGCCGGCGCCGATCACCGTGCCGTCCTCGGCGGTGGCCTGCTTCGCCTTCCAGGACACCCAGTCGGCGACGTTGATCGCCTTGCTGAGGTCGGTGAACTTGGCGGCCTGGGTGTCCACGACCTCCTTGATGCGCCCGACCTCGATGCCGGTGACGTCCGCCAGGCCGCTGCCCGTGTTCAGCTGCTGAAGGAGCTTCGGGTAGTAGTCCTGCTCGCTGGCGGTGGTCTCTTCCTTGACCGTGATGTTCGGGTGCAGCTCGTGGTACTTCTCGAACAGCTTGGCTTCCTTGTAGCCGAACTGCCCGTAGTCGGCCAGCGTGAGGGTGATGTTGCCGTTGGCGTCCGTGCCCCCCGACTCGCCGTCGTCGCTGCTGCAACCGGTCAGCAGCAGGGCGGAGGCGGTCAGGGCCGTCGTGGCCACGACCGCTGCTCTGCGGCCGTGACCACCGCCGGTACGGGTGATGCGCATTCCACTACTCCTTGTTCCAGTGGGGAACGGGACCTCAGGATTCGGACCGCCGGGCCGGGCGGTCCGGACCTGCCCTCTCGGTGTGAGCAGCGGCTAGCCAACAGCACACGGTGTGCGGTGGAAAGGTGCTGGTCAACGGTGTGCCATGCAGGTTAGAGGGGAAGGCCATGGGTGGTTTCGTCCGAACGGAAGAGAGCCCCGGTCACCCCGTGGGACCGCTCCCACGCGGCATGCCGGAAGACTCGTTGGTGCCGGGCCGGGTGTCAAGACTTGAAGACGGCGTTGTTGCGCAAGCGTGTTCAGCACGTCACGGGAACGTGTCGCCCCGGCTGGCGCGACCGGGCCGCCGTCCGGCTGTCCGGTCCAGCGTCGATCCAGGTCACCGGCGGGTCAATCCCCCCTTCCGGACATCCGCCCGCCGGTGTGGGGCGGTCGCCGGAATTCCTGGGCCAGAATGAAGCGCCCCTCACCCGGACCGCCGGAAGGTGAACGATGAGTTCTGCCGAACAGCCGCAGCCGTACCGGACGGCGGACGTCCGGCGACCGACCCTGAACGCCGTGGCCGCCCGGGCCGGCGTCGGGCGCGGCACGGTCTCCCGGGTCATCAACGGCTCCCCCAAGGTCAGCGACCACTCCCGGGCGGCCGTCGAGCGGGCGATCGCGGAACTCGGCTACGTCCCCAACCGCGCCGCCCGTTCCCTGGCCACCCGCCGCACGGACTCGGTCGCGCTGGTCGTGCCCGACGCCGAGAGCCGGCTCTTCGCCGAGCCGTACTTCTCCGAGATCATCCTCGGCGTGTCCGCGGGACTCTCCAGCGCGGGCATGCAGTTGCTGCTGGTCCTCACGAGCGACGAGACCGAGTACGGCCGGCTGGCCGGCTATCTGGCCGCGCAACGGGTGGACGGGGTGCTGCTGATGGCGGTGCACGCCGAGGACACCCTGCCCGACCGGCTCGCGGAACTGGCCGTGCCGACCGTGCTGGCCGGGCGCCGGGGCGAGACGGAGCGGCTCGGCCATGTCCGCGCGGACAACCGGGGCGGCGCCCGGCTCGCCGTGCGGCACCTGCTCGAGGGCGGCCGTCGGACCGTCGCCACCATCACCGGCCCGCTGGACATGGACGCGGCGCGGGCCCGGCTCGACGGCTACCGGGACGCGCTGCGGGACGCCGGGGTCGCCGTCACACCGGAGCTGGTCGCGGCCGGCGACTTCACCGAGCAGGGCGGACGCGCGGCCATGCGGGAACTGCTGCGCCGGCGCCCGGATCTCGACGCCGTGTTCGCCGCCTCGGACGTGATGGCCTCGGGCGCGGTGCAGGAACTGCGCGCGGCGGGCCGCCGGATCCCCGGGGACGTGGCACTGGTCGGCTTCGACGACTCCATCGTGGCCCGGCACATCGATCCGCCGCTGACCAGCGTCCGCCAGCCGCTGGCGGAGATGGGCCGCACGATGGCGGCCCTCCTGCTGGAGGAGATCGCCCAGCAGGGCATGTGCCGGCGCGGGGTGGTGCTCCCCACCGAGCTGGTGGTGCGGGAGTCGGCCTGACGGAGGTGTTCACTCCGCACGCCCCGGCACGCCACCGCACGCCCCCTGTCCCGACACCCCGTCGCCCGCTTTCCCCTTCCCTGGTGGGAGCGCTCCCATGCATAATGCAAGCACTCGACCCCTGGGAGAGCCCCCATGCCCGAACCGATGACAGAGACCTTTCCGCCCGCCTTCCTCTGGGGCGCCGCGACCTCGGCGTACCAGATCGAGGGGGCGGTGGGGGAGGACGGCCGCACCCCGTCGATCTGGGACACCTTCAGCCATACGCCGGGCCGCACGGCCGGCGGCGAGACCGGGGACATCGCGGTCGACCACTATCACCGCTACCGCGACGACGTGGCGATGATGGCGGAGCTGGGCCTGACCGCGTACCGCTTCTCCGTGTCCTGGCCCCGGGTGCAGCCGACGGGCCGGGGCCCGGCGGTCCAGCGCGGTCTGGACTTCTACCGCCGGCTGGTGGACGAGCTGCTGGAGCACGGCATCAAGCCGGCGCTCACGCTCTACCACTGGGATCTCCCGCAGGAGCTGGAGGACGCGGGCGGCTGGCCGGAGCGGGACACCGCGTTCCGCTTCGCCGAGTACGCGCGGCTGGTCGGTGAGGCGCTGGGCGACCGGGTGGAGCAGTGGATCACCCTCAACGAGCCCTGGTGCAGCGCCTTCCTGGGCTACGGCTCCGGGGTGCACGCGCCCGGCCGTACCGACCCGGCGGCCTCCCTGCGCGCCGCCCACCACCTGAACCTGGGGCACGGGCTGGCCGTGTCGGCGCTGCGGGCGGCGATGCCGGCCGGCAACCGGATCGCGATCAGCCTCAACTCCTCGGTGGTGCGGCCGCTCAGCCAGGACCCGGCCGACCTGGCCGCCGCCCGCCGCATCGACGACCTGGCCAACGGGGTCTTCCACGGTCCGATGCTGCACGGGGCGTACCCGCAGTCGCTGCTGGAGGCCACGCGCTCGGTGACGGACTGGAGTCACGTCCTGGACACCGACCTGCGCACGATCAACGCCCCGCTGGACGCGCTGGGCCTGAACTACTACACGCCGGCGCTGGTCTCGGCCGCGTCCGGCGCGATCAAGGGCCCCCGTCCGGACGGCCACGGCTCCAGCGAGCACTCCCCCTGGCCGTGCGCCGACGACATCCTGTTCCACCAGACGCCGGGCGAGCGCACGGAGATGGGCTGGACCATCGACCCGACGGGCCTGTACGACCTGATCATGCGCTACACGCGCGAGGCGCCGGGCCTGCCGCTGTACATCACCGAGAACGGCGCGGCCTACGACGACAAGCCCGACCCCGACGGCCGGGTGCACGATCCCGAGCGCATCGCCTATCTGCACGGCCATCTGTCGGAGGTGCGCCGCGCCCTGGCCGACGGCGCCGATGTGCGCGGCTACTACCTGTGGTCCCTGATGGACAACTTCGAGTGGGCGTACGGCTACGACAAGCGGTTCGGCGCGGTCTACGTCGACTACTCGACGCTGGAGCGGACGCCGAAGTCCAGCGCCCACTGGTACGGCGAGGCGGCCCGCACGGGAGCGCTGCCGCCGGTGCCGTCCGTCTAGCCCGGAGGGCGCGGCCTGTCGTGGGGGGTGGGCCGCGCCCTTCGTCATCCCCGGCGGGGGCACCGGGTGTCCGGGCCGGGGACCCGGGATCCGCGTGGGAGGCGGGTCACTTGTAGGCACCGAACGCCTTCGAGAAGCGTAGGGGTCCTGGGCGAGGGAGCCGCACACGGCGTCGGCGGAGGGCTTGGGGCGCCCGCGCAGCTCTTGTCCCGGGTCGCGGACCACATGGACAGCCGGCCGAGGCCCCTGGACCGGGCGAAGTTCACCAGCTGGGTGGCGTCCTCGACCGTGGACACCTCGCAGGAGACGTCGTTGACGCCGATCACCGGGTGACGGCGACGGCCTTCCAGGCGGCGGTGCCGGACAGCCCCGGCACGCTCTTGACCTGGGCCTGGGTGGCGGTCGCGGCCTGCTCGGCGTAGCCGCCCACGTCGCCGCTGCACGAGGCGCCGTAGTCCATCGCCATGATGTTGACGGTGCGGTCCGGCCCAATGGAACGGCCGAAGGCGGCGGGGCCGGGCCGGCCGAGCGGAACACCGACGACAGGCCCGTCCGGTCTGGCCAAGCCCGACGGCGGCAGAGGCGGGGGAGGTCCGGCCCAGCGGACCGGCCGAAAGCGGCGGGGGCGGTCCGGCCTGCGGAAAACCGACGACGGAGGGGCCGGGCCGCCCGAGCGGAACACCGACGACGAGGCGGTCCGGCCGAGCGGAACACCGACGACAGGCCCGTCCGGTCTAGTGGAACACCGACGGCGGCGGGGCGGGGGACGCCACCGCGGCCGCGTCCGTCACGGGCGCCGCGCCGCCGGTGAAGTCGGTGAGCGCCCGGCCGTGTTCGACCCGGGCGGGCTGCGGGTCGGAGGCGGCGCGGCGGGTCAGTTCGGCGAGCGGCAGCGGGATGTCGGCGGCGACCAGGACGGCGTTGCCGAAGCGCCTGCCGCGCAGTACGGCCGCGTCGGCGATCAGCGCGAGTTCGCCGAAGCGGGCGGCGGCGGTGGCGATCTGGCCGCGCAGATGGGCGAGCGGCGGGCCGTCGGCGAGGTTGGCCGTGTAGACGCCGGTGGGCTTCAGGGCGCGGCGGACCTCGTCGAGGAACTCGGTGGAGGTGAGGTGGGCGGGGGTGCGGGCGCCGCTGAACACGTCGGCGACGATCAGGTCGGCCCAGCCGTCCGGCACCTTGGCCAGGCCCTCGCGGGCGTCCACTGCGCGCACCCGGACGCGCGCGTTCGCGTCCAGCGGCAGTTCACGGCGGACCAGCCGGACCAGGCTCGCGTCGCGCTCCACGACCTGCTGGGTGGAGCGGGGCCGGGTCGCGGCGACATACCTAGCGAGGGTGAACGCGCCGCCGCCGAGGTGCACGGCGTGCACGGGCCTGCCGGGCGGGGCGGCCAGGTCGATGACATGGCCGAGGCGGCGCTGGTACTCGAAGGAGAGGTACGCCGGGTCGTCCAGGTCGACGTGCGACTGGGGCGCCCCGTCGATCAGCAGCGTCCAGGCCCGCGCGCGATCGGGGTCGGGGACGAGCCGCGCGAGCCCGCCGTCGACCGGTTCCTCGACGGCGGCGGCCGGCCTGCGCCGGGTGTTCCTGGTCCTGCCCATTCCCCCATTTTCGCAGGTGTCACGGGGGAGCACGGCAGCGGTGGCCGGGGCCGGCCGGCCCGCCTCCTCAGCAGCTCCTGTCCGCCGCCTCGATCACCCGTGCCGCCTCCCCCAGGGCCCGGCGCAGGACCGCCGGGTCCGTGGCGAGGTCGGCGTCGCCGGGGGGCAGCAGCCAGTCCGAGCCCGCCACCGGCGGCCCGGGGTCCAGCCGCAGTCCGCGCCCGTCCGTCCCGGTGCAGGTGCTGCCCGGCACGTCCCAGCCGGCCGCCGTACCGGCCGGCACCAGGAAGCCGAGGGTGCCGCAGTCGTCGTCGTGCAGGACGGGTCCCACGGCGTCCGCGGCGCCGCGCCGCAGGATGTCGACCGCCTCCAGCCCCTGCCGGGCCGGTACCGTCACGAGGTCGCACGCCGGGTCGTCCGCGGCGGGCGCGGACGACGACGGCGACGTACAAGGTTCATTGCTCTGGCTGGTCTCCATGCCGGCCTCCACACAGCCCTGTTGCGGTCCACGGGGTTCAACGCGCGAACGCGTCAACGGCTACGGCCCAAGTGCGCCGCAAAGGATGGCACTTCTTGGCAGATCGCGCATGAGATACCCGATTTGTGGCCAAACACCGCGTGGCGAACCCCGTACAGCAGGTACGTTCATGCCCGCCGGAACCAGAGCGTCACTCGGGCGATCCGTCCCGGAACCGCCCCGAACCGCCCCGGTCCCGGCATGGTTCGACGGTTCGCACGAGAGGACCCGGCCATGGCGTCGTCAACGGTGACTTCGTCGCAGCCCGACCGGCCGCCCCGGCCGAACCTCGCCTTCCGGCGGCTGCGGGGCGTGCGCTCCCCGGCCGAGTTCGCGGCGCTGGTACGACGGGCCGCGCGCGAGATCGGCGAGCGGGTGAGCTGTGACGCGCGCTACATCGGCCGGGTCGAGGCGGGCGAGATCCGCTGCCCCAACTACGCCTACGAACGGGTGTTCCTGCACATGTTCCCCGGCCGGACGCTCACCGACCTGGGCTTCGTGCCCCGTTCGTCCGTCCGCGGCCGGGCGGCACGGACGGCCTCGGCGGCGCCGCGCGGGCCCGCCACCGGGGAGGCACCCGGTGAGTCGCCGGGGGCCGTCGAGCCGTACGACACGCAGGACCCCCCGCAGAACGACCCCCCGAACCACGAGGAGAGCGACGTGCTGCGTCGCGCATTCATGACCGGCTCAGGCGCCACGGTGGCCGCCGCCACCCTGGCCCCGCTGGGACTCACCACCACCGCCGCCGCGGCGGACGGCACGGCGCGGCGCGCCGGAACCCCCGAGGCGATGGCCCTGGAGGAGGCCGTCCGCCGCATCCGGCTGCTCGACGACCGGCACGGCGCGGACGGCCTGTACCGGCGTGCGGCGGCCCCGCTGCGCGCCGCCTACGCGCTGCTCGACGCCGGGGCCACCCGGCAGACCACCGCCGACCGGCTGCACGCGGGCGCCGGGGAACTCGCCCTCTCCGTCGGCTGGCTGGCGCATGACTCCGGCCGCTTCGACGACGCGCGCTCGCACTACGCCGAGGCGCTGGCCACCGCCCGGATGACCGGCGACCCGGGGCTGGAGGCGCACGCCTTCTGCAACACCGCGTTCCTCGCCCGGGACGCGGGCCGCCCCCGGGAGGCGGTCCGGGCCGCGCAGGCCGCGCAGCGCGCCGCGCGGCCGCTCGGGTCGGCCCGGCTGTCGTCCCTGCTGGTGCTGCGCGAGGCGGGCGGCTGGGCGGGGCTCGCCGACCGCATCGGCTGCGAGCGGGCGCTGGCGCGTGCGCAGGCCCTGTTCGAGCGGGGCCGCTCGGACGCCGACCCGGAGTGGATGAGCTTCTACGGCGAGGCAGAGCTGGCGGGGCTGGAGGCGCAGTGCTGGTCCACGCTGGGCGACTGGCGGCGGGCGGCCCGGCAGGCGCGGCGCGCCACGCGGTTGCAGGACCCGCACTTCACCCGCAACATCGCGCTGTACACCGCCGAGCTGGCCGACGACCTCGCCCGCGAGGGCCGTCCCGACGAGGCGGCGGAGGCGGGGCTGCGGGTGCTCGCGCTGCTCGACCAGGTCCAGTCCTCGCGCGTCCAGGCGATGCTGGCCGGGACGGCCCGGGTGCTGCTGCCGCACCGGCGGGCGTCGGGGGTCTCGGAGTTCCTGGACCGCCACGCGTCCTCCAAGGGCCCGAAGCAGGGACGGAACGGGACGCCGGTGTAGGCACCGGCCCACGGACGGGAGAGTACGACGCGCCGCGCCCGCGCGGGGCGGCCGTGCGTCCGGCCCGGCAGGGGTGGGCGGCACGGCCCCGGCGCGGATCACCCGGCCACCCGCCGTCCGCTCACCCGGCCAGGTGCCCCACGTCGTTCCAGTTCTCGATGGCCGGCTCGCCGTACGCCCAGCCCAGGACGGACAGCGACGTGGGGTTCAGGCGGATGCGTGCCGCGAAGTCCAGCGGCAGCCCGAGCCACCGCGCGCCGATCGACCGCAGGATGTGCCCGTGGGCGAAGACCAGCACGTCGCGGTCGGCGGAGCGCGCCCAGGCGACCACCTCGTCCGCGCGCGCGGTGACGTCGGCGCCGGACTCGCCCTCCGGGACCCCGTCCCGCCAGATCAGCCAGCCCGGCCGGACCGCATGGATCTCGGCCGGGGTCATCCCCTCGTACGCGCCGTAGTCCCACTCCATGAGCGTGTCCCAGCGCTCGGCCCGCTCGCCGAACCCGGCGAGTTCGCACGTCTCGCGTGCGCGGGAGAGCGGGCTGGTGCGTATCTCCGCGTCCGCCAGCCCGTCCAGCGGAGCGCGGTGCAGCCGCTCGCCGAGCAGCTTGGCCCCGTGCCGGCCCTCCTCCAGCAGCGGCACATCGGTCCTGCCGGTGTGCTTGCCGGACAGCGACCAGGCCGTCTGTCCGTGCCGGGCCAGCAGGATGCGCGGTGCCATGGGAGACCTCTCCGGACGGGTGACGCCCCCCGGACGCCACGGAATGTACGAGTGTTCTCGGTCCCTCCATCATCGCTCACCCCACCGGCAGGCAACCCCGCGGGCGGTCCCGGCGTCTTCCAGTGCCGGACGCCTGCCAGGCGTGGCCGACGGGCCCCTCATGGGCGCGGTGGCAACACCGTAAAGTGGCACGGTCGCCCGCCGGGGCGCAGCGCACACAGCAGAAGGGGGAGGGCGATCGGATTGCCGCAGACCGAGACACCGGGCACCGAGGTGGCCCTCCGTCCCCGGCCGCGCTGGTGGACCGAGCTGCCGCTGATCCTGCTGGTCTACGGCTGCTACTCGGCCGGCCGGCTCCTCGCGCGCGGCGACGTCGCCGGCGCGGTCGACCACGGCCTGGCGATCCTGCGCATCGAGAAGGCCCTGCACCTCAACGCCGAGCACCCGCTGAACCGGCTGTTCACCCAGGAGGCCTGGCTGGGGGTGCCGGCCGACTTCTGGTACGCCTCGCTGCACTACCTGGTCACGCCCGCGGTCCTGGTGTGGCTCTTCCGCGCGCGTGCCCCGCACTACCGGGCCGCGCGCACCTGGCTGCTCGCGTCCACCTTCATCGGCCTGATCGGCTTCACCCTGCTGCCGACCTGCCCGCCCCGGCTGCTCGACGCCGGCTACGGCTTCGTGGACACGATGGCGCAGTACAGCTCGTACGGCTGGTGGGGCGGCGAGGCCAGCGCCCCGCGCGGCATGGGCGGCATGACCAACCAGTACGCGGCGATGCCGAGCCTGCACGTGGGCTGGGCGCTGTGGTGCGGGGTGATGCTGTGGCGCCACGGCGGCACGCGCCTGACGAAGGTCCTCGGGGTCGCCTACCCGCTGCTGACCGCCATCGTGGTCATGGGCACCGCCAACCACTACTTCCTGGACGCGGTCGCGGGCGTCGCCGTGATGGGCGCCGGGCTCCTGCTGGCACCGGCCCTCATGCGGGCCGTGGACCGGGTCCGCACCAGGCTGTCGCGCCCCGTCGCACCGGCCGCGGCCGGTGCGGGTTCCCCGATTGTCGGTGCCGGGTGCCAGACTTCGGCGGGTGAGCGAATTCCACGGCAGCGCGAGTCGCGGCTCGACCCCGCGGCCGGACCGGACGCCTCCGCCACCGACGCGGGCGAGGGGACTCCGGCACCGGCTCGCTGAGCTGCGCGGTCCCGGCACACCGGCCAAGGCCCTGGACGCCCGCGCCCTCGCGGCGCTCGCCGCGAACCCGGGGTGCGCCCGGCGGGCGGTCCTGGACGGCGCCGGGGTGGACAAGGCCCGGCTGGCGACCGCGCTGGGCGCGCCGTCCGGTTTCGGGCAGTCGCAGTTCGCGCTGACCCGGGGCAACGCGTTCGAGGCGCGGGTGAAGGCGGACGGCGGCGCGGAGCTGCTGCGGCTGGTGCACGCCCGGCTCGACCCGGGTGCCGAGGCGCCCGCCGGCGCGGCCGTGCCCGACCTGACCGCGCACGGCCCCGAAGGGCGCACGGCCCGTACGGCGCTGGCGCTGCGCGAGGCCACGCGCGCGGGCGGCTGGACGCTGCTGGACCATCCGATGCTCGCCCTGGACGTGGCGGGTTCGCCGGCCTTCCTGGAGCCGGACGCGGTGGTGGTGCACCCGGACGGCAGCTGGTCGGTGGTGGAGATCAAGTCCTTCCCGGCGGTGGACGGAGCCGCGGACCCGGCCAAGGTGGGCGCGGCGGCCCGGCAGGCGGCGGTGTACGTGCTGGCGCTGGAGGAGGTCGCCGCCCGCCTCGACCCCGTGCCCGAGGTGCGCCACCGGGTGCTGCTGGTGTGCCCGAGGGACTTCTCCAACCTGCCCGAGGGCTCCGCCGTGGACGTCCGCAGGCAGCGTGCGGTCACCGCGCGCCAGCTCGCCCGGCTCACCCGGATCGAGGAGATCACCGAGACGCTGCCCGAGGGCACCTGCTTCGCGCCCGACCGGCCCGCCGAGGAGCTGACGGCGGCCGTGGAGGCGGTGCCGGCGGCCTACGCCCCGGAGTGCCTGTCCGCCTGCGAACTGGCCTTCCACTGCCGGGACCGGGCCCGGGAGGCCGGCGAGGTCACCCGCCTCGGCCGGCCCCTGCGGGCCGAACTGGGCGGCCTGGCCACCGTGGCGGAGGTGCTGTCCGCCGCCCGCGGCGCGAGCGGCGAGGCGGCCGACCCGGCGGTGGCGGCCCTGCGCCGCGCGGCGGCCCTGCGCGCGGAGGCCCTCCGGACGGCGGCCGAGACCGCTGCCGGGCGCGCGGCGGCGCTCCGGGCGGCCCGCGAGGCACCGGCGAACGCGGCCGGCGAGTCACCGCGGCGTACCGGGGAGGTGACCGGGTGTCCCTGATCACCGCCCTCGCCCGGCTGGAAGCCGTCGACAGCGGCCGGGCCCGGCCGGCGGCGACGGTCCGGCACCGGCACCTGTCCGACCGTCCGCTGGTGTTCGTGCCGCTGACCACCGCCGGCGAGACCGGTGCCCCGCTCGGCGCGCTGGTCGGCACCGACCGGGACGCGCCCCGGCTGCTGGTCGTACCGCAGCCCCGCGACCGCGATCAGCGCTTCGCGTTCCTCGCCGACCTGGCCGACATCGTGCTGCCGCACCTCGAGTCGTACGCGGACGCCGTGGAGGCGGCCGAGCGCACCGAGACCGACCCGGAGACCGGCAAGCGGGTCAAGGTGGCGGCCGAACTGTGCGCGGACGCCCCCCAGCTGATCGTGCCGAGCCGCACCGGCCTGGACTTCGTGCGGCTGCTGGGCCGCTCGATGCGGTTCCGGCGCACCGCCGAGCAGGACCCGGACGCGCCCTATCCGGCGCCGCCCCGGGTGCCGCTGCTCGGCCGCTGGCTGACCCACTACGGCGAGCGGTCCCGGGTCCCCGGCTCCTCGCTGCTGCTGGCCCTGACGGAGGTGCTGTCCCGGCACTGGGCGACCGGCCAGTCCGGGCTGGAGGACGAGCACCTGGGCGCGCTGCTCGCCTGGATCGACCCTCCCGCGGAGACGTCCGGCGCCGAGGCCGCCCGCCGGGCCGAACTCGCCCGGGACGCCGACGGCCAGCTGCTGTGCCCGCCGGCCGGTCCCGCCACCGACCCGGCGTTCGACAACCGGCTGCTGGCCCCGGCGATCGAGCGTTACGACCGGGCGCGCACCGCCCTGGCCGCCGCCGAGGACCCGCTGGAGGCCGACGTCCGGCTGGCCGCGCTCACCCGGGCCGAGCGGGAGATCCGCGACCTGGTGGAGAGCCGCACGCGGCCCACCTGGGACGCGGTGTGGCGGGGCCTGGACCTGCTGCGGGCGCTGCCGGCGGGCGCGCACGTGGAGGGGCGCTGGCTGCGCGACCGCTGGTCCTTCACCGCGCACCGGGACCGGGTGCGGGCCGGCGAGCCGCCGCAGCCGCGCCGGGACGACGCGGTGACGGCGGCGAACAAGCTGGCCACGCGCGAGCGGGAGCAGGCCCGGCTGGAGGCGCAGGAGGCGCTGGACGATCCGCTGGTGATGGCCGGTCGTCGGCTGGCCGGGGAGGCGTTCGCGGGCGAGGTGACCGATGTGGTGATGGCGTACAGCGAGGGCAGGCGGCCGAGCCCGCGCCCGCTGGTGACGGTCCGCACGGACGACCGGCCGCACCTCGCCGGGCGGGCGCGGGTGTACCGCTCGCTGGACGGCAGGCCGCAGTCGGCCGAGTTCGTCGGGTACGAGGCCGACGGGGTGCTGACCCTGCGCGTCCTGGACCGGATGGGCCGGGGCAGGGAGCCCGAGCCCGGTTCGGTGCCGGAGAAGGGCGACCGGGTGTGCTTCACGCTGTTCGAGCACGAGCAGCGCGGCGGCGCGAAGCTGCCCGACCCCGAGGAGACCCCGTGGACGCACGGCGGCCCGCCGGGCGAGGCGGCGCCGGAAGCCCCCGACCCCGTCACCGAGGAGGACGTGTTGTGACGACCGTCGACGTCGATCCCGGCACCGCGGCCGGCCCCGCCACCGAGGCGATCCTCCGCGACACGCTGCACGGCACCGCGCGGGGTGTGGTGGTGGACTCCCCGCCGGGCGCGGGCAAGTCGACGCTGGTGGTCCGCGCGGCCCTGGAGCTGGCCGCGGCGGGCCGCCCGCTGATGGTGGTGGCGCAGACGAACGCCCAGGTCGACGACCTGGTGCTGCGTCTGGCCGAGAAGAACCCGGAGCTGCCCGTCGGCCGGCTGCACAGCAGCGACACCGACGCGTACGACAAGGCGCTGGACGAGCTGCCGCAGGTGCGTACGTCGGCGAAGGCGGCCGACCTGACCGGCCTGCCGGTGGTGCTGTCCACCGCCGCGAAGTGGGCGCACGTGAAGGTGGACGAGCCGTGGCGGCACGCGATCGTGGACGAGGCGTACCAGATGCGCTCGGACTCCCTGCTCGCCGTGGCCGGCCTGTTCGAGCGGGCGCTGTTCGTCGGTGACCCGGGCCAGCTGGACCCCTTCTCCATCGTGGGCGGCGAGCAGTGGGCGGGCCTGTCGTACGATCCGTCGGCCTCGGCGGTCAGCACGCTGCTGGCGCACAACCCGGGCCTGCCCCAGCACCGGCTGCCGGTCTCCTGGCGGCTGCCGGCGTCGGCGGCGCCGCTGGTCTCGGACGCGTTCTACCCGTACACGCCGTTCCGCAGCGGCACGGCCCACGGCGACCGCCGGCTGGCCTTCGCCGTGCCCTCGGACGGCTCCGGGCCGGACCGGGTGATCGACGAGGCCGCGGAGACCGGCTGGGGCCTGCTGGAGCTGCCCGCCCGGCACACTCCGCGCACGGACCCGGAGGCGGTGCGGGCGGTGGCGGCGGTGGTCCGCCGCCTCCTGGACCGGGGCGGCGCGGCGACCTCGGAACGCTCCGCGGACCCCACCCCGCTGACCGCCGGCCGCGTCGCCGTGGGCACGGCCCACCGCGACCAGGCGGCGGCGGTCCGGGCGGCCCTGGCCGAGCTGGGCGTCCGGGACGTCACGGTCGACACCGCGAACCGGCTCCAGGGCCGGGAGTACGACGTGACGGTCGTCCTGCACCCGCTCTCCGGCCGCCCCGACGCCACGGCGTTCCACCTGGAGACGGGCCGCCTGTGCGTCCTGGCCTCCCGGCACCGCCACGCCTGCATCATGGTCTGCCGGGCCGGCGTCCCCGCCCTCCTGGACGACTACCCCGCCACGGAACCGGTCCAGCTGGGCACGCTGGTGAAGTTCCCGGACGGCTGGGAGGCGAACCACGCGGTCCTGTCCCACCTGTCGGAACACCGGGTGGTCTGGCGCCCGTGACCGGCCCACCAGACGCACGGCCGGCAAGCCCGGGACGCAACGGGCGCCCACGCGGCCCCGAGGGAGTCCCCGCGCGGACGGAATAAGCGGGGACCTTCTCCTGTTAGGGCACCGAGGACAGCGCAGTGCTCGGAACAGGAGGCCATACCGTGGCGGCAGACGACGTGGACGAGATCAGGGGTGTCAGGCGCGGGGACGCCCCCGTGCCCCTCTCCGTGCTGGACCTGGCGACGGTGGGCGCGGGCAGTACCGCCACCGACGCCCTGCGCACCAGCGTCGCGCTCGCCCGGCTCACGGAGTCCCGCGGCTTCCACCGCTACTGGGTCGCCGAGCACCACTCCATGCCCGGCGTGGCCTCCTCCTCCCCCGCCGTGATCCTCGCCCACCTCGCCGCCCACACCGACCGCATCCGGCTCGGCTCGGGCGGCGTCATGCTGCCCAACCACGCCCCGCTGGTGATCGCGGAGCAGTTCGGCACGCTGGAGGCGCTCGCCCCGGGCCGGATCGACCTGGGACTCGGCCGGGCGCCGGGCACGGACGGGGCCACCGCCGCGGCCCTGCGCCGCAGCGAGACCCTGAACGAGGGCGCCGACGACTTCCCGCAGCAGCTCGCCGAGCTGACCCGCTTCCTGGACGACGACTTCCCGGACGGGCACCCCTACCGGCGCATCCACGCGATCCCGGGGCCCGTGCAGGGCACCTCGCCCGGCGGGGTGCAGTCCCCGCACCGCCCGCCCGTCTGGCTGCTCGGTTCCTCCGGGTTCAGCGCCCGGCTGGCCGGTCTGCTCGGTCTGCCGTTCGCGTTCGCGCACCACTTCTCCGCGCAGAACACCATCCCGGCCCTGGACCTGTACCGGCAGACCTTCCGGCCCTCCGCCGTCCTGGCCGAGCCGTACGCCCTCATCGGCGTCTCCGCGCTCGCCACGGACGACGAGCGCGAGGCCCGCCGGCAGACCCGGGCGATGGCGCTGAACATGCTCCGGCTGCGCACCGGCCGGCCGGGCCTGTTCCCGGACCCGGCGGAGGCCGAGGGGTACGAGCTCGGCCCGATGGAGGAGGAGTTCGTCACCTCCTGGTCGGCGAACGTCGTGCACGGCACGGCCGACCAGGTCCGCGTCGGCCTGGACGACCTGCGCAAGCGCACCGGGGCCGACGAGCTGATGCTCACCTCGCACGCGCACCGCGGCGAGGTCCGGCTGCGCTCCTACGAACTGATCGCGGACGCCTACGGGTTGCCGACCGCGTAGGTCCGCGCCCCGAGCAGCTCGGAGATACGATCCGGCGGCACCGGGCGGGAGTACAGCCACCCCTGCCCGGTGTCGCAGCCGATCCGGCGCAGCCGGCTGGCCTGGGCCGAGGTCTCCACGCACTCCGCGGTGACCGTCAGGCCGAGCCGGTGGGCGAGCTGGATCATCGCCTCCACGACGACCTCGTCGGCCGGGTTCGGCATGGCGTCCCTGGCGGCCTCCTCGTACTGGAAGCCCCGGACGAAGGAGCCGTCCAGCTTCAGCGCGGAGACCGGCAGACGGCTCAGGTAGGCGAGGTTGGAGTAACCGGTGCCGAAGTCGTCGATGGCGATGCGCACGCCCATGTCGCTGAGCGCCTGCAGGGCCTGGAGCGGGCGCCCCGCCGAGCCCATCACCGCGGACTCGGTCAGTTCCAGCTGGAGCAGGTGCGGGGCGAGCCCGGTCTCCGCGAGGGTCTCGGCGACGTCGGCCACCAGGTCGGAGTCCCACACCTGCCGCACGGCCACGTTGACGCTGACGAAGATGGGCGGGTCGCCGGGGCGGTCGAGCTGCCAGCGGCGGGCCTGCCGGCAGGCGGTGGCCAGCGCCCAGCGGCCGAGCTGCACGATCGAGCCGTCCTCCTCGGCCAGTCCGATGAACCGATTCGGCGTGAGCGTGCCGAACTGCGGGTGGTGCCAGCGGATCAGCGCCTCGACACCGTTGAGCCGGCCGTCCTCCATGGCCACCAGCGGCTGGTACTCGAGGGCGAACTCCCCCCGTTCGATGGCGGGACGGAGGGTGGAGGACAGGGCCTGACGGGTCATGCGGTGGGCGTTGCGCTCGGGGTCGAACAGGGTCCAGCGGCCCTTGCCGTCGGCCTTCGCCCAGTACAGCGTCGTATCGGCGGCCTGCATCAGTCCCGTGGCCGTGGTGCCCGCGCTGTGCCGCTCGACGACGCCGATGGACGCGGTCAGCGACAGCCGCTGTCCGGCCAGGTCGAAGGGTTCCTCCAGGGCCCTCAGCGCGGACTCGGCGAGGTCGGCGAGCTGTTCGGTGCCGGTGGAGTCCTCCACGAGCAGGGCGAACTCGTCGCCGCCGAGCCGGGCCACCAGGGGGGTGGCGGCGCGGGCGTAGCCGGCCTCGTCGGCGATCCGGGTCAGGCGTTTGGCCACGGCCGAAAGGAGCCGGTCGCCGACGCGGTGGCCGAGGGTGTCGTTGACCGCCTTGAAGCCGTCGAGGTCCAGATAACACAGGCCGATCCGGCCGGTGCCGCCCTGCTCGTACGGCTCGGTCTCCAGCGCGGCCGTCAGCCGCTCGAAGAACAGCGTGCGGTTGGGCAGCCGGGTCACCGGGTCGTGCATCTGCAAGTGCCGCAACTGGGCCTGGAGTTCGCGGCGGGCGCTGATGTCGGTGACCGACAGCAGGGCGCCGGGCTCGCCGTCGCTCAGCGGGGCGACGGTGATCTGCGCCCACACCGAGTTCCCGCCGGGCTGCTTGAGCCGGCGGGTGCAGCGCAGCCGGGCCTGCCCGCCGCTCAGCACCTCCAGGTAGGCGTGCCGGGCGCGGGGGTCCGCGGCCAGGTCGACGAGGTCGGCGGCGGACCGCCCGACGATCGTGTCCGCGTCGACGCCGAGCAGTTCGCCGAGGGCGGCGTTGGCGGTGACGACGCGTCCCTCGGGGGCCACGACCGCCATGGCGAGCGGGGCGGTCGCGAAGACACGGTGGTAGGTGGTGTGGTGACTGTCTGTGACGGCTGACCGGTCGAGGTCTGCCGCGGGCGTCGGCCCTTCGGACGTTCCGCTCACCGCTCGCTCCCGCAGTGCACTCGATCTCTGTCCGTGCCGGAAAGTGTGCCGATCATAGAGGCTGGCCCCGGGCCCTTCCAGCCGATGTCCAGTGTCCCGGACGGAGCACAGGTTCTGACAGATCGTTTCTGCCCGCACCTGGGCAGCTTCTTCAGCCCTCCGACAAGTTGTGACGTTCCGTGAATGTTTCCGGATATCGAGCGCCGGTGCGCGCCGGCGCCCGATGGGGGCGCCCTCACCCTTCTGGTGCAGACAAACAGGACATAAACCAATGAATACCAGCAATCTGGGTGCGGGTCCCGCGAACCACACCCGGAGGTCATGTCCGTGCCCAAGCTGCGCAGCACCGCGGCCGTGTTCACCACGATGTCGGCGCTCGCCGCGACCTCGATCCTCTCCGGCCCCTCGGCGGCCGAGCCCTTCTCCACGGCCCCCTGCGCGCTGCACCGCACCGAGGCCCATCACTCGGAGGGCGTGGACAGCTGGAACACCGGCTATCCCCGCCCGGCCGGCACCCTCGACGCGGTGCTGGTCTTCCTGTCCTTCCCCGACGCGGCCCCGCGCACCACCCCGGCCGAGCTGACGGCCGACCACTTCCCGGCGACCAGCGGCTTCTACGCGCAGTCCTCCTACGGCAGGCTCACCCTGCGGGCGCACCCGCTGAAGCGCTGGCTGCGCATGCCGCGCCCGTCGACGTCGTACGCGATGCGGCGGGACTGGGACGCCGAGGACCGGGCCGCCTATCTGCGCGACGCGTTCGCCGTGGCCGACCGGGAGGTCGACTTCTCGCGCTACCAGGTCGTCTATCTGGTCGCGGACCCGGACGCGCCCGGTGTCGACTCGGACGCCACGAAGGTGGTGAACCTCGATACACCGCTCCGGGCGGACGGCACCGACGTCCGCCGGGTCGTGACCGTCTTCGAGCACCACCCCCCGGACCGGCTGGTCCTCGCCCACGAGACGGGCCACGTCTTCGACCTGCCCGACCTCTACCACCGCCCGTCCGACGGCAAGGGCGACTGGGACACCCATGTCGGCGACTGGGACCTGATGGGCAGCCAGTTCGGGCTCGCGCCGGACCTGCTCGGCTGGCACAAGTGGCGGCTCGGCTGGCTGGACCCGCGCCAGGTGGTGTGCGTGCGCGGCGCCGCGCCGACCCGGCTCACCCTGGAGCCGCTGGCCGCCGGGCCGGGGGCCGGGGCGCCGGGTCCCGGCGGGGCCGCCTTCGGCCTGGGGCACGGCGTCAAGCTGGCCGTGGTGCGCACGGGCCCGGACAGCGCGCTCGCCTTCGAGGCGCGCGGCCCGGCCGGCGCCGACCGCGCGGCCTGCCGGCAGGGGATCCTGGTCTACCGGGTGCGCGGCGGCGCCGCGTCCGGCGACGGCCCGGTACGGGTGGTGGACGCCCACCCGGGCACCGAGGCCTGCTGGGAGGACTCGGTCTACCCGCCCCTCGCCGACGCGCCGGTCTCCCTCGGCGAGAGCTTCACCGTGCCCGGGGAGGGCGTCCGGGTGGAGGCGGAGGGCAGGACGGCGTCGGGGGCGTGGACGGTGGCGATCACGCCGGGCGTGCGCGGCTGAGGGGCGCTCGGCACGGTTCGTATACGAAAGCAGCGGGCCGAATCCTTTCGAATTCGGCCCGCTGCCATTTCGCGTGCGCCGCCAGGGACTCGAACCCCGGACCCGCTGATTAAGAGTCAGCTGCTCTAACCAACTGAGCTAGCGGCGCCTGCTGACGTCGTAGACATTAGCACCCTGGTCGCGATGAGGAGAAATCGACGGCCGCCCGGCGGACCGGGCGGCGCCCACGGCCGCCCAGAGCAGCACCTCCGGGCCCGGCAGCCAGGGGTGCCGGCCGTCCGGGGCGACCAGCCAGCGGGCGGCGCCGGGGGTGTCGTCGCAGGTCGGCGGGGCCAGGGGCGGCACGGTCACGGCGTCGCCGGGGCCGTGGCACAGCAGCGGCGGCACCGCCCGCGCCCGCCCGGAGCCCCACTCCTCCCAGGCCAGCAGGGAGGGCAGCCGCTGGGCGGTGCCGGGGGCGGCGAAGAGCAGCGTCCGGCCCCGGAACACGGCGACCGGCCCCGGCCGCGATCCCGCGCCCCACAGCCGGTCCAGCATGCGGCGCCCGAACACCACCGGGGCGCTGACCACGTCGAAGACGGTGCCGCAGGGCAGCACCACCGGGGCGTCCGGGCGCTCCCGCCACAGCCCGAGGGTGCTGCGCGGATGGGCTCCCGCCGAGGCGAGCCAGTCGACGGCGCCGGGGCCGACACAGGTGACGTTCGGGGCACTGGTCGTCATGACACACAGATGTACAGCCTGTCAGCGAGCGGTTCCGCTGAGTTGCGGAAAATCGGGACAGGACCACCGGGAAGGAGTATCTTGCCCGCCCGGCATATGCCCCCGGCCGCCGCGAGAGAAGGCCGGCCGGGTCCCGGGGTGCCCCGGGGGCCGGCCGGCGTCCGCCCGTACGGGGCCTACAGGGAGTCGGCGGACGCCCGCCCCTCGCCCTCCCCGCGCATCAGGTCCCGCCCGAACTCGACCATCTTCCTGGCGTAGTCCTCGGTCCACTCCGCCCGCTCGGCGATGTCCGCCGGGGTCAGCCGGTCGAACCGGCGCGGGTCGGCGAGCTGCGCCGCGGCGACGGCCTGGAACTCCAGGGCCCGGTCGGCCGCCGCGCGGAACGCCTGGGTCAGCTCCGTGGCCCGGGACAGCAGCTCCCGCGGGTCCTCGATCGACTCCAGATCGAAGAAGTGCTCGGGGTCACCGGCCGCCTCCGCGGGCTCGAAGAGCAGGGGCGCGGGGCGTAGCCGCGGTTCGTTGCGACGCGGCGTGGGCTCCGCCATGTCTTGTCTCCTCCTCGTACGGGTCGACGGCACCGCCTTCGGGTGGGCCACCGTCCATTGTCCCGCGCCCGCGCAAGGGGCCGTATGCCGTACGGCGGGGAGAGCGGGGCGCTACGCCTGCACCAGCGGCTCCCGGGTGAACAGGCTGCCCAGGGTCGGCGCGTTCACCCGGCGGTCCGCCAGCCGCAGGCCCTCCCAGACCGTGACCTGGCTGGCGGTGAGGACCGGCTTGGACAGGGCCTTCTCCAGCAGGCCCAGGTGGGCGGCGGTGTGCAGGGCGGTGTCGGGCAGCAGGACGGCCTGGGCGTCCGGGGTGTCGGCCGCGTGCGCCAGGGTGAGCACGTCCTCCTCCCCCCAGGTGGCGACCTCGGCCGGGGAGGCGGTCCCCGAGGAGCGCACGCCGGTCACCTCCAGGCCGCCGGCCCGCAGGAAGTCCGCGAACGGCCCGGCGGCGTCCTCGGGGCGGGTCGTGCCGACGGCGACCCGGCGTACGCCCAGTTCGCGGGCGGCGTGGACGAAGGCGAAGGAGGTGGCGGAGGCCGGCATCCCGGCCAGCCGGGCGAGGGTCCGCACCTGTTCCTGGGCGCCGTCCCAGCCGCGCGTGAAGCCGCCGGTGCCCGCCCACACCACCGTCTCGACCCCGGCCAGCCGCAGCGCCTCCACGCCCTCGGCGAGCCGCTCGGCGGAGTCCTGCCCGGCGAGCGCGGCCACCCGGTGCGCGTCCTCGGCGGGGTCGGTGTGGATGAGGTCCACCCGGATGTCGCTGCCCAGGAGCTGCTCGATGCGCGGGTAGTCGTCCTCGGCGGAGTGGCCCGGGTAGAGGAGTCCGAGTGCGGTCATGTCCAGCCTTCCTGACGATGGTCGGGCGGTACGGCCCGTCCCCGGGCGGCCGTGCCCGGCGGGGGCCCATGGTTGCGGGTACCCCGTCGGCGCGGTGCCGCCCCTCCCTGTGCGCGGCCGTGTTGACGGCGCCGGGTTCCGGTGCGAGCGTGGTCGGTCCGTGCCCGGTCCGCGCAGGTCAGCCTTCGGGAGCCGCCCCGCATGACGCCGTCGCCCCCCACCGTGCTGGTGCTCGACGCCGATCCGCCGCCCCGGCTCGGCCGGCTCACCGGCCGTGCCCGGATCGTGCGCACGGACGCGGCGCGTCTGGCGGAACTGCTGCCGGCCGCGGACGTGCTGCTGGTGTGGGACTTCGCCTCGCACGCGGTGCGCGAGGCCTGGCCGGGGGACGGTCCCCGGCCGCGCTGGGTGCACACGGCGAGCGCGGGCGTGGACCATCTGATGTGCCCGGAGCTGGCCGCGTCCCAGACGGTGGTGACCAACGCGCGCGGCATCTTCGAGCAGCCGGTGGCCGAGTACGTGGCGGCCCTGGTGCTGGCGGTCGCCAAGGATCTGCCGCGCACCCTGGCCCAGCAGCGGGAGCGGACCTGGCGGCACCGGGAGACCCGGCGGGTGGCGGGCACGCACGCGTGCGTGGTCGGCTCGGGCCCGGTCGGGCGGGCCATAGTGCGCGCGCTGAAGGCCCTCGGGGTGACGACGGCGCTGGTCGGGCGCAGGCCCCGGACCGGGATACACGGCCCGGACGACCTGGACCGGCTGATCTCCCGCGCGGACTGGGTGATAGCGGCGGCTCCGCTGACCGGGCGGACGTACCGCATGTTCGACACGCACCGGTTCGGGGTGATGCAGCCCTCGGCGTTCTTCGTGAACGTCGGCCGGGGCGGTCTGGTGGACGAGGAGGCGCTCGCCGAGGCGCTTCGAAGGCGCTGGATCGCGGGCGCGGCGCTGGACGTGTTCGCCGCCGAACCGCTGCCCGGGGACAGCCCGCTGTGGGAGCTGCCGGGGCTGATCGTGTCGCCGCACATGAGCGGGGACACCTTCGGGTGGCGCGATGAACTCGGCGCGCAGTTCGTGGAGTTGTACGAGCGGTGGGCGGCGGGCAGGTCCCTGCCGAACGTGGTCGACAAGACGCGTGGTTACGTGCCCGGCCACTGACCGTTCGCCGCCGTGGCCCGGCGCCCGCGCGGGGCGCGGCGGGGGGCCGGCGGGCGTGGGCCGGGACGCGTGTCACCCGGTCCGGGCGGGGCGGTGACGCATCGCCCGGCCGGGAAAAGCGGGGCGCATAGCCCGATCGCGTCTGGGTAGCCGCGCCGCCATGGCTGCACCACGTGGGATCGACACACACACCAGACGGCCGGCACGCGGACACACCCGGCGCTCCGTGCTCGCGGGCCTCGCGGCGTTCGGCGCGCTGGGCGCGGCGGGCTGCACGCGGGTGGCGTCGGCGTCCGGCGAGGACGGCGGCGACCTGCTGGAGCGGCTGCGCGCCCAGGGTGTCGTCCGGCTCGGGATCGCCGGCGAGATCCCCTTCGGGTACATCGACCGGGACGGCAGGCTCACCGGGGAGGCGCCCGAGCTGGCCAGGGCGATCTTCAAGCGGCTCGGGGTGGACCGGGTGCAACCGGTGCCGACCGAGTTCGGCTCGCTGATCCCGGGACTGAACGCCCAGCAGTTCGACGTGGTGGCCGCCGGGATGTACGTCACCCCGGACCGCTGCGAGCAGGTGATCTTCGCGGATCCCGACTATCAGATGCCGGACGCGTTCATCGTCCGCAAGGGCAATCCGCTCGGGCTGCGCACCTACGCGGACGCGCTGCGCCGGCACGCCAAGATCGCCACCGGGACCGGGTACGCGCAGATCCAGCACGCCGTGGAGGCGGGCTTCGAGGAGGGCGACCTGGTCATCGTCCCGGACCAGGTGGCGGGGCTGAACGCGGTGGAGTCCGGGCGGGTGGACCTGTTCGCGGCCACGGCCGTCACCGCGCGGATGGTCGCGCGGGGCTCCGCCAAGGCCGAGTCGACCAAGCCGTTCGTCGCGCTCGTGGACGGCAGGCCCAAGGCCGACGGCGGCGCGTTCGCGTTCCGGCCGACCGAGACCCGGCTGCGGGACGCCTTCAACGCCGAGCTGCACAAGCTGCGCGAGAGCGGGGAGCTGTACCGGATCATGCGGCCCTTCGGCTTCACCAAGGCGGAGATGACGACCCTGACCGCGAAGGAGCTGTGCCGCCGATGACCGCGGGGCTGTGGAAAATCGTCCTCCAGGGAGTGGGCGTCACCCTTCAACTGCTGGTGTACAGCGCGCTGCTGGCCGCCGTGGTGTCCTTCGTCGCCGGGGCCGCGCGCACCCACCGGTCGCGGCTGGTCCGCTTCGTCGCGGGCCTGTACACCGAGGTGTTCCGGGGCATCTCGGCGCTGGTGATGATCTTCTGGGTGTTCTTCGTGCTGCCGGTCGCCTTCGGCTGGCAGCTGGTGCCGATGTGGGCGGGCACGCTCGCGCTGGGCCTGACCTACGGCGCGTACGGCGCGGAGATCGTGCGCGGCGCGCTGGCGGCGGTGGACCCGGCGCAGCGCGAGGGCGGGATCGCGCTCGGCTTCTCGCCCTGGCAGCGGCTGCGGCTGGTCCTGCTGCCGCAGGCGGTGCCGGAGATGATCCCGTCCTTCTCCAACCTGCTGGTCGAGCTGCTCAAGGGCACCGCGCTGGTGTCCATCACGGGCATGGGCGACCTGGCGTTCAGCGGCAACCTGGTCCGGCTCGCCCTCCAGCAGAGCGCCCGGATCTACGCGTACCTGCTGCTGATCTATTTCGTGATCGCCTTCCTGCTGACCCGCGGGATGCGCGGCCTGGAGCGCCGGCTGAAGGCGGGGGTGGCCCGATGACCTGGGACTGGGGAGCCGTCGCCGACTTCCTGCCGTACTTCGGCAAGGGGCTTGTCGTCACCCTGGAGGCGCTGGCCCTGGGGTCGCTGATCTCGTTCGGGCTGGGCCTGGTGTGGGCCCTGCTGACGCGGGCACCGACCCGGTGGGTGCGCTGGCCGGTGGGGGTCTTCACGGAGTTCGTGCGGGACACCCCGCTGCTGGTGCAGCTGTTCTTCCTGTTCTACGTGCTGCCCGAGGCGGGGGTGACCCTGTCCCCGCTGACCACCGGGGTCCTCGGGCTCGGGCTGCACTACTCGACGTACACGATGCAGGTCTACCGGGCCGGCATCGAGGCGGTGCCGGCGGGCCAGTGGGAGGCCGCGACGGCGCTGAGCCTGCCGGTGCGGCGGACCTGGACGGCGGTGGTGCTGCCGCAGGCGGTGCGCCGGGTGGTGCCGCCGCTCGGCAACTACGTCATCGCGATGCTGAAGGACACGCCGATGCTGATGACGATCGGCGTGCTGGAGATGCTGGGCCGGGCGCGGCTCGTCTCCCAACAGCACTTCCAGTTCACCGAGCCGCTGACGGTGATCGGCGTCGCCTTCGTCGTCGTGTCGTATCTGGCCTCCCTTCTTCTGCGCACCCTGGAGCGACGCCTTGTCCGTTGAGACCCGCAAGCAGCCGGCCCCGGCCGGCACCGCCCCGACCGAGCTGATCCGCCTGGAAGGCGTGACGAAACGATTCGGCGACCACACCGTCCTGGACGGGCTGGACCTGACCGTGGACACGGGCCGGCACGTCACCCTGATCGGGCCCTCCGGGTCCGGCAAGACCACGATCCTCAGACTGCTGATGACCCTCGCCAAGCCGGACGAGGGCACCATCACCGTGGCCGGGCAGCGGCTGTTCCCGGCGCCGGAGAAGCAGGTCCGGGAGGTCCGCAAGAAGATCGGGATGGTGTTCCAGCAGTTCAACCTGTTCCCGAACATGTCGGTGCTGCGCAACATCACCGAGGCGCCGGTCCGGGTGCTCGGCCTGTCGAAGGACGAGGCCGAGGCGCGGGCGCGGGAGCTGCTGGACCTGGTGGGCCTGGCCGACAAGTGCGACATGAAGCCGACCCGGCTGTCCGGCGGGCAGCAGCAGCGGGTGGCGATCGCCCGGGCGCTGGCGATGCGGCCCCAGGTGCTGCTGCTGGACGAGGTGACCTCCGCGCTCGACCCGGAGCTGGTCGCGGGCGTGCTGGACCTGCTGCGGGACATCGCGCGCAGCACCGACATCACGATGCTGTGCGTGACGCACGAGATGGGCTTCGCCCGGGACATCTCCGACCAGGTGCTGATGTTCGACGGCGGCCGGGTCATCGAGGCCGGCCCGCCGGAGCAGATCTTCGGCGACCCGGAGCGGGAACGGACCCGGGAGTTCGTCAGCGCGGTCCGGTGAACGGAGCGAGCCCCTGGCGGGAACCGGCGAGGTCCCGGCGTCGGAACATGCCGTTGGCATATGCCAGTGGATCTTCCGGCCGGTGGGAGCGCGCACACGGAGGGCGTAATCTCGCCAGCTCCCTCTTCCCCGGGGTCCGTCCGCGGCTATCGTGGACACGATCCGACCCGGATCGCGGCCGAGGGGGACCCATGAGTTTCAAGCCGACCGCCCCGTACCACTGCGCCCAGGAAGCCCTGCGCGTGCTGGAGACCGTCTCCCGGCACCCCGCCGGCATCACCGGCACCGAGCTGGCCCGTCGCACCGGACTGCTCCCCGGGCGGCTCACCGGCCTGCTGCGGATGCTGCGCCGCGAGGGCTACGTCCGGGAGATCACCGACGGCGCGTACGTCACCGGGGAGACCCTGCGCCGGCTCGGCTCGGCGCACGACCGGGAGCGGGCCCTGCGCGACACCCTCCAGCACAACCTGGAGCGGCTGCGCGACGCGGTCGGCGCGGCGGTCTATCTCAGCCGGTACGTGGACGGCGAGGTCCGGGTCACCCAGTACGCGGCCGGCCCGGCCACCCCGGCGGTCAACGAGTGGGTGGACTTCCGCTGCTCCGCCCACGCCACGGCCGCCGGCAAGAGCCTGCTGACCCAGCTCGACCCCGGCGCCCGCCGCGAGCACCTCTCCCGGCACAAGATGGCCCGGCTCACCTCGCGCACGATCACCAGCGACAAGCTGCTGCTGTCCCGGCTGGAGTCGCAGCCGCCGTCGGCGCCGGTGCTCGACCTCCAGGAGTACGCGGTCGGCACGGTCTGCGCCGCCGTACCGGTCACCGCCGGCTCCACGGTCGGCTGCCTGGCCCTGTCGCTGCCGGTGCGGGACGCGCACCGGCTGAAGCGGGCCGCGGACGCCCTGAACCGC
This sequence comes from Streptomyces sp. NPDC029296, assembly GCF_055569255.1. Lineage (NCBI taxonomy): Bacteria > Bacillati > Actinomycetota > Actinomycetes > Kitasatosporales > Streptomycetaceae > Streptomyces > Streptomyces sp. NPDC029296. The sequence continues at coordinate 26,266 of NZ_JBVHXT010000018.1, forward strand.
AACGCGGCGCCGGTGCTGCTCTCGCTGGCGATCTAGGCGCCGCCCGGTCACGAGCACCCCTCGGGACCGGGTAGTATTCTCTTCGTCGCCGGCCGCGGGAAGCACAGACCCGAGGCAGGCGGGAGTCACGCGCCGCTAGCTCAGTTGGTTAGAGCAGCTGACTCTTAATCAGCGGGTCCGGGGTTCGAGTCCCTGGCGGCGCACCTGGGAAGGGCCCCTCGCCTCGGCGGGGGGCCCTTCGGCGTGCGCTCAGAAGGTGACGTCCGAGCAGGCGTAGAACGCGTTGCCCGTGTCGGCGATCGTCCACACCGAGACGATGACGTGGTGCCCGCTCAGGCCGGACGGCAGGGTGCCGCTGTGGCTGAGCGTGGACGGCGGCTGCTGGCCGCCGTAGGGCACCGTCAGGAACGGCGTGAGGTTGAGGTCCGAGCGGGCGAGGTTGTGGTCCTGGTTCCAGCCCGGCTTGGTGATGTAGTACTTGAAGTCCGTCGTGGCGTGCCTGGCGGTGAACTGCCAGCGGAAGGCGTACGACTGGCCGCCCGTCACCTTCGTGGTGGGCCAGGCCGCGCCGGACGGCGTCTTCGGCGCGCTGAGCTGGGAGAACTGGCCCAGCCCGGCGTTGCAGATCTGGCCGTCGGCGGGTCCGCCGGCCGGGAAGCCCTTGCGGCCCTCGACGCTCTGCGGCTCCCACTGGATCTGGCCGCAGTTGGTCACGGTGCCGTTCTGGCAGAGCTTCTGCCTGCTGATGGGGAGATCGGTGTAACCGTGGCCGCTGGCACCGCCGGTGGAGAGCGCGAACGCTCCGGCGGTCACCGCGCCCAGTACGACCGCGGACAACTTGGTCTTGGTGCGCATGCTGCCGCTCCTGGGGAACGTGGGGAGTTCGGTGAGCCGTGCAGGTAGGTCTAGACCAAGACTCAGATTATGGCCGTTAGTTGAACATGTCCATACCAAACGCGAGAGCGTCGGCCGCCGCCGCTACACCGGTTCCCCGCGCCCCGAGCAGAACGCCACGGTCAGGTCCCGGACCAGCACCTTGCGGTCGTAGTCGTCCAGTTCGACCAGACCCCGCGTGGTCAGCCGGGTCACCGTGTCCTCCACCGAGTCCACCACCGAACTGAGCAGGCCGGCCCGCTGCCGGGCGTCCAGCGCGGCGATCCGGCGCCGGTGCACCGCGGCGGCCACCTCGGGTGCGTACTCCACCCGGACCGGCTGCACCGAGAACACCTCCACCCCCACCGGCGCGGTCTCCTCGGCCACCAGCCGGGTCAGCGCGTCCCCCGCCGCCGTCGTCCCGCCGCGCACCCCGCCCGCCGGCTCCACCGGCACCCGGGCCAGCGCCGCCTCCACGCACTCGCGCAGGTACGTCTCGTGGTCGTCGATGCCGAGCAGGGCCCGCGCGGTGTCCCGCACCCGCCACACCACCAGCACCACCACCCGCAGCGCCATCCCGTCCGGGTCCACCGCCGGCATCGCCTCGCTGCGCCAGTGCCGCAGCCGCACGTCCACCCGGCGGCGCGGCAGCAGCGGATTCACCCACAGCAGCCCGGTGCGCCGGACCGTCCCCCGGTACCGCCCGAACAGGCCCAGCACCCAGGCCCGCCCGGCCCGGCCCCGGGCCAGCCCGCCGAACCCGGCCGCGCCCAGCAGCCCGGCCCCGGCGTACGCCGCCCAGTGGGCCGGGCCGGGACCGGAGCCCGCGGGCGCCGGCAGCCCGAGCGCCTGGGCCGCCGGCAGCAGCCCCGCCCACCAGGTGGTGGCCAGCGCGCCGGTGAGCCCGCAGGCGCCGGCGAGCAGCCCGGCCGCCCCGGGCAGCACCCGCGCCGGGCGCTCCGCCAGTCCGGCGTCCACCTCCGGCAGCGGCCGCCTGCGCACCGGCACCGGGCGGCCCGGCCGGGGCTGCTCGCCGGTGACCCGCCGGCGGGTCACCACCGCCGGTCCGAGCGGTACCCGCACCGGGTCGGGACCGTCCCGGAAGAGCAGGTGGACGGGGATCTCGGTGGTCGCCTCGTTCTGGATCAGCCGGGCCGGCCGGACGCCGGTACCGTCCGACTGCCCCTCCGACTCGGGCGGGGTGTGGGATGTGGTCGTACTCATGCGTGCTCCAGCCTCCGCGCCAGACGCGTCATGAACAGGGGGTGGACGAGAACGTGCCCGGGCCGGCCGGCGGTCCGGAGGAACAGGGGGTCGGGCGCCCAGGGGGTTCAGGCGAACAGACGGCGCCAGGTCTCCGGGCCCGGGAAGCCGTCGGCCGCGCCGCCCCGCCAGCCCTGGGCGCGCTGGAACGCCTCCACGGCACGCCGGTCCGCCTCGCCCCAGCGCGGGCCCGGGCCGTGGGCGTAGAACCTGCCGTACCCCCGCCGCACCAGCCGGGCGCCGAGCCGGGTGACGTGGTCGTTGACCGCGCCCGGCCGGAAGAAGGCCCGGCCGGGGTAGCCGGGCACCCCGTGCGAGGCCGGGCCGATGTCCTTGCCCCGCCCGGTGGTCAGCGGCTCCCGGGTACGCCGGCCGGGCAGCCCGTCGGCCTCGGTACCGCCGGCCGCCCGGGCGCCGGCGGCGCCCTGGGGCAGGCCCTTGTAGCGGTAGGGGACGTACTTGTCGGCGTTGCTCCGGTAGGGATAGGGAGTGGCCTGGCTGCGGGCGTGCGGGGGTGTCTGCTCGTAGGCCGTGTAGGAGGTGTGCGTGTGGTCCGTCCAGCCGCCGAAGATCACGACGTGCGAGCCCTTCTCCGGGTTGTCGGGGTTGTGGAACAGCAGGATGTCCCCCGGTTGCAGCTCCGCCTTGGTGATCTTCGTGCCGAACTGGCCGAGGCTGCCCGTCCACTCGTTGCCCGGCAGTCCCCAGGCCATCGACACATAGCCCGAGCAGTCCTGCCGGTAGCCGTCGGACCAGTAGGCGGTCATGCTGTACGGCACCTTGGCCGCCACCCAGGTCTTGGCCCGTTTGATGATGTCGGTCCGGGTGGTGGCCGGGACCGGCTCGGCGGGGGTCTTCTCGGGGCCGTCCGGCCTGCCGTACAGCGGGCCCCTGGGGCCCTGCGGGGTGACGGGCTCGCCGTCGCCCGGCAGCGCCTCGCGGTGCGGGGCCCGGCCGGGGGCGGCGACGGCGACGGCCGGGGGGACCGCGCCGAGGGCGGCCGCGGCGGCGGCCACCACGACGACACCGCGGGCCGCGGGGCGGGCGCGGCCGGGGCGGGGGGTGGGCCGCCGGGCGAAACGGCAGCCGGGGCAGGGGCAGTCGCTCGCGGGGCCGACTTCCTCGAACATCGGAGCGGTCATGCGATCTGCCTCACATTCGGGGTGATGTGTCCGCGCGTGCACACGTTGATCAGTTTCCCAACCCCCCTGGAATCGCGCATTCTGACGGTCCGAATGATGTACGCGGGCCCTCCGGACGACGTATGGGACACCCGGGCGTGGTCCGGAGCACCCCGGCAGGTCGGGTAGAGTTTTCCTCGTCAGCAGGCGCCGCTAGCTCAGTTGGTTAGAGCAGCTGACTCTTAATCAGCGGGTCCGGGGTTCGAGTCCCTGGCGGCGCACCGACCGGAAAGCCCCTCGCGCGAGCGGGGGGCTTTTCGTCTGCCCTGGCACCCGATTGGCCGGATACGCTCTGGCCATGGCAGCCCGGGACCTTCAGGAGCGGATCAAGAAGCTGATCGTGGACCGGCGGCTGCCCTCGGGCGCCCCGCTGCCCACCGAGCCGGAGCTGATGCGGCTGCTGGGGGCGAGCCGGAACTCGGTGCGGGAGGCCCTGAAGGCGCTCCAGGCGATGGGCATCGTGGAGATCCGGCACGGTTTCGGGACGTACGTCGGCTCGATGTCGTTCGCGCCGATGATCGAGGGGCTGGCCTTCCGGACCGTGGCCGGCCACTACCGGGGCGAGGACTCGCTGCTCCAGCTGCTGGAGCTGCGCGAGGCCGTGGAGACGGGGCTGGTGTCACGGCTGGCCGGGCGGCTGCCCGAGGCGGACCTGGCGGAGCTGGACGCGCTCGTGGACCGGATGGAGCGGGAGGCCGCCGAGGGCACCGGGCTCGCCGAGACCGACCGCGCCTTTCACGCCACGCTGTACCGGGGGCTGGACAACGTGCTGCTCGGCGAGGTGCTGGAGGCGTTCTGGGACGCCTTCCACCGGGTGCAGCGGGACCTGGCGGCGACCCCCCGGGACCCCCGGCTCACCTGCCGGCAGCACCGGGAGATCCTGGACGCGGTGCGGTCCGGGGACTCCCTGCGGGCGGAACGCGCCATAAGGGACCACTTCGGCAACCTCCGTGCCCGCCTGTCCCGGACGCCCGAGGCCACTCCCTGACCGCTCACCCGGACACGCCGGTCAGGTACGAGGAGACGACCACGTTCGCCGTGTAGCTGCCGGTGGCGCGGTCGAAGGACCCCCCGCAGGTGATCAGGCGCAGTTCGGCGCGGCCCGGCCGGCGGGGCCCGTAGGCCGCGTGGGCGTCGAAGCCGGCGCGGGGCAGGACGCGGATGTCCTCGACGGTGAACTCGGCGACCTTGCCGTCCGCGCGGACCACCCGGACCGTGTGGCCCGGCTTGAGGGTGCTGAGCCGGTAGAAGACGGCGGGCCGGGTCGTGGTGTCGACGTGGCCCACCAGCAGGGCCGCCCCGGCGGCGCCGGGCCCGGGACCGGCGCGGTACCAGCCGACCACGCCCGGCTGGTCGTAGGGCGGCGGGTCGATCGCGCCCCGGGCGTCCAGGCCGCGGGCCACCACCGGGGCCTGCACGCCCAGGGCGGGGATGTCGACGCGCTGGGGCACCGCGCCGGCCAGGGGCCGGGCCGCGCCGGGCAGCCGGGCGGGGTCGGCGGCCGGGTCCGCGGCGAGGACGCCGCCCGTGGCGGGGCCGTCGGCGCCGTGCGACCCGTCGCTCACCTCGCGCCCCCACAGCCACAGCCCGCACAGCAGCAGCGCCCAGGTCAGGGCGGTGACCAGCCGCCCGGTGCCGTCGCGCCCCCGCTCGCCGGACACGGGCGGTCAGCGGGTGCCGCGCGTGCGGCGGGCGCGCAGCCCGACGGCCAGCGCGGCGAGACCGGCCAGCGCCAGGCCGGTCACCGCCTGTCCGGTGTCGGGGCCGGAGCCGCTGGTGGCGACCGTGGCGAAGTGCGCGGTGCCGCCGCCGCCCGCGGGGACCGGGGCGACGGGCGAGGCGTCGGTGGAGACCGGGGCGACGGGCGCGGCGGTCCGGGCGCCGTCCGGGCCGCCGACCGTGAGACTGCCGGTGATCACCCGCTCGCCGCAGCCGACCTTCACGGTGTAGGCGCCCGGTTCGAGGCCGGAACGGACCCGGGTCTCGCCGGTCAGGGCGCCCCGGGCCCCGGTCAGCCGGGCGTCGGAGACGAAGGCGGCCGAGGCGGCGGTGCCCTGCTCGCCCGTGCAGCCCTCCGTGCGCACGGTGAGGCCGGCGCCGGGCGCCGGGGAGGCGGGGATCACGGCGACCGAGCCGCCGCCGTCCGCCGTGTCCGCCGCGTGGGCCGCGGGAGCGGCCGCGGTGACCGCGGCGGCGAGGATTGCGGTACAGACAGTGAGGCGTAGTGAGCCCATCGTGAACCTCCAGTTATTCAGGAGGCTCCCCCGCGCCGGGCGCCTCCGCATCCCCGGGAGGCGCCGGGCTGCTCCGAACGGGTGATACGGGGTTTCGCCGGGCGGACTCGCGCCCGGAGCCGGCCGGATCCCCCCTGCTCAGACCAGGTCGACGAGGTCCGCGATGGAGTCGACGATCTGCGACGGGCGGAACGGGTAGCGGTCGACGTCGGCGGGCCGGGTGACGCCCGTCATCACCAGGAAGGTGCGCATCCCGGCCTCCAGGCCCGCGAGGACGTCGGTGTCCATCCGGTCGCCGATCATCGCCGAGTTCTCGGAGTGCGCGCCGAGCGCGTTCAGTCCGGCCCGCATCATCAGCGGGTTGGGTTTGCCGACGAAGTACGGCTTCTTGCCGGTGGCGGCGGTGATCAGCGCGGCGACCGAGCCGGTGGCGGGCAGGTCGCCCTCGGTGGAGGGGCCGACGTTGTCGGGGTTGGTGGCGATGAACCGGGCACCGCCGTTGATCAGCCGGACGGCCTTGGTCAGCGCCTCGAAGGAGTAGGTGCGGGTCTCGCCGAGGATCACGAAGTCGGGCTCGTGGTCGGTGAGGATGTAGCCGATGTCGTGCAGGGCGGTGGTCAGGCCCGCCTCGCCGATGACGTAGGCACTGCCGCCGGGCCGCTGGTCGTTCAGGAACTGGGCGGTGGCCAGCGCCGACGTCCAGATGTTCTCCACCGGCACGTCCAGGCCCATCCGGCGCAGCCGGGCGTGCAGGTCGCGGGCGGTGTAGATGGAGTTGTTGGTGAGCACCAGGAAGGGCCGCCCGGACTCGCGCAGCTTCTTCAGGAAGGCGTCGGCGCCGGGGATGGGCACGCCCTCGTGGATCAGGACGCCGTCCATGTCGGTGAGCCACGACTCGATGGGCTTGCGGTCTGCCATGTGCTGCGTCTCCTGGCGTACGTGCGAACGGAAAACGGGGGCGCCGGAACCACGGCGTACCGACGCCCCAAGCCTAGGTCCTGTCGTCGAACTCCCGCCGTCCGCCCGAAGGGCGGGCCTGGCGGCGTCAGGTGCGTGCTCTGGGGGTGCCCCCGGCCGAAGGCTGGGGGAGTGCCGGGCCCTGACCCTCGTACTGGACGTACTTGGGTCTGGGCCCGGTGCGGCGAGAGTGCGTGCATGGCGTCGCGAGGCAGGCGGGAGTTTGACGACAGGGCCTGTGTCAGGACCGGTCGATCCGGACCCCGTCGATCACCCAGTACCAGTTGTTGCCGCCGGTGTAACGGAAGCGGACCCGGGCGGTGGTGGCGCCCGCCGGGACCTGGAGGGTGACCGTCTCGGTGCGCGAGGGGACGTCGGCGGTGTACGTCCGCACGCTCACCGGGGTGCCGCCGCCGTAGGAGACGAGGACCTCGCCCTTCTGCGGGGACTCGTGCCGGTAGTAGGTGGTGTACGTCAGCACGGCCGTGCCGCCGCCGGTGACCGGGTAGGCGGGGCTGACCAGGGTGGAGTCGAAGGTGCCGGTGAAAGCCTTGTCGGTCCACTCGTCGCCGTCGGCCACCGCGAAGACGTTCCGGGCGCGGAGGTTGCCCTCGCGGCTCTGGTCGCGCTGGGCCTGGGTCCAGAACTCGTCGGTCGTGAAGGACCAGCCGCGCCACTCGGTGACCCCGCCGCCGCCCATCGCGGAGTTGTCGACGGACCAGCCGGGCGGCGGGGTGTGGGTGAAGCCCACGGTGGCCGCCGGGACGCCGGTCTCGTCCACGCGGGTCGCCAGCGAGCCGCGCAGGGCGTCGAAGTCGTCCGGGACGGGCTGCTGGACGGGGCGGCCGTCCAGTTGCCAGGCGGGGTCGAGGGGGATGCCGAGGTGGGCGAGGGCGGAGGCGGCGACGTCCGGCATCTTCACGTCGTGGCGCACCGATCCGGGCGCGAGCGCCGGCCCGGTGGCGATGAGGAACGTCTGCCGCTCCTGGAGGGAGGAGCCGCCGTGGCCGCCGGCATCGGTGTGGCCGTGGTCGGCGGTGACCATGATCAGCCAGTCCTCGGCGGCGTACGACGGCCGGGCCTCGACCGCGGCCACGATCTGACCGACCTGCGCGTCGGCGCCCTTGACGGCGTCCAGGTACTGCTGGGAGGCGGCGCCGTAGGTGTGGCCGGCGTGGTCGATGTTGTCGAGGTGGACGAAGACCGCGTCCGGGTTTCCGTCCCGGAGCCGGGCGGCCGCGCGGGAGGTGGTGCCGGTGTCGTACTCGGCGCTCGGGGTGGAGACGCGGGTGTCGACCTTCGCCGAGAACACCGTGTCGGTGAGCGGCGTCCAAGAGGCGACGGCGTATGTGGACAGGGCGGGCCGCGCGGTCTCGACGCGGGTGAGGAAGTCCGGGTACTGGGTGAACCGGGCGCCGGTGAAGGCGTTGTCCTTGACGTTGTGCTTGTCGGGCCAGACCCCGGTGATGATCGTGGACCAGCCGGGGCCGGAGAGCGTCGGGGCGAGCGGGTTGGCGTAGATGCTGCTGGGCGCGGTCAGCCCGGCTGCCATCAGAGCCTTCAGGTTCGGCGCGGCGGCGTCCTTGATCCGGCTGAGCAGCGCGCCGTCCAGGCCGATGACCAGCACCTTCGGGGTGCGGGTCGCGGCCCGGGCGACGGTCGCGAGCGGCCCGGCGGACGCGGCCACGGCGGCGGAGACGAGGAAGGAGCGGCGGGAGAGACGGGGCACGGAGGACCTCCGGAGGAGAGGGGGGACGTGCGGGGCGGGAAGGGAGCGGTCGTGCCACCGCCCCCGGTGGTGCCAGGGGCGGTGCGGTTCTCGCGGTGCGGGGCCGTCCACGGCCGCGCGCCGGAGGGATCAGCTGCCGGTCGCGGACTTCCAGTCCTCGACGTAGGCGCTGAGGTTCTTGTCGATGTCGTCCCAGTCGGGTTCGAAGACCTCGACGCCGTCCATCAGCCGGGCCAGTTCGACGGCGTTGGCGTCGGTGGCCTCGACGTCGCCGCGGGCGGCGAAGCCGCCGCCGACCGAGCTGACCTCCTGCTGCTGCTTCCGGGCGAGCATGAAGTCCAGCAGCTTCTTGCCGTTGGCGCCGTGCGGGGCCTTGGTGACCAGGCCGGCCGCGTAGGGCAGGGCGAAGGTGGTGGGCTTGCCGTCGGTGCCGGCCGGGAACCAGATGCCGAGGTTCGGCATGGTCTTGGCCTGGGCGTGGTTCATCTGCACATCGCCGTTGGCGACGAGGAGTTCGCCCTTGTCCACCTTGGGGGCGAGCTTGCCGGTGGAGGCGGACGGGCCGACGTTGTTGGCCTGGAGCCTCTTCAGGTAGGCGAGGGCCCGCTCCTTGCCGCCGAAGTCGTGCATCGCCTTGATCAGTACGGCCGTTCCGTCGCCGGCGACGCCGGGGGTGGAGTACTGGAGCTTGTTCTTGTAGCGGGAGCCGAGCAGTTCCTCCCAGGTCTTCGGGGGCCGCTTCAGCTCCTTCTTGTTGTAGACGAACCCGAAGTAGTTGTCGACGACCGAGGTCCAGGTACCGTCGGCGGCCTTGCCGGCGCCGCCGACCTGGTCGGAGCCGGCCGGCTCGTACTTCTGCAGCAGGCCCTTGCCGGCGGCCTGCTGGATGAACGGCGGGAGGGTGACCAGCACGTCGGCCTGCGGGTTGCGCCGCTCGCGGACGGCGCGCTGCACCATCTCGCCGGAGCCGCCCTCGACGTACTTCACCTTGATGCCGGTCTGCTTCTCGAAGTCCTCGAAGACCCGGTCGTACCAGCCGTCGCCGTTCTCCCCCTTGAGGCCGTCGGCGCTGTAGACGGTGACGACCCCGGCGTCGGAGGCGGCGGAGGTGCCGCAGGCGGACAGCGCGGGCGCGGCGAGGAGGGCGAGGGCTACGGCGAGCGGGAGGCGGTATCCGGGCATGGCGAGGCGGACTCCTGGCGTGAGGTGCGGGGACGGTTCGGGGGGTTCAGCGGTACGACGCCCGGGTGCGGACCCGGGAGACGGCGAACAGGACGAGCAGGGTCGCGGCCATCAGGACCACGGCGACGGCGGACCCGGTGAACAGGGCGCCCCGGTCGGTGGCCGCGTAGACCAGCACGGGCAGCGGGGTCCAGTCCGGCGGGTAGAGCATCATCGTGGCGCTCAGCTCGCCCATGGACAGCGCGAAGCACAGTCCGGCGGCGGCGGTCAGCGAGGGCAGCAGCAGCGGCAGCCGCACCCGGAACAGGATGGAGGCGGGCCGGGCGCCGAGGGAGGCGGCGGCCTGTTCGTAGGCCGGGTCCAGGCGGGTGAGGGCGGCCGACACCGACTGGTGGGCGAAGGCGGTGACCAGCACGGTGTGGGCGGTGATCACGATCCACCGGGTGCCGTTGAACAGCAGCGGCGGCTGGGAGAACGCCACCAGCACCGCGAGGCCCACCACCACCGACGGCACGGCGACCGGCAGCACGAACAGGGCGTCCAGCACCCGGCGGTGGCGCTTCTTCAGGGCGGCCCCGGCCAGCGCGGCCCAGGTGCCGGCGGTCAGCGCGAGCAGGCTGGCGGCGACGGCCGTGACCAGGCTGGTGGTGAGCGCCTGGAGGGCCTCGCCGCGGGTGGCGGAGCGGTAGTGGTCCAGGGTGGGGCCGGAGGGCAGGGCGCCGGACCAGTGGGTGGCGAAGGAGGCGCCCAGGATGACGAGCAGGGGCAGCGCGAACAGCGGCAGGAACAGCACCAGGAACACCGCCCACACGGCCCACCTGGCCTTGCGGCTATGCACCAGCACGACGGCTCACCACCCGGTACAGGCCGTACAGGCCCACGGAGACCAGGACGTTGACGACGGCGACCGCGCAGGCGCCCGGGTAGTCGGACTCCAGGATCGCCTTGCCGTAGACGAGCATCGGCAGGGTGGTGACCCCCTTCGCGCCGGTGAACAGCACGATCCCGAACTCGTTGAGGCACAGCACCAGGACGAGGCTGCCGCCGGCGGCGAGCGCGGGCAGCGCCTCGGGCAGGATCACCTGCCGGACGATGCGGGGCGTCCGCGCGCCCAGCGAACCGGCCGCCTCCAGCTGGGCGGTGTCGAGCTGCGCGAACGCGGCGAGCAGCGGGCGCATCACGAACGGCGTGAAGTAGGTGACCTCCGCCAGCAGCACGCCCCAGGGCGTGGTGAGGAACTGAAAGGAGCCGACGACGCCCGTGCTGCCGTAGAGGAACAGCAGCGCGAGTGTGATGAGGAAGGACGGGAAGGACAGGTACACGTCGATGAACCGGGCCACCGCCTTCGCCCCGGGGAACGGCACGAACGCGATGACCAGCGCCAGCAGGAACCCGAGGACCAGACAGCCGGCGGTGGAGGCCAGCGCCAGCCACACGGTGGTCCACAGCGCGTGCCGGAACGCCTCGGAGGCGAAGACGTCGGCGTACGGCTGAAGGGAGGTGCCACCGGTGTCGGGACGCAGCGACTGGCGGACGACGAGGGCGAGGGGGTAGAGGAAGAAGAGGGCGAGCAGGGCGACCGGGGGGAGCGCCCACAGGTGGGGTGCCCACCGCCGCCGGCCCTCGCCGCGCCGGGCGGAGGGGGCGGGCAGGGCCCGCGGCGCGCGGTCAGTGGTCATCGCCGGCCACCCCCGCGGGCAGCAGCACGCCGTCGTCGGGTGCGAAGTGCAGGGCCACCGGGTCGCCGAGGGCGGGCGGCTCCTTCAGCTCGCGCACGTCGGCCATCATGGTGTGCCCGTCGACCTCGACGTACAGCCGGTGCGTGGCGCCGCGCCACTGGATCTCCCGTACGGTGCCCGGGAGCCGGTTGGGTCCCTCGCCCAGCCCGACCAGGTGCGGCCGTACACACAGGGTGGCGCGGGCGCCCGCGGCGGCCCCCGCCGTGTCGAGCCTCAGCTCCGTGCCCGCGAAGGACACGCCCCGGTCGGTCACGGTCACCGGGACCAGGTTCGCGCCGCCCACGAAGGAGGCCGTGAACGCGTCCGCGGGCGCCCGGTACAGCTCCCTCGGCGTGCCGCACGCCCGCAGCCGGGCCGAGTCCATCACCGCGATCCGGTCGGCGAGGGTCAGCGCCTCGACCTGGTCGTGGGTGACGTACAGCATCGACACGTCGGGCAGTTCGCGGTGCAGCCGGGCGAGTTCGGCGAGCATGCCGGAGCGCAGCCGGGCGTCCAGCGCGGACAGCGGCTCGTCCAGGAGCAGCACGCGCGGCCGGATGGCGAGCGCGCGGGCGATCGCGACGCGCTGCTGCTGCCCGCCGGACAGCTCGCGCGGGTGGCGGCGGGCGTAGCCGGCCATGCCGGTCAGTTCCAGCGCCTCGGCGACCCGCTGCCGGATCTCGTCCCTGGGGGTTCTGCGGGCCTTGAGTCCGAAGGCCACGTTCTCGTCGACGCGCAGGTGCGGGAAGAGGGCGTAGCTCTGGACGACCATGCCGATGCCGCGCCGGTACGGCGGGAGGTCCGTCACGTCCTCGCCGCCGAGGTACACCCGCCCGGACACGGGCCGCACGAACCCGGCGACCGCCCGCAGCGCGGTGGTCTTGCCGGATCCGGACGGCCCGAGGAGCGCCATGACCTCTCCCGGCTCGACGGTCAGGTCGAGGGAGTCGAGGACGACGTTGCCGTCGTAGGCGACCGTGACGGAGTCGAAGCGGATGCCCATGTCAGCGGTCTCCGGCGAGCAGGCCGGGCAGGCCGGCGACGGAGTCGAGGACATGGGTGGCGCCGGCGGCGGTGAACTCGGCGTCGCCGTGGGCGCCGGTGCGCACGCCGGCGACCAGCCCGGCCCCGGCGCGTACGCCGCTGAGCACGTCGTACGACGTGTCGCCGGCCACCGCGACCTGCCGGACGTCCTCGGCCGCCTTGGTGCGGACGAACGCCTCCAGCACCATGTCCGGGTACGGCCGCCCGCGCCCGCCGGCGTCGGCCGGGCACAGGGTGAGCGGCACCAGGCCGCGCCAGCCGAGGGCGTCCAGGACGGCGTCCTGGGTGACCCGGGCGAAGCCGGTGGTGAGGACGACGGTACGGCCGCTCTCGGCCAGTTCCCCGATGGCCTCGCGGGCTCCGGGGACGGGGGCGATCAGGCCCTGGTCGACCAGGCCGCCGTACGCCTTCTCGAAGGCGGTGTTGGCGCGCCGGGCGCGGTCCTCGTCGCCGAAGAGGTGACGGAAGACGGAGATCTTGGACTCGCCCATGGTGGCGCGGACGTAGGCCAGGTGCTCGGCGTGCTCGGCGGAGCCGGGTTCGACGCCCAGTTCGGCGGCGGCGGCGGCGAAGGCGCGCTCCACCAGGCCGCCGTCGGCGACGGTGGTGCCGGCCATGTCGAGGACGACGAGTCGGATGTCGGGGATGCCCGGGGTGTCCGGGGTGACGGGGGTCATGGGGGTGCTCACCAGCCCAGTTCGTTCGCGGTGGTCTCGGCTATCGCGGGGGCGCAGGTCATGCCGCGCCCGCCGGGCCCGGTGACCAGCCACACGCCCTCGTGCACCTGCTGGCGGTGGACGACCCTGCCGGGGTCGGTGCACTGCGCGTACACGCCCGCCCAGCGGTGCCGCACGCGCGGCAGCGGCCGGCCGAGGAGGGATTCCACGACGCCGGTGAGGTGCTCGTAGGGCTCCTCTACGGTGTCGAAGGCGAAGGGGTGCTCGTACTCGTGGGTGTCGCCGATGGTCAGGCCGCCGTCGGCGCGCTGCACCATCAGCAGCTGCATCTTGTGCGCGGCGGCGGTCCGCGGCTGCGGCTGGCGGGCGTTCAGCTCGTCCAGCGCCCCGGAGGCGTAGGCCGGGTAGTAGCGGAAGCTGTCGGCGTCGGCGACGGAGGTGGTCAGCGGCTCGCCGAGCGGGTCGGTCTGCATCATCTGGAGGCGGACGCGGCGCACGGGGAGGTCCGGGCCGGCCAGTTCGCGGACGAGTCCGCCGAGCCAGGCGCCGGTGCACAGCACGACGGCGTCCGCGTGGTGGGTGTCCCCGTGGTCGTCGCGGACGGTGCCGGCGCCGGTCACCTCGCGCACCTCCCGGCCGGGCAGGAAGGTGTAGCGGGGCGACCTCAGCAGCTCCGCGCGCAGGGCGAGCTGGGCGGTGCGCGGCTCCACGGCCGCGTCCCGCTCGCAGTACAGGGCGGCGGTGAAGTCGCCGCGCAGGGCGGGGTTCAGGGCGCGGGCCTCGCCCGGGGTGAGCAGCTTGTAGCCGCGGGCGGCGGCGTCGGCGCGGGCCGCGGCGGCCTCGGCGACGGCCAGTTCGAGCGGGCCCCGGACCGGGGTGAGGGAGCCGTTGGGGCGGAAGCCCAGCGCCGGCACCCGGCCGCCGATCCCCTCCCACAGCTCCCGCGCCCGCAGGGCGGTTTCCAGCTCTTCTCCCCCGGCGCGCCCGCTGACCCAGATCTGCCCGAAGTTGCGCAGCGAGGCGCCGCGCGCCTCGGCCTCGCGCTCGATCTGGACGACCTGGTGGCCGCGCCGCACTGCGTGCCAGGCGTGCATGGTGCCCACCACGCCGGCTCCTACGACTGTGACTCTCACGGCGGTAACGCTCCTCGGGACGCGGGAACCGGAGACATCCGGCTGACAACGAGAGCGTGAACGAGCCATCACGTTTGGGCTAGACCTGTTATCTTTTCGTGATGTGCGGGGGGTGTGCGGCGACCGGTGTCCCTCAGCCCCGCAGGCGGGTGGTGAAGGAGAAGCGGTCGCCCCGGTACAGCGACCGCACCCGCTCCAGCGGGCGGCCCCCGGTGTCCCGCGAGATCCGGTGGATCAGCAGCATGGGCAGGGCGGGCGGGGTGCCGATGAGCAGGGCCTCGCGGGGGGTGGCGAGGACGGTCTCGATCCGCTCGTCCGCGTCGCCGAAGCAGATGCCCTGGGCGGCGAGATAGCCGTAGAAGGAGGAGTCCGGATCGAAGTCGGCGTCCAGCCGGGGCACCCGGGCGACGGCGACGTACGTGCTCTCCAGGCCGACCCGCTCGTCGTCGGCGAGCAGCACGCGCTCCAGGTGCCAGACGGGTTCGCCGCGGGTGAGCCCGGTCTCGGCGGCGAGCGGGTCCGGGCACGGGAACCGGTCGAGGGTGACGAGGGCACGGCCGGGCGTGCGCCCCTGCCGGCGTACGCCCTCGGTGTAGCTGGCGAGGGACAGCGGCTGGGCCAGCTTGGGTCCGGCGACCACCGTGCCCCGGCCCCGGCGCCGCAGCCGCCCCTCCAGCACCAGGTCCCGCACGGCCTGCCGCACGGTCTCGCGGGCCACGTCGTACCGCTCGGCGAGATCCCGCTCGGTGGGGATGACGCCGCCCTCCCCCAGCTCCTCCAGCAGCGCGGCGATCCGCGCCTTCACCGCGTAGTACTTGGGGATGCGCCCGTGCTCGGGGATGCCGGAGCGGACGGGGGCGCCGGGGGCCTGGTCGTTGGGGTAGTCCACGGAGGGATCGTCGCAGACGGGGACCGGCGGCCGCGGAGGGGGCGGCGGCCGGGTCAGCGGCGGTCGCGGAACAGGAGGAGGGCGCCGGTGAGGGCGGCCAGCAGGATGAACAGGGGGACGAGGGCCGGGAGCGGGAGATGGGTGAGTTCGGCCGCGACACGGGTCAACCGTCCGGGCGCGGGCCGGTCTTGGGGGTGGGGGGTGCCGGTGGCGGTGGGAACGGCCACGGGGTGGACGGTGTCGTGGGTGTGGTGCGGGGTCCCGGTCGGGGGCGAGGCATGGGCCTCCCGGACCTCCTCCCGCCCCTCCTCCGGGTGTTCCGTGTCCTCGGCGTCCCCGGCGTCCCCGGCGTCCCCGGCGACGTCAAAGCGGTAGGCGCCGGACTCCCCGACCCAGTCACCGTCCTCGCCCCGCCGCTGCACGACGGCGGCGTTGGCGGTGACCTCGTCGGCCACGGCGTCGGCGGCCAGCGAGAACCGGATCCGCACGCTCACGGTCCGGCCGGGCGGCACGGTGAACCCGGCGAAGCCGGGGCCGTCCAGCACGCCGACCAGTTCCTGGGCGTCGGTGGCCTCGAAGGTGACCGGGCGGGCGCGGGGGCCGTCGTAGAAGTCCAGGCGGGGCTGGTCCGGGCGCAGCGCACGCTTCGCGTCCACGAGGACCACGACCGGGTGGACGCCGGTGCAGGTCCGGTCGGTGGTGTTGGTGAGGTCGAGGTACCAGGTGCCGGGTTCGCCGCCGGCCTCGTACGACGCCGGGCCGCCCCGGATCCGGGCGGCCAGCGGGAAGGCCCCCGGGTCGGTGCCGGCGCAGGAGGGGGCGGCGGGGGCGTGGGCCCGGGCATGGGCTTGGGCTTGGGCGGCGAGCGCCGGCAGGGGGACGGCGGCGGGGGTGACGGCGGTGGCGGCTGCTGCTGCTGCTGCGGTGAGGGCGAGGGACAGGGGCGTGCACAGTCGCATGAACACATGACCCTGCCGGGCGGGGCGGGGCGGACGGCACCGCCATGCCGGGGCGCGGCGCAAGTCCCCTCTACCAGCGGACAGGGGGCCGCCGGCCGTGGACACCCGCGGCCCCGCCGTGGCCGGTCGCGCGGTTCCCCGCGCCCTTGGAAAGTCACCGTGCCGTCGACGAGAACAGCCACCCCGCCCGGCCCGCCCGCGGCCCCGCCGTGGCCGGTCCAGCGGCTTCCCGCGCCTCTTCCGGACGCTCCGCGCACCGCCGCCTCAGGCGTCCCCGCGCCCGAACAGCGGCGCCAGGAGCAGTTGGGCCGCCCCCTCGGCCACCAGGCGCTCGCCCCTCGGGGCGAGCGCCACCGGTGTGGTGCCGGCCGCTCCCTGGCGCCGGGCGCGGGCCGTCAGCACCTCGGTGACGCCCCGTACGTAGACCTCCGGCGACCCGGCGACCGTACGCCCCCCGAGCAGGACGCCGTCGATGTCCAGCAGGCCGACCAGGTTTCCGGCCGCCACACCGAGGATGCGGGCCGCCTCCGCGATCTCCCCGCGCGCCGCCGCGCCGAGGCACAGCGCCTCCACGCAGCCGCGGTTCCCGCACTCGCACCGCGGCCCGTCCAGCCGGATCACCTGGTGGCCGAACTCCCCCGCCCCGGTCCGCGCCCCGCGGTGCACGCTGCCGTCGATCACCAGCCCGGCCCCGAGCCCCGTACCGAGGTGCAGGTACGCGAACGAGCGGCCCACCACCTCCTGCGCGCCCCCGACCGCCAGTCCGAGCGCCGCCGCGTTGGTGTCCTTGTCCACCGCCACCGGCATCCGCAGCCGCTCCGCGAGCGCGTCCCGCAGCGGGAAGCCGTCCCACCCGGGGAACCCGGTGACCCGGTGCAGCACCCCGCGCGCATGGTCCAGCGGACCGGGCAGCGCCACCCCCACCCCGACCGGCGATCCGGCCCCGCCGGCGCCGGGGTCCTCGCCGAGCCGTTCCCCGGCCACCGCGCGGACCGCCGCGCACACCGCGCCGAGCACCGCCCCGGCCCCCGCCCCGAGGTCCAGTTCCCCGCGCCGCTCCGCCACCACGGCCCCGTCCAGGTCGACGAGCACCGCGCGCAGCTCGTCGCGGTCCAGGTGCACCCCGACGGCGTGCCCCGCCTCCGGCACCAGCCGCAGTACCGTGCGCGGCTTGCCCCCGGTCGACACCCGCCGCCCGGCCTCCGCCGCGAACCCCTCCGCCCGCAGCCGCGCGGTGATCTTGCTGACGGCCTGCGGGGTCAGCCCGGTGCGCTCGGCCAGCTCCAGCCGGCTGACGCCCTCGGCCCCGGCGTCCCGCAGCAGCCCCAGCACCAGCGCCGTGTTGTGGCTGCGCACCACGCCCAGATTGGCCCCCACCGGCCCACCACTGCTCTTCACGTCCCCCATTCTCCTCACCGCTTGCACTTTCGCAACAGCGTTGCCAAAGTGGGAGGCATGACTGCTACCCCCCTCCGCGTCGGCCTGATCGGCTACGGCCTCGCCGGCTCGGTCTTCCACGCCCCGCTGATCGCCGCGACCGAGGGCCTCGCCCTGGACACCGTGGTCACCTCCCACCCGGAGCGGCAGCAGCAGGCCCGCGCCGAGTTCCCGGACGTCACGCTCGCCGCCACCGCCGACGAGCTGTTCGCACGGGCGGACGAGCTGGACCTCGTGGTGATCGCCTCCCCGAACAAGACGCACGTGCCGCTGGCCACCGCCGCCCTCGACGCCGGTCTGCCGGTGGTCGTGGACAAGCCGGTCGCCGGCACCGCGGCCGAGGCCCGCGCGCTGGCCGCCCGCGCCGACGAGCGCGGTCTGCTGCTGTCGGTCTTCCAGAACCGCCGCTGGGACAACGACTTCCTGACCCTGCGCGGGCTGCTGGCGGACGGCGCGCTCGGCGACGCCTGGCGCTTCGAGTCCCGCTTCGAGCGCTGGCGTCCGCGGCCCAAGGGCGGCTGGCGCGAGTCCGGCGACCCGGCAGAGATCGGAGGTCTGCTCTACGACCTCGGCAGCCACGTCGTCGACCAGGCCCTGGTCCTCTTCGGCCCGGCCACCGAGGTCTACGCCGAGACGGACATCCGCCGCCCCGGCGCCGAGACCGACGACGACACGTTCATCGCGCTCACCCACGCGAGCGGCGTCCGCTCCCACCTCCACGTCTCCGCGACGACCGCCCAGCTCGGCCCCCGCTTCCGGGTGCTGGGCTCGCGCGCGGGCTACGTGAAGTACGGCCTGGACCCGCAGGAGGCGGCGCTGCGCGAGGGCGGCCGGCCCGGCACCACCGACGGCTGGGGCGCCGAGGACGAGTCGCTGTGGGGCCGGATCGGCTCCGGGGAGTCCCCGCTGACCGGCGGCGGCACCCCCGTACCGACCCTGCCGGGCGACTACCCGGCCTACTACGCGGCCGTCGCCGCCGCCCTGCGCGGCGCCGGCCCCAACCCGGTGACCGCCCTGGAGGCGGCCGCCGCGCTCGACGTGCTGGAGGCGGCCCGCCGGTCCGCCCGCGAGAAGGTGACGGTGACCCTCTGATGCCCGAGAACCCGCCGACCGTCGAGGAGCTGGAGGCGCAGCAGCGGCGCCTGGTCCTGAAGCGGTTCACCCACGAGGACGCCTGGGCCCTCGGCTGCCTCCTGGTCGACATGGCCCGCGAGCGCCGGGCGCCGGTCGCCGTCGACATCCACCGCGCCGGCCAGCAGCTCTTCCACGCCGCCCTGCCGGGCTCCGCCCCGGACAACGACGCCTGGATCGCCCGCAAGCGCCGGGTGGTGGAGCGCTACGGCGCCCCGTCCTACCTGGTCGGCGCCCGCTTCCGCGCCAAGGGCACGACCTTCGAGGAGTCCTCCCGCCTCGACCCGGACGCCTACGCGGCGCACGGCGGCTCCTTCCCGCTGACGGTGGAGGGCGCCGGCGTGATCGGCGCGGTGACCGTCTCCGGTCTGCCCCAGCTGGAGGACCACCGGCTGGTGGTGGAGGCGCTGGAGCGGTTCCTCGGCCGTTCGGCCGCCTGAGGGAACGGCGGGAATCAACCCGGGGCGCCCTCCGGTTGGCACGGACGAAGGCCCCACGATCATGGCCACAGTCCACCACCGGAGGGATCGCATCCGATGACCACCGCACTGAAGGAGAGCGTCGGCCGGTACGGCGTCTGGAGCGTCGAGTTGCGCGCCGAGGACCCGGCCCGGCGCGGCGAGCTGGACGAGGCCGCGGCCGAGCTGGAGGAACTCGGGTACGGCGCGGTCTGGCTGGGCGGCAACAGCTCCGAGGACCAAGTGGCCCCGCTCGTCGGCGCCACCCGGGGCATCGTCGTGGGCACCAGCATCCTGAACATCTGGCAGCGGGACGCCGCCACCACCGCGGCCGGCTTCGCCGAGCTGGAGGCGGCCCACCCCGGCCGGTTCGCGCTGGGCCTCGGGGTGAGCCACGGCCCGCTGGTGAAGGACTACCGCCGCCCGTACGGGGCGATGGTCGAGTACCTGGACGAGCTGGACCGGGCGGGCGTGCCCGCGGGACGCCGGGTGCTGGCCGCGCTGGGCCCCCGGATGCTGGAGCTGTCCCGCGACCGCGCGGCCGGCGCGATCCCGTACCTGACCACGCCCGAACACACCGCGCGGGCCCGGGAGATCCTGGGCGCGCGGCCGCTGCTGGCCCCGGAGCTGAAGGTGGTCCTGGAGTCCGACCCGGCCCGTGCCCGCGAGACGGCCCGCGCCTACCTCGCCAACTACCTGCGCCTGCCCAACTACACGAACAACTTCCTGCGGCTGGGCTTCACGGAGGCGGACGTCGCCGAGGGCGGCAGCGACCGGCTCGTCGACGCGGTCTTCGCCTGGGGCGAGGAGGACCGGATCCGCGAGCGCGTGACCGCCTTCCACAAGGCGGGCGCCGACCACGTGGCCCTCCAGGTGGTGACGGCGGACACCGGCGACGTCCTCCCGAGGGAGGAGTGGCGCCGGCTGGCCTCGCTGCTGGGGTAGCCGGCCCGGCCCGCGGGCGCGGGGAACCGCGCGACCGGCCCGGACCCCGCGCGGGGGACGGACGCCGTCGTGGTTCCCGGCGCTCCCGGCGGAGCGGCTACGCGTCCTTCAGCTCCTGCCGCTGCCGGCCGAGCCCGGCGATCTCCAGCTCCACCACGTCCCCGGCGCGCAGGTACGGCTTCGGCTCGGGCGCTCCCATCGCCACCCCGGCCGGCGTGCCGGTGTTGACGACGTCGCCGGGGTACAGGGTCATGAACCGGCTGAGGTAGCGCACGACCTCGCCCACGGGGAAGATCTGCTCGGCCGTCGTGCCGTCCTGCTTCAGCTCGCCGTTCACCCACAGCCGCAGCGACAGGTCCTGCGGGTCGGCGATCTCGTCGGCCGTCACCAGCCACGGGCCCAGCGGGTTGAACGTCTCGCAGTTCTTGCCCTTGTCCCAGGTCCCGCCCCGCTCGATCTGGAACTCCCGCTCGGAGACGTCGTGCGCCACCGCGTACCCGGCGACGTGTGCGAGCCCCTCCTCGGCCGAGTCCAGGTAGCGGGCCGTACGGCCGATGACGACCGCGAGTTCGACCTCCCAGTCGGTCTTCACCGAGCCGCGCGGCACCAGCACCGTGTCGTCCGGCCCGATCACCGTGTCCGGCGCCTTGAGGAAGACGACCGGCTCGGAGGGCGGCGCGGCACCCGTCTCGCGGGCGTGGTCGTGGTAGTTGAGGCCGATGCACACGACCTTCCCGATCCGGCCGAGCGGGGGACCGATCCGCAGCCCGGCGGGATCCAGCGCGGGCAGCCCGCCGGACTCGGCCGCCGCCCGGATCCGGCCGAGCGCGTCCTCGTCGGCGAGGAGCGCGCCGTCGATGTCGTCCACGAGGCCCGACAGGTCCCGGAGGGTCCCCTCGGCGTCGAGCAGTGCGGGGCGCTCGGCCCCGGCCGTACCGACTCGCAGCAGCTTCACGGTCACCATCTCCCTCGATAGCGGGCGCCCGCCGACGGGTGCAGCCATCGGAGGACTGGCCGATCCTCCAATTCCCCCGTCCACTCCGCAAGACCCTGTTCAGGTACTGGACCGTAACCGGGACGCCCGGTACCGCTCAGCGGTACAGCAGGGACTGCTCCGCCGCGCTCCACGCCGTGCTGGTGACGACGTACAGCGCGGCGGCCAGCGGGACGACCGCCACCGTGACGAGGGTGAAGAAGGACAGGAACGGGGTCACCCGGGTGACCGCGGCGAGTCCGGGCACCTGCTCGCCGCCGGCCGCGGGGGCCGGCTGTCCGGCCGTCATGCGGCGGGCGCGCCGGTAGTTGACGGTGGCGACGGCCGCGACGAGGGCGAACAGGCCGAGGTAGACGCCTCCGGCCGGGCCGAACACCCCGCCGTCGGCGAGCGCGTCGGCCCAGCGGCCGCCGAGCGGTGCCGCGAACAGCCGATGGCCGAGCAGGGAGTTGGCCTCGCCGCCGATCGTGCCGCTGGAGAAGAGGTGGAAGAGGAGGAAGAAGGCGGGCAGCTGGAGCAGTCCGGGCAGGCAGCCGGAGAGCGGGGAGACCTTCTCCCGCGCGTGCAGTTCCCGCACCGCCCGCTGGAGCCGCTCGGGGTCGCGGGCGTGCCGGGCGCGCAGCGCGTCGATCCTCGGCTGGAGCGCGGCACGGGCGCGCCGGCCGCGGGCGGCGGCCCGGGACAGCGGGTGGACGAGGAGTCGTACCAGCGCGGTGAACAGGACGATCGCGGCGGCTGTCGCGGAGGCGTGGAAGAGCGGGGTCAGCAGGTCGGCGAGGTGCTCGACCAGACGGGCGAAGACGGACATGGATGAGCCCTCCGGGGGTCTCGTCGTGCCGGAAACGGCCGGGAATCGGGGTGATTCGGCGGGAATCGGCGAAACGAGCCGCGCGGGGGCACGCGTCGGCGGACGCGCGGGCCTACGGGCATGCGGACGTCGGGGCATGCGGACGTACGGGCATGCGGACGTGCGGATCTCGCGTGTGCGGATGCGCGGAGGTGCCCTACGCGGCGGTCGTCGCCGGGCCGGCGTGTCCGGGGGCCCTGGGCCGCCGCCTGCCGGGTGCGTCGGGGTCGCGCTGGGGCAGGAAGGCCGTACGGCGGGCCCGGTCGCGGATCGCCGTGCGCACCCGGGTCGGGGGCACGGCGGGCACGCGCCGCGCGGCCGGCAGGGCGTGGACGGCGAGTGCCGCGGCGGCGGTGGCGGTCGCGGCGAGGGCGACGGCGGTGGTGAGGGCGCCGCTGCCGGGGAGGGCGGTCTGGAGCAGCAGCAGCTGCGCCACGAACAGCAGGAAGGCGAGGGGACGCGGGACGACGACGGCACGGCCGCGCATCACGACTCCCCCCTCTCTCCTGCGTACTGCCGTCAGTGTGCCACGGGCGCCGGTTCGGTCTCCAGGGGCTCCAGCAGCCGCTTCGGCCGCGCCAGCGCCCTGCTGACCGGGTCGCGCGGGGCGGTGTCCAGCTCGGGCCCCGGCACCATGACGACGTCGGCGACCGGCACGGCGGTTCCGCAGTCGGCGCACGTCCCGTACGGCCCGATGTCACCGCCGCAGTCCGCGTGCCGGAAGGACCTGAGCCGGCCGGCGTCGGCGTGCTCGCGCCCCCACTGGCTCAGGGCGCGCAGCGCGGGCCACAGGGCGGTACCGCGCTCGGTGACGACGTACTCGTCGCGCGGCGGGTTCTCCTGGTACCGGCGCTTCTCGAGGATGCCCTGCTCGGTGAGGGTCCGCAGCCGGTCCGAGAGGACGGCGCGCGGGATGCCGAGGTGGACGAGGAAGTCGTTGTAGCGCCGGACGCCGTAGATCGCGTCGCGCACGACGAGCAGCGTCCAGCGCTCACCGACGATCTCCAGCGCACGGGCGATCGAGCACTCCTGCGTCGCGTAGTCCTTGCCCAGTGCCATGCCGTCCACTGTAACCGCGCACAGCGAATCGGTTCAGTGATCGAACCGGCAGTGCTACGGTGACGGCGACCAGGTTGATTCATTGACCGAACCTAGGCGCATGGGCCCCACCGGACCGGATCGGACGGACCGCGGGGCCCCGGAAGGACACGACAGGCCATGCCCCGGCCCGATTCCGCCACCACCGCCGTCCCCGGCACCGCCCCCGGTGACGCCCCCGCCCGCCCCCGTGCCACCCTCGCCCTGACCAGCGCCGCGACCGCCGTGGCCCTCATGGCGTACACGGCGCCGATGGTCACGCTGCCGGACACCGCGCACGACCTGGACACCCCGCTCACCGCCCAGGCCTGGCTGCTCAACGGCACCCCGCTCGGCCTCGCCGCCCTGCTGCTGGTGGCCGGCAGCCTCGCCGACGACCACGGCCGCCGCCGGATCTTCCTCGCCGGCACCCTGGGCCTCGGCCTGACCAGCGCCCTCGGCGCGCTCGCCACGTCGACCTGGCAGTTCACCCTCGCCCGCATCGCCCAGGGCGCGGCCAGCGCGGCCCTGCTGGCCAGCGCGCTCGGCCTGATCGTGCACGCCTTCCCGAGCCCGCGCGGCCGGCTGCACGCCACCGGGGTGTGGGGCGCCTTCGTCAGCGGCGGCATAGCCCTCGGCCCGCTGCTCGCGGGCGCCCTGCCGGGCTGGCGGCTCGCCTACGGCCTGCTGGGCGCCGCCGCCCTCGTCGTGGCCGCGCTCGGCACCCGGGCCCTGGCCGAGTCCCGCGCCCCGCGCGGCGGCCGGCCGGACGTGCTCGGCGCCCTCACCTTCGGCGTGGCGCTCGCCGCCCTGGTCGCGGCCCTCACCCTGGGCCGGGACGGCTGGCTGCGCGCCCCGGTCGGCCTGCTGCTCGCGGCGGCCGTGCTGCTCGTCGCCGCCTTCGTCGCGGTGGAGCGCCGGGCCGCCACCCCGATGATCGACCTCGGGCTGCTGCGCCGGCCCCGCTTCCTGGCCTCCTCCGCGGGCGGCCTGTTCACCGGCCTCGCCGTGATCGGCCTGTTCAGTTATCTGCCGGCGCTGCTCCAGCGGGCGCTGGGCCTCTCGCCCCTGGCCACGGCCTGGATGTTCCTGCTCTGGGCCGGGCTGAGCTTCACCGTCGCCCTCCAGGTCCGGCACCTGTCGGGCCGGCTCGCCCCGCGCACCCAGCTCGCCCTGGGCTTCACCCTGCACGCGGTCGCCGTACTGACGATGCTCGGTGCCGTGGGCGCCGGTTCCTGGCCCCGGCTGCTGCCCGGCCTGATCGTCGGCGGGGTCGGCAGCGGGCTGCTCAACGGGGCGCTGCCGCTGCTCGCCGTGGAGTCGGTGCCGCGCGAGCGGGCCGCGATGGGCTCCGGCGCCCAGCAGACCTTCCGCTACATCGGCTCCTGCGCGGGCGTGGCCCTCACCATCGCCCTCGTCACCTCGGCCGGGGACCTGGCCCGGGGCGCGGACATCGCCCTGCTGGTGTCGGCGGGGCTGGCGGTGGCGGGCGCGGCGGGCGTGCTGGTGCTGCGCGAGACCGCGTGACACCGCCGAGGGGGCGCACCCGGGCCGCGCGCACACCGGGTGCGCCCGGACCACCAGCCGATGGCGAGAGGCGGACCCGGGTGTGCGGGCGGCCGGGGTGAGGCAGCGGACCGGCTCGCCGTACCCGCGGCTTTCTCAACGGGTTTGAGAAAGGGCCGTCACAACCCTCGACAACGCCGTCCGGCAGCCCCGATGCTTCCTGTTGGCATGCCGAGGGGGACGAGCCGGCACCGCTCGCGGGAGCGCGGTGCCGCAGTCGCATGGAGAGGCAGCGAACGCACCCATGATCCGACGCAGAACACTGCTGGCCGCCGCGGGCGGCGGCCTGCTCGGCAGCACGCTCGCCACGGGCACGGCCCGGGCGGACGCGACGATCCCGGTCGACCCGTCGGCCTCGTATGGCACGTGGGAGGGCTGGGGCACCTCCCTGGCCTGGTGGGCGAACGTCTTCGGCACGCGGGACGACTTCGCCGACATCTTCTTCACCACCCGGAACACGACGTACAACGGCACCTCGCTGCCCGGCCTCGGGCTGAACATCGCCCGCTACAACCTGGGCGCGTGCGGCTGGAACAGCGTGGGCGGCGCGTCGATGGCCGTCTCCCCGAACATCCCGTCCTTCAAGCAGATCGAGGGCTACTGGCAGGACTGGACGAACGAGGACCCCGCCTCCGCGGCCTGGAAGTGGACGGCGGACGCCGCCCAGCGGGCCATGCTCGTCAAGGCGGCCCAGCGCGGCGCGG
This sequence comes from Streptomyces sp. NPDC029296, assembly GCF_055569255.1. Classification (NCBI taxonomy): domain Bacteria; kingdom Bacillati; phylum Actinomycetota; class Actinomycetes; order Kitasatosporales; family Streptomycetaceae; genus Streptomyces; species Streptomyces sp. NPDC029296. The sequence continues at coordinate 51,264 of NZ_JBVHXT010000018.1, forward strand.
TCTCGGAACTGTTCGCCAACTCGCCGATGTGGTGGATGTGTTCCAACCACAACCCGTCCGGCGCGGCCGACGGCGGCGACAACCTCCAGTCCTGGAACCACCGCCGGCACGCCGCCCACCTCGCCGCCGTCGCCCTGTACGCCCGGCAGCACTGGGGCGTGACCTTCGCGACGGTGGAGCCCTTCAACGAGCCCTCCTCGTCCTGGTGGACCGCGACCGGCACCCAGGAGGGCTGCCACATCGACGCGGCCACCCAGGCGGCCGTACTGCCGTATCTGCGCGACGAGTTGGACAAGCGCGGCCTGACCGGCACCCGGATCGCCGCGTCCGACGAGACGAGCTACGACCTGGCCCGCACCACCTGGAACTCCTTCTCCGCCACGGCCAAGGGGTACGTCGACCGGGTCAACGTGCACGGCTACCAGGGCTCCGGTGGCCGCCGGGACCTGCTGTACACGGACGTGGTGACCACGGCCCGCAAGGCGCTGTGGAACTCGGAGACCGGCGACAGCGACGCCACCGGCCTGACCACGGCGGGCAACCTCCTGTACGACTTCCGCTGGCTGCACCCCACGGCCTGGGTGTACTGGCAGGTGATGGACCCGAGCGCGGGCTGGGCGGCGATCGCCTACGACCCGGACACGCGGCAGCCGGGCGCGGTGCAGACGAAGTACTACGTCCTGGCCCAGTTCACCCGGCACATCCGCCCCGGCATGACGATCCTGGACACCGGGGTGAGCCATGCCGCCGCCGCCCTGGACCGCCCGGCGAAACGCCTGGTGATCGTCGCCGCGAACACCTCCGCCGCCGCCCAGACCCTGACCTTCGACCTGTCCCGCTTCTCCGCCGTCACCGGCGGCTCCGGCGGCCTGGTCCCCCGCTGGAACACGGTCACGACGGGCGGCGAGCGCTACACGCCCCACACGGACATCCGCCTGAACGGCAAGACGGTGGCCGTCCCGTTCGCGGCGAAGTCGGTGCAGACGCTCCAGATCGACGGCGTCACCGCGTGACGGCCCCTCACCGTGTGACGGCCCCTCCCGGGGGCAGGGCGTCCCGGTAGCCGTTCGCGGGCCGGGGCACCGTCGTGACCGTACGGGCGTCCGGCGCGACCAACGCGGACGCGGTGCCCGGCATCCCGCCGGGGTGCCGGGTCCCGGTGACCGTCACCCAGGCGTCGGCCGGGGGCACGGGCGGGCCCGCCGTGGATCCGCACCTCGGCCGACCGGGCGCCCGCCGAGCGCGCCCGTCTTCCGCACGCCGGCTCCGCCCGAAGCCGTCCGCACCGAAGGGATCCAGGCAGGCGCCGGATGGCCGCACGGACGGGGTGGCCCCCCTCCCCGGGACCCTCCGCGCCTCACTTTTGTCCCGCCCCGGCAGTACGGTGTCCCCCATGCGCCCCGACACGCCTGCCGAGATTGTCGACCACACCGCCGAAGCGGCACGCCTGGAGCGGACCGCCGGCCTGTACCCGGAGGACGCCGAAACCCTCCTCCTGCGGGCGGCGGCCCACCTGGAGCTGTCCGGCGACCGCCCCGCGGCCACCACGCTCTACGACCGCCTGCTGTCCTCCGCCGCGGACCTGGCCCGCCCTGCCCTGGTACGCGCCCTGAAGGCGTCGAACCTGTGGGAGTACGGCCACGAGGCCGAGGCGAGGGCGATCATCGAGGGCATCCGCACGGCGGCCCCCCGGGACCCGGCGCCGTGGGTGATCGCGGCGGAGGCCCTGGAGTCGCACGACGAGCTGGAGGCGGCGGCGGAGACGTTCACGGAGGGAGTCCGCCTGCTGGTCCCCGGCCCGGCGCAGGAGCCCCTCCCCTCCACCCACCCCCTCCTCTACGGCCGCCACCGCGTCCGCCGCATGCTGGGCCTGCCGCACGACGACTGGGACGAGCTGGCGGACACCCTGCACACGGCCCCGGTGTCCCTGGACGAACTCCACGACCCGAAACGGGTGTGGTCGCTGGGCTCGGACAACCCGGCGGAGCTGGCGGCGGAGATCTCCCGCCTGCGCGCGGAACTGGGCGCCTACCGCCAGGCCCTGTCCCGCCCGTTCCCGGTGGCGGTCCTGCACTGGCCGGCCCCGGAACTGGAGGAACTCCTCACGACGTACCCGACCCTGTCCACGGAGTACCCGTCCCACACCGAACACCTGAGGACCATAGAGTCCTCCCTCCGGGAACTCGCCTCCTCCGGCACGGCCAACCTCGGCATCGTGACGGGCACGGTCCCGTCCTACGAAGCCTTCGCCGCCTCGGAAGCCACGTCCCCGACCGACCCCACCCTGCTCCCCCAGTACGCGACGACCCTGGCGGCCCGGGGGCGGGCGGTGGCCTGGCCTCCGGGGAAGGGTGCGGGGTGCTGGTGCGGCTCTGCTGAGAGCTACGACATCTGCCACGGAGCTTGAAGCCCATGTGATCGCGTCGCCTTGGCCCGGCGTGCTCCCACCCCACTGACAACCCTCTGTGCGACTCCGGTCTGTGGTCCGCTTCCGGCGCCTGCACGCTTCTGTCCAGTGCCGGTGCGGTCCGGGTCAGGGTAGGTCAAGGCCGACCAGGGGGCCCATCGGTGTCAGCCGACGCGGGAACATGCGGAGGCACCATTTAGGCGGGCCGCGGAAGCACGACAATGTCTAGGAAAGGGGTGGCCCCACGGCCACTTATCGGGGCGGCTGACCATGTGCGCCAGGCGGTTACTTCGTAGCGATGACGTAGACGCTCCCCCACTGCCGCTTGGGGTTTCCAATGGCGGCGTCGAACGCCCACGGCCCAACGGTTTCAAAGCCTGCCTCGGTGAACATCTGCGTCAGCTTCTCCAAGTCGTACGCCCAGAGGTGAGGCGTGTATGCGGGGTCGTCGTCCTGGTCGCGGAAGACGTAGTTGATCAGGTCCAGGAAGGTGTTGAGGTCACCGAGGCAGTCACGTTTGGCGTACCACCGCTCGACCATCTCCTCGGAGAGGGTCGGATTGTCCGGGTAGTGACGGAGTACGAACGCAGCGTCGGGGACACCGGTGACGAGCCGGCCGCCCGGGGCGAGCACACGGTGTGCCTCTCGGGCGTACTGCTTGGCGGACTTCGGGTAGTCGATGTGCTCCAGGAAGTGCTCCGAGAACATGAATCGGACGGTGCTGTCCTGTAGCGGGATGCCCTCGCGCACGTCCCAGAGCAGATCGGCGGGCGGCACGGCGTCGATGTTGTAGAAGCCGTCGATCCGGTGGGCGCCACCTCCGATCTGGACTCTTTCCGGGGCTGCATCGATGCGTGCGTTCGGCCACGCCCGGCTGCTGGTGCGGTGGTACCGGCTGATATCGATCTCCTTGGCCACGGCCCGCAACGTGCGGGCGAGACCATGGGCGGTCGAGGGCTCTGCGAGGAGGGCCGCGATCTGCTGGGCCAGGACATCGAGCGAGGGGGCGGAGACGTGCGCAGTCATACGGGCTCCCTGTGAAAGTCAGCCGACTGAGGGCTCGGGTAGCGGCCACTTGTTGTTGCGCATGAGCGTGTATTTGATGTCCACGAGACGCGGTGCGATGGTCAGGTTCAGTTGCTCAACGGGGTGGACGCGGCCGGTGTCGTCCTGCTCGGCCCGCCAGACGCAGTACTCGAGGTCGGGATAGGCCGGATTGATACCGACCTCGCCCTTGGGCATCGTGCCGTTGAAGGGCGCGAAGATGTCCATGTGGTTCCAGTAGTTCCACGCCTGAAGCGCCTTGTGCTGGTCGAAGTAGAAATAGAAATCCGGATAGCGCCCGAAGGTCCGCAACTCTCGGTGGATCAGGTGTCCGAGGAGCGGTCCCAGGTGGGCGGCGAGGCCGTCGAACTCCCAGCGAGTGTGGTGCCAGGCATCCGGCACCTGGCGGGCTGTGAACAGTCGGGCTGCAACGAGGTAGCTGATCCGGTCGCGGAGATACGCTCGGGCATCCATGGCATCCACCGAGGCGTCGACTCGCTTCAGGAATTGCTCGAAGCGATCCGGAGGCGGCCGGAACTTCGCCAAGTCGAACTTGCCGGCCATGCCGAGGGTGGCGAATAGCATATCTTTGTAGAGCCAGTTGTTGAATTCCCCTCGGGCCGCCAGCCTCTGAGTGCGTTCGCTGGTGGAGTGGAGCATCAGGTATTCGGCGAAGGCCTCGAAGTACAGGTATCCGAGGATCGGCAAGCGGGGGATCACCTCGTCCAACATCTCCAGGAACACGGACGGAGCGACGACGGCACCCTCGTAGACGATTGCCGCCGCGAGCGCGAGGAAGGTAGTGGAGTTCTTGACGCGGCTCACGACGGTCTCGCGGAGCTCGTACCTCTCGGCGGTGGACAGCAGGTATTCGAGGTGTGTGTAGATGCTCAGGTGGATCGAGCCGAGGCGCAGGTAGTCGACTCCTGCGAGTCCGCGGTAGGCGCGCCGCGGGCGGGTGATCTCGAAGATCAGCGGGGCCGGTGTCCGGCCGGACGGCCCGACTTTGGCCACGAAGGCCGGTGCTTCCTTGGTCAGGACGTACTCGGCCAGGTTGTGCATGCGAAAACCGCTGCCGTCCGCGATCAGCGGCGCGCAGTAGATGCTGCCGACCAGGCAACCCCCGGAGGGGTAGAGGAAGCCCTGCTCGCTGATCTCTTCGAGTGCGTGGGTGACATGCAGCAGGTACAGCGGTCCGGTGCTGGTGAGGGCATCGAACAGGGTATTGCCCCGCAACAGGGCACCGTTCGGCGTGCCCTGTGCCAGCCGTGTCTCCCACGCGGCGGACTGTCGCCCCAGAGGGTTGGTGTGGTCGGGGGTACTGGAGATCAGCGGTGAGTCGAAGAAGGCGTGGGCGTCGGCCCACAGGTGGTAGCCGTCACGGACGTCCATCAGTTGAGTAACCCCCGCTGCTCCAGTGCCTTGAACACGGAGTCCGCGTTGTCGAGACCGGCAAGGTGTGCTGTCTCCGAAGCCACGACGAGTTCGAATGCCACGGCCCGCAGTGCCTCGAAGGCTGTGGTGCGCACCAATGCGCCGTCCGGCCACCAGGACAGTTTCGGCTGCCGGTAGCGGTCGAGGGCGTCGGCTGCCTTGAGCAGGTCGGTGATCGCCTCGGCCCGGGAGTGGTCCATCCTGTCGTCTCCAGTGAAGGCCGCGTATGGCACGTCGTGCAGGCGCACGGCGGTCGCCGTGGCCACGATGTGTCGGGGAGTGGCGGTCAGATGGAAGTGCGCCCACACGGCATCGGCGTTGTCCGTGAGCCATAGCGCGGCCCGGGCCCCGTGGCCGGGGTCGTTCTTGTCGTGCAGACGGCGGCAGTCGTGGACCGCTGCTGCCACGATCAGCGTGGTCATGTCCTCCTCGGAGAGGCTGGTTGCTTCCGCGAGGAGCGCGGCCAGCGCGGCGGTCCGTATGGCGTGGCGCATTCCGTGCAGTGAGTCGACGAGTGCCGGCTCGGCCATCCAGGAAACGGGGATGGCCGACCGGTAGAGGAGTTGCTTAGAGGCGGCCCGCAACCGGTACACCGGAGCGTCCGGGAAGTCCGGCCGGTTGGCCTCGATCCATCCCACAGTGGCGTGATCCATGAACTGGTGATGCGGAAGCTGCCTACGTGCAGCCAGCTCGACCAGGCTGTCGGCCGGCGGGGTGGTGCTCATCGGGCCTACCCCCTGAGTTCCTCGGAAAGACGGATGACGGTCAGCCCTGGTGCTCGACCTCTGCAGGGGCGGCATTGCCGGCCTGCCCAGCCTCGAACGCAGCGGTGAAATCGGCGAGCTCCTGCTCGGTCATCAACGTGACCCCCAGCTCTTTGGCCACGGCGAAAATACGGTCAGTCGCCTCCCGCCGTGCGGCGTCACTCGCGTTGTCGTCCAGCAGCACTTCGAACTCGGCGTGATGCCCCCATGCCTCGCTCCACTTGACGGCGATCTCCACGCCTCGGAAGCGGTAGTTGTGACGCCTGTTGAACGCTTGATGCATCTGCGGCTCGAAGCCCAGTGCGTTGAAGACCCTCACTGCCGCGGACACGTCCTCGGGACCGATGGCGATCTCCGTCTCGGGGAACGCGACGCCCTGGCCGATCTTGCTGTGCTTGAGCGTGATCTTCGCCGTCCCGGCGGCGGTATTGTCGGTGACCTTCAGGAGCTTGTCCGGCAGGACGTAGAAGTGGATGTGTTTGTCGTCGCGGCCCAGGTCGGTGCCCTCCTGCTCCAGCCGGGCGCTGAGCCGGTCGTGAACCGCCTCGTCGAATCGGGCGCGCATCTCGATCTCCAGGGGCAACGGTCTGATCCCTTCTTCAGGCATGGCTGACCCGCCCGAACCTGCGCAGACGGCAGTGGCTGGTTCGGTACGGAGTGCGATCTGAGGTTGTACGGCGGCGGTGCGGACAGCGGGCTGCGCGCACCGCCGCCTGAGTGGTGCACGGAGGGTCAGGCGAGTTCACCGAACCGCTCACGCACAACGCCCTCGTGAAGGTAGTTCGGTAGTGCGACGCCGCCGACCGACGTGCGAGTAGTGGCGACCTGCTCCATCGTGTCGGTGGACAGGCCTTTTAGGAGCTGGAGGCACTGCTTCACCCACTCACGGGACTTCTCCCAGTCGCCCTCCTCCCGGTATCGAGAGGCCAGGGCATAGGCGCTCTCCGCTGCCGCCCATCGGTCGCTCGCCAGCTCCTGCTGGAAGGTGGTTTCCAGCTCCTGGACAGAGGCGGCGCGGGTCTGGTTGGTCATGGTGCCCTCTCTGCTAACGGTGGTGCCAGGTAGTGCTCAACGCGTGGAAGCGCGGAGGGTGACGTCGCCATGCTCAGTAGGTGTAGATCTCTGCCAGCGTTCGATAGTCGTGCAGCTCGTTCTTGTCGAACCACAGCTCCACTTCCTGCTGGGCCTCCTCCTCATTGCCGGAGGCGTGCACGAGGTTGGCGACCGCCTTGCCGGACGCGATGCTGGCTCCCCTGCTGTAGTGCGAGAAGTCACCACGAATCGTGCCGGCCGGAGCCTCGTTCGGGTACGTGCTGCCCACGATCTTGCGTACGGTGGCGATGGCGTCGAAGCCTTCGAGCACCAGCGCGATGACCGGTCCCTGCTGCATGAACCGGGCAGTGAACTCGTAGACCTCGGGGCCCAGTCGGTCTTCGAGGTCGAAGTAGTGGCGCCGGGTGAACTCGGCATCCATCTGCTTCATCTTGACGCCGACGATCTTGAGCGCCGCATCCTCGAACCTGGCGATGATCCTTCCGGCGAAGCCCCGCACGAGCGCGTCGGGCTTGAGGAGCACAAGCGTGCGCTCCACCTTCTGTTCCTGTTCCTGTTCCTGCGCCATGGTTCCCTTCTCATCTCTTCCGAGGGTCATGTGACGGTTGTTCAGAACGCCAGGGACAGAGGTTACAGGCGCTCGAAGGCCCTTAATTCCGCCGGTAGTTGAGCCCCGGAGGTCGATGATTACCCACCCTTCTTGTAGGGCGATCCGACAGTCGCATGAAGGCACTCAACCGCACTGTCGCCCCCCGGGGGGACGAACAGCCGCCCTCTCCCTGCGACAGACACGGCACTGGAGCGCCCGCGTCAGGGGCAGCAGGAAACGAGGAGCAAGTAGGTGGCTGCGTTCCGTGAATAGCCCTGGGAGGCCCACTAGAATCGCCCCACGAGGTACTCGACTCCGTCTCGCAGCTCCGCTTCCGCAGGGACGAGAGCGGTGACCGGCCATACCCTGCCGTCTTTCGGACACCTTCGCTCCCTCGATGGCTCGCTTGCGGGTTGCTGGCCTGCGCTCGCCAGGTGGCTCACGGGCCCGGTCGCCGTCCGGGGGCTTGCCACGACATCCCAACCGGACGGCGGTATCGAAGGTTCTCGCGGCTTGATCTCGCCAAGGCATCTTGAACACCCGTGAACACGCCGATCCCGCATGGGTCTGTGCCTACGATGTCCGGACGGCTGCATGCTGGCCACGCCGACGTACGCGAGGCGGATCGCGGGGTCTCGATTGACACACCCGAGAGTCAACCGGTCGATGCCTCTCCTCACCATGAACTGCCAGTGCAACGAGCGTGCAGTTTCGGCACATCAACCGTGCACCTTGTCGCCCCGATCCGTGAGGCTCCGCGATGGAAGTGATCGACGTTTGGAACGGCCACCGTGCGTGTATGCTCCAGGCCGCTCTTCGTCTGACCCACGAGGCCTTTGCCAGCCGCATGGGCATCTCGCCGCGAACGGTCGCCACCTGGCACTCCGACCCGGACGTGGTGCCGCGTACCGAGATGCAGCAACTCCTCGATGCCGTTCTCGAGAGCGCGCCTGCCACGGCTCGACAGCGGTTCGCTCTGCTGGTCGCGAGTTCCAGCAACGAGAGCAGGGAAGTCACAGGAGCACGACCACAGGCCCTGCGCGTCGCGATTGCAGTCGTCGTCCGCGACGAGGAGGTGCTTCTGGTCTGCCGTCGCGGCGACGATGCATCCGGGATCACGTGGCAGTTCCCCGCCGGTGTCATCAAGCCCGGAGTCGGAGCGGAGGCTGCAATGCTCCGCGAGACGTTGAACGAGACAGGTGTGCACTGCGCAGTGCGGCGAAGCTTGGGCGAGCGAGTGCACCCGGTGACCGGCGTCCACTGCCTGTACTTCCTCTGCGAGTACCTGGCAGGGGAGGCAACGAACTGTGATGTGATCGAGAACGTGGACGTGACCTGGGTATCGAAAGATGCGGTGGGCCGCTTCATCCCCACCGCCATGATCTATCGGCCGATCCTGGCAGCATTGGAGGAAGACGCATGACCGAACACACAGAAGAAGAGCGACCGGGCATCGCAGCCGCCATCGTGACCCGGGACGGCTGTGTTCTCATGGTCCGTCGTCGGGTCTCGGAAGGCCAGCTTTCGTGGCAGTTCCCGGCAGGCGAGATCGAGCCGCCCGAGAGCCCCGAGCAAGCGGCTGTTCGCGAGACCCTCGAAGAAGTCGGCATGCACGTCACCGCGCTCAAGCTCCTCGGGGAACGGGTCCACCCCAAGACCGGCCGAAGCATGTCGTACGTGGCCTGCGCCGTGGAGTCCGGAACTCCCTATGTCGCGGACGACGAAGAGCTGGACAAGGTCGAGTGGGTCCGACATGCACAGATCGCCGAATATGTGCCGTATGGCCTCTTCAGCCCGGTACAGGCGTACCTCGACGCTGCACTGAGCCAGTGACGGTCCGCCCGTGATCCGCTCACAGTAGCTCGATGACGGCTTGGCAGGAGCAGGCCGCCCACCCTTCACCAACGCGACGAACACGCCGGCAGAATGACCCTGTGCATGGTGCCGTCCCGTCCTCCCCCAGCGTCTCCGCCCGGATGAGCAAGCAGGGCTCGCGCGATACAGCGCCCGAAGTGGCAGTGCGTAAGCTGCTTCACGCCATGGGATTGCGCTACAGGGTCAATTTCCCCGTGCCGGGAATGCCACGCCGAACCATCGATATCGCGTTCAGTCGAGCGAAGATCGCAGTTTTCCTCGACGGCTGCTTCTGGCACGGCTGCCCAGAGCATGCAACACATCCGAAATCCAACTCGGAATGGTGGCGTTCAAAGCTGTCCAAGAACGCGACCCGCGACCAGGAAACAACAGAGCACTTGAAGTCGCAAGGCTGGATCGTCCTTCGCTTCTGGGAGCACGAGTTGCCGGACGAAATTGCTGCAACCGTAACCGACATCTGGTCCCATCGAAGCGAGTTGCCACGCAAGATTACCAGGTGACCCTGCCCGCACCGCACTCTGAATCGAATTTACTTTCCCTATTGGAGCACGCATGCCTGCCTCATTTGTCAGCTCACTATGCGGATACCGCGACGGAAGGCCCAACACATCCGACGCCGGATCCGACGGTAGTGTTAAGTTGGGAAAACTCTTCTTCGAGGCCATGGGAGTCTCCATCGATGCAGCCCTTCCAGAAGAGCGCGAGGGTAAGAAAGTCGGCGAACTCATGACGCTCCTGCTGTCTGCGGACCTCAAGAGCGCCTTGGAGGAGAAGGCGCCACACCTGATCGTAGATCCGGAGAAAGCATTTTCCGAGTTCGAACAGTTTACCCACCTCGGCGCTGTACGAGAATTGCGAGGCGACCTCGGCCAAGAGGTAGCACAGGCTGTCAACGAACTGGAGAAGTACTCGGTACGTGCGGGCCTCGATGAAGAAGTGCTCGACAAGGTCGTGGGACACCTGAGCAAGATCCGCGAACAGATCGACCTGGCCGACCACCGCCGTCGCGAACTCCTCAACCTCATGGGCGAAGAGTCGCTGCTCAAGCTCGACGTCACCGTCTCACGGAAACTGCCCAACAGCGACGACGAAGCAACGCAGCGACGACACCTTGTGGCCGGCTTCTCACTGAAGTGGACCCTTCGAACCGACAGAGCACAGGACTGCAGGAGCCAGGGCGCGAAGATGGCTGCACTGCGTCGAGGTCGCATGCCGCACTTCGCCGCAGTGACCATGGAGCCCCGCCCGTCCATGCTCGCAATCCTCGGGCGCGGCTCAGGTGATGTCGATTGCGTCTACCACCTGCACCTACCGGCCCTCTGCGATGCGATAGACGAGTACTGCTCCGGAACGAAGCACAAAGCCACGCTCGAGATGCGCGACACCTTCAAGCGTCTGCTCGACCAGCGGCGAGTCCGTGACTACGACGAGCTGCGCACCTACGTTGCGACCCTCTGACATCGCACGACTCGCCCCCTGCCGCCCCAGGTGAACGACCCAACGGCCTCGGCGCGCTCAATCTCACCACGCCCATCAAGGCCGACTGTCAGTCCCTGGGATTAACCTGTCCAGCATGGCTAAGCGCATCTCCATGATCGACCTGTTCGCAGGCTGCGGCGGCATGACATCCGGCTTTGTCGCCGCAAAAGGGTACAAATCGGTCATGGCGGTTGAATGGGATCTTCATGCGGCGGCTACCTATGCCGCCAACTTTGGTGAGTCCCACATGCATTGGGGGGATATCCAAGACATCAAGGACAGCGAGATCCCCAGGGCTGACGTGATCATCGGCGGCCCACCGTGCCAGGGCTTTTCGAACTTGGGGACCAGAGATGTGAACGACCCGCGCAACAAGCTATGGAAGGAGTACATCCGCTTCGTCAGGCACGCCCGCCCCAAGGTCTTCGTAATCGAGAACGTCGATCGATTCCTCAAGTCGTCCGAGTTCGCGCTGCTTCAGGCAGAGGTGCGCCCCGGCGGCCTTCTGGAAGGGTACGAACTCTCCTACGGCCTGCTGATGGCCGCGGACTACGGTGCCCCTCAGCGCCGAAAGCGCACGATCGTGATCGGGTCCCGCATCGGAAAGATTCCGCTTCCGGAACCCACGCACGGACAAGGAAACCCGCTGGGGCTGAAGAGATGGCGCACGGTCCGCGATGCCTTCGGCGGCAAACAACTCCTCGACATGCCGGCCGTCAAGTCGCTTCCCGAGTCGAAGGTGACATTCTTCGGTCAAACAGTGCCGGGTATCTACAAGAGCGAGGATCTGCACATCGGGCGGACGCCCACCGAAGTCTCGTTGCTCCGCTATGCCCATATCCCGCCCGGTGGAGGACGGTTCGATCTGCCGGAAGATCTGCTTCCCAACTGCTGGAAGAACAAGCCCACCGGAACCACCGACGTCATGGGACGAATGCGATGGGACGAGCCGTCGCTCACCATCCGAACCGAGTTCTACAAGCCCGAGAAGGGGCAATATCTGCATCCTCAGTGGGAGCCCGGCCCCGACGGCTATCGCGTGGATCGCCCCATCACACATCGCGAAGCTGCTCTGCTCCAGACCTTCCCGGACACATATCAGTGGTGCGGTACGAAGATCCAGATTGCGAAGCAGATCGGTAACGCCGTTCCGACGGTCCTCGCCGAGGCGATCGCTCGACAGATCAAGCCCTACATCTTGAGCGCTCAGTAGTCGATGACGGGTGCCGGACAGAGTGCCTCGTCCGGCCTCGCCGTGACGTACGCGGTGTCACCGATCCAAACCCGGGGTCTGCGGTCGCCGACAGGCGGAGCAGGAACCAGTCGAGTCGCGATCCAGGTTCCCTTGTCAGGTATCGGGAGGTCGAGTGCCCTGGCTACCTGGGGGCTGTCTTTCTGGTGTCCCAGGATGACTACTCCTTCCGAAGCGAGCCTCCGTCTCGCGTCCCTGACGCGCTTTGGGGCATCCAACTGTTTTGCGACCGTCACCACCGTATTCCTGTCGATAATGCGACCGTGAACGTGCCTGAAGAGCTGATCCACGCGGTTCTGTCCGACCGGGACCTGCTTCAGAGCTGTACGGGTGGCCTGGTCGAGCCCCAACAGAAGGTTGCTCTTAAGCTTCCCCTTTTCGAACAGCCACTTTATATGACGCCGTCCAAAAGAAGAGATCGAGCGTTTTCCGTCCTGATTCCCACCACGTGTCAGAATATCTTCGGAGATCCGCACCAGACCGACCCTGAAGGTTGACTCCCTGTCGTTGGCCGACATCAGAAGGCAGAGGTGCCCCATGGCTTCCCGCGGGATCATCCAATTTGCTCGCCGAGTCCCTTCCAGGGAAAACTTTGCATCCACCTCCTGAGTACCGATCCGGTAGTCCATTTCCTTGCCGACGGGCAAGTCGAACGCTGCCCGGCAAACGATCTCGACCTTCGTTCCCAAGTAGGTCTTCTCGGTCTTCTCAAGGTCGTTGACGTCATACCTTCCGGTTCTCTGCCCGTCCAGCACCTCGTCCAGGGCCTGTCTGAGTACGGAAGAGAACCGTCCTTCCAAGTCCGTATGGCTCCGGAACCACCGCACCACCTGCTCGATGCCTCTGTCGTGGCTCTCCCCCGGCGTCCCTTCGGTCTCATGTGCCCTCAGGGCATGGGGCTCATCGAACAGGACGTCTTCATCAATCGACATGGCGTCACCCTAGATCGCGACGCCAATAGTTCACCAGGTCCTGTGTGCAGCCAAAATGCTCCCCGAGCACGCCGCAGACGAGGACCGGAGGCACCTGCGCTTCGATGCCCCGGAGGGTGAGGAAGTCACAAGCCGAGGTCGTGGAGAGGTAATCGGCGAAACTCCGCCCGCCGAGGCTGAAGGCACGCTGACGTACTGTCGGCCGAGGCCTCCTGCGCCGTGCCATCCGGTCAGCGCGAACCCCTCTGCTCCCCCAAGGGATCTGGGGGAAGCGGAGCTTGGACAGTTACGCTCAGAACAGCGACTCCCGCTGGGCCACTGAACCGCTGTAGGCACCCGGACATGAGAGGACCCTCGGCCATGGGCAGGACTGAGTACTACAACGACCCGGCCGCTCCGAAAGCAAACACCCTCATCCCTGCCAGCAACCTGCTCGTCGTCAACGAGACCGGCGCCATCCTCCTCCAGCGCCGCCGCGACACCGGCCAGTGGGCGCTTCCCGGAGGCGCCCAGGACATCGGCGAGACCGCGGCGGAGTGCGCGGTGCGCGAGTGCCTGGAGGAGACCGGCATCATCGCCGAGATCACCGGCTTCCTCGGCGTCTACACCAACCCGAACCACATCGTCGCCTACAGCGACGGAGAGATCCGCCAGCAGTACGAGAACACCTACATCGGCCGCCTCATCGGCGGAACTCCTACAATCAACGACGAGGCTGACGGGGTGCGCTTCGTCCAGCCGGCCGACCTCGACCAGTACGACATCCACCCAAGCATGCGTCAGCAGATCGGGGACTACCTGGCCGGTACCTACCCCTACCTCGGCTGAGCCGTCGGCGCCGTCTCGACCTCCTCCGGAAGAGAGAATCTCCGGCACCGCACGGCGTATGCATCGGGCGATGAAGCTGCCCGTGCCAAGATCCTGCCGTCTCCCCCCACACTTCGTCCAGCGGCACTCGCACGCATGCTGATTTGCCACAGAAACACCTCGAACACCGGACAGATCGACTCCGTGGCAGAGCGGTCAGCTTTCCTGTGCTCGGTCGAGGATGGCCCGCACCCGTTCCAGTTCCACGGCCACCCTGGGCCATCCATATGCGTATATGCCTACCTCGGTACGCCGAGCGATGTCCTGGATGCGATCGAGCACGTGTCGAGCGGCTTCGATTCCTTCCGTGCCGAGAGGTGGCTCCACGTCGCACCAAGGGAACCTGGGTGACGCAAGAACCAAGTCTTCCGCAACGGGAACGATCAACAGAAATTCCCTGCGTGTGGAATCTGTCGCCACCGGCACCACGTCCACTCCTTTCAGAATCCCTGCTTCACCGGCGATCCTACAAAGTAGGGAAAGCGAGGTGGGGTCGTGCCAATCTGCGTCGCACTTGAGCCTCGACGCAAAGCCTTGCGCTCCGTCTCCGCTCTCCACCTCACTCACCTTGCCGAGGCCCTGTCGAAGCAGGATTGCGCCCTCTCGAGGGTTGCTTCCGGGTCAAGGCCGTGAGCCTCCACCCAATGGAGGAGATCGGCAATCAACCTGACGGCATCCTCGGCCGCTCGGGCCAAAGGGGAACCACTGAGGTCGAGGGAGCAGCAGACCTGTTGACCGTAGGAGGTCAGCAGCTTGTCGGCTCGGGAGACGCGGTGGTCCGGAACGTGGCCATGCGGTGACGTCAGCGTCGTGGCCAGTTCGCACCACGTGGCTTTCCCGTCGGCTCTGAGGGAAACACCCCACTTCTCAGACATCGCGTCGACCAGAGCCAGACCTCGCCCGCCCTCTTCCTGGCCTTCTGTCCGGACCGACGTCGGCAGTTGGTCCATTGACGGATCCCGCACCTCCAGACGCAGGTTGGCGCCCTCCATCGAAACCACCAAGGTGGCCCGAACACCGACTCCCACGTGCCTGATCACGTTCGTGGCCAGTTCGCTGACACAGAGCTGCGCGGCCTCCGCTACACCCAACAGTCCCCAGTGGGCGAGATGTTGCCGAATGATCCGACGAAGAGCAGGGACTTCGCGAGATTCTGCCGTGAAGGGGACCTGCAACTCCGAGCGCGGCAGGCAGTTGTCGTGGTTCACGGTCGACCTCCTAGTACGAAAGGGTCTCGTGTGCCGTCAACGGCTCGATGAGCAGTGGCCTGTCGCCCTGGCGCAGGCGCCCTGCTCCCAGGGCAGGAGAAGTCCGGCGAACCTGCACGATGCACTTCTGCTCACTGTCCGCGACAGCGCAGCACCCAACGTAGAGATGTCGAGGCAATTTTGCCACATGAGTCCGGCAAATTAGCTCGATCGTGGTCCGAGTCGTTGAGACACGGCAGACTGTCAGCGCGCACACGGAAGGAACGGCATGCCCTCGAAGCCAGCCCCCACTCAGCGACAGAAGCGCCTCGGGCACGAGCTGCGCAGGATGCGGATTGCGGCAGGCATGCCCGCGGATGCCGCTGCGAAGTTGCTCGGCGTCGACCGCGGGAAGATCTCCTATATGGAGTCCGGCGTTCGGAACATCAGCGAAGGCCGGCTGCTGACGTTGGCCCACCACTGCGGTTGCACCGACGAAAGGTACGTCGCCGAGTTGGTCGACATGGCTTCACCCGGCGCGCCTGGCTGGTGGGAGCAGTATCGAGGTGTTCTGCCGCAAGGCATGTTGGACATTGCAGAGTTGGAAGCGCGAGCCACCCGCATGCGCGCGTCGTACACCGTGCACATTCCCGGCCTGCTTCAGACGACCGATTACGCGCTGGCCGTCTTTCGCGCGGTCCTTCCCCGGTTGCCGGAACACGAGGTCGCGATGAGAGCGGCGTATCGGAGCCGTCGTCAAGAGCTGCTCAACGCCGATGGAGCCACACCCTTCACCGGCATCATCCACGAAGCAGCACTTCGTATGCAGTTCGGGGGTGTGCAGGTCGCCAGGGAGCAGCTCGAGTACCTGCTCGCCCAGTCCGAGAAGGAAGGCGTCACCGTCCTCGTCGTTCCCTTCGCTCACGGAGCGTTCCCCGGAGCGGGGCAGACGGTTCTGTACGCAGAAGGAGTGACCGAGCAGTTGGATACTGTGCAGGTCGACAACTCACATGGCCCGGTCTTCCTCTACGAGGAGGCGGAGTTGACCAAGTACCGTGCCCTCCTGCAACGGATGAAGGAACTGGCCCTTTCCCCGGACGACTCCAGGGACTTCATCCGCGCTATCGCACACAGGCTGTAGGAGGCTTCATGCCGGAGATCCACTGGGAAGAGCCGTTCTGCGGGGAAGGCAACTCGTGCTTCCGGATAGGTATCGATGAAGCAGGTAACGCATACATAGCGGTGCTCGGTCAGGAAGACCGTTTCATCACAGACAGTCGAGACGCTCTCCGAACCATGATCCGGGACATCAAGGCCGGTAAGGCGGACCATCTGTTGCAGTGAGAGAACCGCTCGGTCGGACCGGGTCCCCGGCCGGACCGCGCCCGAGCGCCTCGCTGCCACCGTCGGGCCGTCGCCGTCCCGGTCACCCGGGGCACGAACAGCGCAACCTGATCAGTGAGGCCCTGGCTCTCTGGAGCAAGAATTGACCCTTCAGACGTTCTCCCTGGGCGCCGCCCATCGCAGCCGCGGCGCCCAAGGCCCTCCTATGACCTACGCCGTCGCCGCCAGCTCCGCCCGGCCGAACAGCAGGGCGTACCCCGGCGGCAGCTGGGTCAGGATCCGGGTGGTCAGGGTTTCGCCCACGTGGGTGGAGAGGACGCTCAGGACCGAGCTGACGTGCCAGCGGGCCGTGGCCGGGGTCGCGCCCTCGATGCGGGTGGCCACCAAGTCGACGAACTCGCGGGCCGTCAGGGGGTGGGTCGCCGGGATCTGGGAGGCGATGACGCGGCCCGCCTCCTGGGGGAGCGCCTGCGCGAGGGCCACGCGTTCGTCGCCGGTGACGTGGCCGCCCAGGGCCGTCAGGACGATGCGGGTGATGCGTTCCGCCTCCGCCCCCGTCGGGTACTGGCCCGCCTCACGCACCGTCTCGGTCAGCTCCAGCCAGCCGGTGTCCTCGGCCGCGTCCCGGGTGCGGGGGCGTACCGACGGGGTCGGGGCGGGGATGGTGGTTCTGGGCTGCGGGGTCGTCACGGTCATCGTGGTGGCTCCTCCTCCGGGACACTGCGGGGCACCGCAAACCCGGTACCCCGTAACGCGTCGGGCATGAGCGGGAGTTCGGCCAAAGTGCGGCCGGTGGTGCTGCCCGAGTGTGTGGGTGGCTGGATGTGGGAGTGGTTCGTGGGGGCCGAGTGGGCCGAGTGCCTGTGCTGGTGATGGGTTCGGACGGGGCTGCTGTCGTCGGGCGCGTCCCCGGGGCCCGCTCCGGGCACCGGGGACGACGCGTCCTCGCCTCGGCCGGCGGGCGGCGCCGTCTGCGGCCGGGACCGGTCGGTTCAGCCGCTGATCTGCCTGCGGCCCGATCCGCCGCCGGTGATCTGGATGCGGCGGGGCTTGGCCTGTTCGGCCACCGGGATGCGCAGGGTCAGGACGCCGGCGTCGTACGAGGCGTCGATGCGGTCCGTGTCGAGCGTGTCCCCCAGGAACAGCTGGCGCGTGAACGTGCCCGTCGGCCGCTCGGCGACCAGGATCTCCGCGTCCTTCGGAGCGGGGCCGCGTCGTTCGGCGCGGACGTTGAGGACGTTGCGCTCGACGTCCAGTTCGATCGTCTCGGGGTCGATGCCCGGCAGGTCGAAGTGGATCAGGAACGCGTCCCCGGACCGGTAGGCGTCCATCGGCATCGCGGCCGGGCCCCCGGCGTTCGTGCCGAGCACCTGCTGCGCGAGCCGGTCGAGTTCGCGGAAGGGGTCCGTGCGCATGAGCATCACAGGTCACTCCTCTCTTCAGGCGCTGTGTGCGATGCCCTTCGGCTTCTTATATAACTCTCGGCTGGAAACTTGACAAGCCTCGACTCAGGTTCGTTTTCCGTTCCGACCTGCGCGTTAACCTCGGGGCAGGTACGACGGATCAACGAGGGTTTGCCAGGAGGCACTCATGGCCAGGGTTCCCAGCGCGCTTGTCGCCGCCACCGGGCTCGTCGGCGGCTACGGCGTCGCCCGTTGGACCAAGAAGCGGCAGCTGGGCGGGGCCGTGCTGGCCGTCGCCGGGGCCGCCGCCGCGCAGCAGTGGCGTGCGCGGGCCGGCGGGAAGGCCGCGGGTGCGCTGACCGCCGCGTACGTCGCCGCCTTCGCCGGCTCCCACCCGCTGGCCAAGAAGGTCGGCGCCTGGCCGTCCGTCCTCGGTGTCGCCGGCGCCGTCGCCGCCGCCTCCTGGGCCGTCGCCGACCGCAAGGCCTGACGACCCCCGCAGCCCATAGCCGCAACCACGGCACCGGCAACGGCAACGGCGGCTACGACACCCTCTCCCCCGCCCGGAACGCCTTCCGGTACCCCTGCGGGCTCGTCCCCGCCACCCTCCGGAAGCGTTCCCGGAAGGCCGTGGGGGAGCCGAATCCCGTCTGGGCCGCGATGCGTTCCACGGGGTGGTCCGTCGTCTCCAGCAGGTACTGGGCGCGCCGCACCCGCGCCCGGTGCAGCCACTGCAGCGGTGTCGTCCCGGTCTGGTCGCGGAAGCGGCGGTTGAGGGTACGGGTGCTCATGCCGGCCTTCGCCGCGATCTCCTCCAGCGCCAGATCGCGGTCGCAGTGGTCCTCCAGCCAGTGCAGCAGCGGCTCCAGGGTCGCGCCGGCCGGTACCGGGGGCAGGTCGTGGACGATGAACTGGGCCTGCCCGCCCTCCCGTTCCAGCGGCATCACCGACATCCGGGCCGCGTGCGCGGCGACCGCCGAGCCGAAGTCCCTGCGGATCATGTGCAGGCACAGGTCCAGGGCCGCCGCCGCGCCCGCCGACGTCAGGAACTGGCCGTTGTCGACGTAGAGCACGTTCGGGTCGACGGTCACCTCCGGGTACCGCGCCGCCAGGTCGCCGGCCGCGGCCCAGTGGGTCGTCGCGCGCAACCCGTCCAGCAATCCCGTCGCCGCGAAGAGGAACGCGCCGACGCACACCGACGCGATCCGGGTGCCGTTCGCCGCCGCCGCGCGCAGCGCCTCCGCGACCCCGGCCGGCAGCGTCTCCGGTGGGTCCGCGACCCCCGGCAGCATGATCGTGTCGGCCTCCGCGAGCGCCCCCAGGCCGTACGGCGCCCGGACCGTGAAGGCACCCGAGGCGACCTCCTCGCGTACCGAGCACACCCGCACCCGGTACGGCTCCCGGCCGTCGGGCAGCCGGGCCCAGCCGAAGGTGTCGATGGGGGCGGACAGGTCGAACGGGATGACGCCGTCCAGCGCCAGTACGGCCACGGTGTGCATGGCAGGAAGCTAGTCGGTCAACCGGTTCCCGCCAAGGCCGCTCCAGGAGGGAAGTCGTGGGCAGGCCAGTTCTTCTGACCGCTGGCGGGAATCCGTCGGGAGGTGGCAATCGTGCCGCTTCTCCGCGATCACGCCGCGCCCTAGCGTCGGCCCGTGACCAAGTTCCTCCTCGCCGTGCACGTCATCGCCGCGATCCTCGCCATCGGTCCCGTCGCCGTCGCCGCCAGCATGTTCCCGCCCGCCGCCCGCCGGGCCCTGGCCGCCGCCGGTCCCGGTGCCGCCGACGGCACCGGTCCCGGTGCGGACGGCGGCACCGGGACCCTGGACCTGCTGCACCGGATATGCCGGGTCTACGCCGTCGTCGGCGTCGTCGTTCCCGTCTTCGGCTTCGCCACCGCGAGCCGCATGGGCGTGCTCGGCAGCGCCTGGCTGATCGTGTCCATCGCGCTGACCGCCCTCGCCGCGCTCGTCCTGGCCGCCGTGATCCTCCCGGCCCAGGCGGCGCTCCTCGAAGCCGGCGGCGGCGACGGCGCCCGCACCGCCGCCCGCCTCGCCATGGCCACCGGTGTCTTCAACCTGCTGTGGGCCGCCGTCACCGTCCTGATGATCGTCCGCCCGGGCTCCACCACCGGCGCCTGACGCTCACGGCCTGCTCGCCGCCGGCGGTGCCGCCGGGCCGCCGCCCCGCGGCCCCGACGCGCCCCGGGACGGCCCCGCCGCCGCCCGGGCCCGGCTCGCCACCGCCGTCAGCGGGCGGGCGATGTCCTCCAGGGAGCGGCGCTCGGCCCGTACCGCCAGGAACGCGGCCACCAGGCCGGCCGCGCACATCAGCGCGGCGCCGATGCAGAAGGCCAGGACCGTGTCGCCGACCCGGCCGGTGCCCGTGAGGTCGGCGAACAGGAGCGGGCCGCTGACGCCGCCGGCCGCGGTGCCGAGGGCGTAGAAGAAGGCGATGGACATGGCGCGGGTCTCCATCGGGAAGATCTCCGACACCGTCAGGTAGGCGCTGGAGGCGCCCGCCGAGGCGAAGAACAGCACCGCGCACCAGCAGGCGGTCAGCCCGGCCGCGTTCAGCGCGCCCCGGTCGAACAGCAGGGCCGTGCCGAACAGCAGCAGGCCCGACAGCAGGTAGGTCGAGGAGATCATCACGCGCCGGCCGACCGTGTCGAAGAGCTTGCCGAGCAGCAGCGGGCCGCAGAAGTTGCCGGCCGCGATCACCGCGAAGTAGTAGCCGGTGTGGTCGGAGGGCACGTCGTAGAACTTGGTCAGGATCGCGCCGAAGCCGAAGGTGATGGCGTTGTACAGGAACGCCTGGCCGATGAAGAGGGAGAAGCCGAGGATGGCGCGCCTGCGGTAGCGGCCGAAGACCGTGCGGGCGATCTCCAGGAAGGAGACGCTCTCGCGCTGGTGGATCTCCAGCTCGCCCTCGGGCTCGGGCAGCCGTTCGCCGCGCTCGGCCTCCACCCGGCGTTCGATGCCGGAGACGATCTCCTCGGCCTCCCGGTCCCGACCGTGGATCAGCAGCCAGCGCGGGCTCTCCGGGACGTGCCGTCGTACCAGCAGGATGACGAGGGCGAGGACGGCGCCGAGGGCGAACGTGAGCCGCCAGCCGACGTTCGCGGCCAGCAGGTCGGTGTTCAGCGCGACGATCGACAGCAGGGAACCGCCGACCGCGCCGAGCCAGAAGCTGCCGTTGATGATCAGGTCGACCCGGCCGCGGTAGTCCGCCGGGATCAGCTCGTCGATCGCGGAGTTGATCGCCGCGTACTCGCCGCCGATGCCGAAGCCGGTCAGGAAGCGGAACAGGAAGAACCACCAGGCTTCCCAGGAGACCGAGGTGAGGGCGGTCGCGGCCAGATACACCGCCAGGGTGATCATGAACAGGTTCCGGCGGCCGAACCGGTCGGTCAGGCGGCCCCAGAACAGGGCGCCGACACAGGCGCCCGCGACGTAGAGCGCGGCGGCGACGCCGGTGACCTGCCCGGAGGAGATCGCCAGGCCGCTGCCGGACTCCGACAGCCGGCTGGCGATGTTGCCGACGACCGTGACCTCCAGGCCGTCCAGGATCCATACGGTGCCCAGCCCGATCACGATGGTCCAGTGCCAGCGGGACCAGGGCAGCCGGTCCAGCCGGGCGGGAATGTTGGTGGTGATCGTCCGGCCGGTCCCCACCGGCGGCGTCTCCGCTTCGCTCATCTGACCCCTCCTCCTCGAAGGACGGAGAACCGGGTGCCCGGCCCGCGCCGGAACAGTCCGGTCAGGCCCCCAGGCCGCGCGAGAGCGCGTAGATCAGCAGCCCCGCGAGGGAGCCCACCACCGTGCCGTTGATCCGGATGAACTGCAGGTCACGGCCGATGTGGGCCTCGATCTTGCGGGTGGTGTGCTCGGCGTCCCAGCCCGCCACGGTGTCCGTGATCAAGGAGGTGATCTCCTTGCGGTAGGTGGTCACGACGTGCACCGCCGCGCCCTCCACCCAGGCGTCGACCTTGTCCTGCATCTTCGCCTCGGCGGCCATCCGCGCGCCCAGGGACAGCAGCGCGGACCGCGCCCGGCGGCGCAGCTCGCTGCGCTCGTCCTCCGCCGCGGCCACGATCATCGACCGTACGGCCGTCCAGGCGGACGCGATCAGGTCCTGCACCTCGCCGCGGCCGAGCACCTCGGTCTTGAGCCGCTCCACCCGCGCCCGGGTGTCCGTGTCGGACTGGAGGTCGGAGGCGAAGTCGGTGAGGAAACGGTCCAGCGCGCCGCGTGCCGGGTGCGTCGGCATGTCCCGCATCTCGGTGACGAACCGCAGCAGCTCCTTGTAGACGCGCTCGCCGACCTTGCGGTCCACGAACCGCGGGGTCCAGCCGGGCGCGCCGCCCTCCACGGCCACCATCACGTCGGCCCGGTGCAGCTCCAGCCAGTCGTGGGCGCGGGTCACCACCAGGTCCACCACCCGCCGGTGCCCGCCGTCGGCGACGACCCTCTCCAGCGTCTTGCCGAGGCCCGGCGCGATCTCCCGGGCGTTGGCCCGCCGGGTGACCGCCTCGCCGACCACCGCCTGCACGTCCGAGTCGCGCAGCACGGTCAGGGCGCCGCGCAGGGCGGTGGCCAGTTCCGCGGTCACCCGGTCGGCGTGCTCCGGCTCGGCCAGCCAGGCGCCGAGCCGGCTGCCGATGCCGACCGCGCGCAGCCGCTGCCGTACGACGTCCTCGGAGAGGAAGTTCTCCCCGACGAACTCGCCCAGCGAGACGCCGAGCTGGTCCTTCTTGGTCGGGATGATCGCCGTGTGCGGGATGGGCAGCCCGAGGGGGTGGCGGAACAGGGCGGTGACCGCGAACCAGTCGGCGAGCGCGCCCACCATGCCGGCCTCGGCCGCCGCCGCCACATAGCCGGCCCAGGACCCGGCGCCCGCGTTCTGGGCGACCTTGGCCAGGACGTAGACCACCGCGACGAACAGCAGCATGCCCGTCGCCGTGAGCTTCATGCGCCGTACCCCGCGCCGGCGCTCCTCGTCGGCCGGCGTGAACGCCGTCATGGTGCGGTACGACGCGGCCCGCTCCGGCGTGCTCGTCTCTGTCGGTTCCATCAGCTCCACCCGTTCGGTGATCCCGCCCACAATTGTCCCTTCCTGTCCGACTCCCGGAACAGAAGGGGAGTTCCCGGCGTCTGATCCACGGGAGCGGTGGCAGGGTCCTGTCAGGCTTCCCCGGCCCGTGACGCATCATGGGCCCGGCAGGACCGGAGCCCCGGGCTCCCTTCCCGAGGAGAACAACACAAGAGTGACCGAGCGTCATGACGGGGACGCGGGGGCGTCTCCCGCGAAACTCCGTGCCGTCCTGAGCGCGCTCCTCGCGCTGGTCGTGGCCGTGTCCGCCGGCATCTACGTCACCGTCGCCGCCGACCCCGGCACCCCCCGCGACACCTTCGCCGACGGCCGCCCGCACGGTGACTCCCTCGCCGCTCCCGCCTCCACCGGCACCTGGGTCGGCGCCTGGGCCGCCGCCCCGGTCGGCGGGGAGCCCGGCACCCGGGCGGCCGGCCTTGCGGGCCACTCGGTCCGCAACGTGGTGCACACCAGCGCCGGCGGTACGAGTGCCCGGGTGACGCTGTCCAATCTCTACGGCCGGTCGGACCTCACCCTGACCCACGCCTCGCTCGCCCTGGCCGCGGGCGGGCGCACCGCGGCGGCCGACGCGGAGACGATGCGGCGGCTCACCTTCGGCGGCGGGACCGGCGTGGTCATACCCGCCGGCGGGCAGGTGGTCAGCGACGCCGTGCGCGTCACGCTGCCGCCCGGCGCCGACGTGCTGGTCACCACCTACTCCCCCGACCCGTCCGGGCCGGTCACCTACCACCGGCACGCCCGGCAGGTGTCGTACACGGCCCGCGGCGACCGCACCGAGGACACCACCGGAACGCCGTACACCGGCACGACCACGTCCTGGCGCTACCTCACGGCGCTCGACGTCGCCGGCTCCGGGGCCGCCGGGACCGTCGTCGCCTTCGGCGACTCCATAACCGACGGCATCACCTCCACCACCGGCGCCGACCGCCGCTGGCCCGACGTCCTCGCCGGGCGGCTGCGCGCGGCCCTGGCGGACGGGGAGCGGCTGCCCCGCTACAGCGTCGTCAACGAGGGCATCAGCGGCAACCAGGTCCTCGCCGACGGCCCCGGCCGGCCCGCCGAGAACCAGAGCGGCCTCGGCCGCTTCGACCGCGACGCGCTGTCCCGGCCGGGCGTCAAGGTCGTCGTCATCGACCTCGGCGTCAACGACATCCTGCGCAACCGCCGGCTCGCCGACCCCGACCGGATCGTCGAGGGGCTGCGCACCCTGGTCCGCCGGGCCCACGCCCGCGGGCTGAAGACCGTCGGCGCCACCCTGATGCCCTTCCGGGGCCACCGCGGCTGGACCCCGGCCCGGGAGGCGGTGCGCCGGGAGGTCAACGCGCGGATCCGCGCGGGCGGGGTCTACGACGCCGTCGTGGACTTCGACCGGGCCCTGAGCGACCCCTACGACCCGCGCCGGCTGCGCGCCGAGTACGACTCCGGGGACCACCTGCACCCCAGCGACCTGGGCTACCGCACCATGGCCCGGGTCTTCGACCTGCGGACGCTGGAGGGGGCGGGGCAGGCGCGGCTGTGACCGGGCGGGGAGGAATACTGTCGGGCATGACCCGCTTGATCCTCGCCACCCGCAACGCCGGAAAGATCACCGAACTGAGGGCGATCCTCGCCGAGGCCGGACTGCCGCACGAACTGGTCGGCGCCGACGCCTTCCCCGAGGTCCCCGACGTGAAGGAGACCGGCGTCACCTTCGCCGAGAACGCCCTGCTCAAGGCGCACGCCCTCGCCCGGGCCACCGGTCTGCCGGCCGTCGCCGACGACTCGGGGCTGTGCGTGGACGTCCTGGGCGGCGCCCCCGGCATCTTCTCCGCCCGCTGGTCCGGCCGGCACGGCGACGACCGGGCCAACCTGGAGCTGCTGCTCGGCCAGCTGTCCGACATCGCCGAGGAGCACCGCGCGGCCCACTTCGCCTGCGCGGCGGCGCTGGCGCTGCCGGACGGCACGGAGCGGGTGGTGGAGGGGCAGCTGCGCGGCACGCTGCGGCACGTCCCGGCCGGCACGAACGGCTTCGGCTACGACCCGATCCTCCAGCCGGAGGGCGAGACGCGGACCTGCGCGGAGCTGAGCCCGCAGGAGAAGAACGCCATCAGCCACCGGGGCAAGGCGTTCCGCGCCCTCGTTCCCGTGGTGCGGGAACTGCTCGGCTGATCTCTGGTGCGGCCGGAGGGACTCGAACCCTCACGGGAGTTACCCCACTGGGACCTAAACCCAGCGTGACTGCCAATTCCACCACGGCCGCCCGGTGCTGCCCGGCCATGCTAACGGCCGGGCGGCGCCCTGGGACGTCAGATGCCCAGATCCTTGATGATCTTGGCCACGTGGCCGGTCGCCTTGACGTTGTACAGGGCCCGTTCGACCTTGCCGTCCTCGTCCACGACCACCGTGGAGCGGATGACGCCGACGACCGTCTTGCCGTACAGCTTCTTCTCGCCGAAGGCGCCGTACGCCTCCAGCACCCGCTTGTCCGGGTCGGCCAGCAGGGTGACCTTCAGGGATTCCCGCTCGCGGAACTTCGCGAGTTTCTCCGGCTTGTCCGGCGAGATGCCGATGACGTCGTAGCCGGCGGAGGCCAGGACCTCCAGGTTGTCGGTGAAGTCGCAGGCCTGCTTGGTGCAGCCGGGCGTCAGGGCGGCCGGGTAGAAGTAGACGATGACCTTGCGGCCCTTGTGGTCCGAAAGGGACACCTCGTTGCCGTCGGCGTCGGGGAGGGTGAAGGCGGGGGCAACGTCCCCGGGCTGGAGTCGCTCGCTCATCGGACTAGCGTAACCGGGGGCCCTTGCGGTGCGGTGCGGCCATGAGCTGACAGACTGTTCGGAAAGCAGCAGCAGACTTCGGCAGACTTCGGAGGCCGTACGGTGGCGGACACGTCGGACACCAGAACCCCGGCGCAGATCGAGGCGGACATCAGGCGCCGCCGCGAAGTGCTGGCCGAGACGCTCGACGAGATCGGGGTGCGCGTGCATCCCAGGACCATCGTCGGGGACGCGAAGGCCAAGGTCGTCGCGAACGTCGACCACACGGTCGGACGCGCGTACGTTCAGGTCAACCGCGTCGTGAGCGAGGTACGGGCGCGGTTCACGGACGAGGAGGGGGCGCCCCGGCTGGAGCGGGTCGTGCCCGTGGCGATGGTCGTCGTGGGGGTCGTGGGGCTGCTCGCCCTGGGGGCCCGGCGGCGCAGGGACTGACCGGGAACAGGTAGGTTCGACGCGTGAGCGCCAACAGAAACGAGCACAGCACTCCCCACCACGACAAGCTGCCCATCCGGATGCTGCACGACCGGGTTCTCGTGCGGCAGGAGACCGGTGAGGGCGAGCGGCGGTCGGGGGGCGGCATCCTGATTCCCGCCACCGCCGCGGTCGGGCGGCGGCTGGCCTGGGCCGAGGTCGTCGCGGTCGGCCAGAACGTACGGACGGTGGAGCCCGGCGACCGGGTCCTGTTCGATCCGGAGGACCGGGCGGAGGTGGAGGTGCGGGGCGTGGCGTACGTGCTCATGCGCGAGCGCGACCTGCACGCCGTCGCCGCGGACCGGTTCGAGGGGTCGGAGGACTCCACGGGGCTGTATCTGTAGCACGCGTGGGCGAAGAGGGCCGGTGACCATCGTCACCGGCCCTCTTCGCCGTGCCTTTGCTACGTTGGAAGGAACCCGACGAGACGCGCCGTACCGGGTCGAAGGCAAAGACGACGCACCCCCAAGAAGAGTCACTGTCTCTCGGAGGTGCCGTCATGGCCTGGATCCTGCTCGTCGTCGCCGGTCTGCTGGAAGTCGCCTGGTCGATCGGGATGAAGTACAGCGAGGGTTTCACCCGCCTGGTCCCGAGCCTGTTCACCGGCGCCGGCATCGTCGCCAGCATGGTCCTGCTGTCCTGCGCCGCGAAGTCCCTGCCCATCGGCACCGCCTACGGCGTGTGGGTGGGCATCGGCGCGGCCGGGGCGGCGGTGCTCGGCATGGTGGTGCTCGGTGAGCCGGTCACCGCCGCCCGGATCTTCTTCGTGTGCCTGCTGCTGGTCGCCGTGGTGGGGCTGAAGGCGACCAGCGGGCACTGAGCCGCAGGGCCCGGCGCCGTCAGAGGCCCGGGCCGCCCCCGGCGCCCCCGTCGGCGGCGGTGGCGCCGCCGGCGTCGGTGCCGCCGCCCGGGGTGCCGCCCCCGGTGGCCGTGCCGCCGCCGGGTGTGCCGCCGCCGGTGGTGGCCGTGCCGCCGTCCGTGGTCGCGCCGCCGCCGGTCGTCGTGGTCCCCCCGGTGGTGGGTGTGCCGCCCGTGGTCGTGCCGCCGGTCGCGGGGGCCCCGCCGCCCGTCGTCGTGGTCCCGTCGCCGGTCGTGCCGGTGGTGGCGCCGTCGGTGGGGGTGGGGGTCGCGCCGCCGGTGTCCTGGCCGCCGTCGGTGGTGGTGGCGGCGGTGCCGCCGTCCTGGCCGGCGGCCGTGCCGGGCTCGGGCGTACCGGTGGCCGGGGGCTCCTGGATCTGGTCGGCGCCCTGCTGGAGCCGCAGGTCGAAGTCCTTGACCGTCTTGCCCTTCAGCGCGTCCCGCGTGTACTGCGCCCAGATCTCGGTGGGCGGGCCGCCGCCGTTCATGCGGGCCTGGCCGAGCGCGCCGTACAGCGGCTGGTGCTTGGCCGTCACCGGGTCCTGGCCCATGACCGCGACCACCGTGGCCAGGTCGGGGGTGTAGCCGGCGAACCAGGCGGCGGTGTCGCTCTCGGCGGTACCGGTCTTGCCGGCCGCCGGGCGGCCCGCGGCCTGCGCCGCGGTCGCGGTGCCGCTCTCGACCACGCTCCGCAGCACGGAGGTGGTGGTGTCGGCGGCCTCGCGGCTGACGGCCTGCCGCACCTTCCGCTCGGGCAGCCGGATCTCGTCCCGGCCGTCCTTGGTGACCTCCTCGACCAGGGTGTACGTGCCGTGCTTGCCGTGGTTGGCGAGCGTGGCGTAGGCCTCCGTCATCTCCAGGACGCTGGCGTTGGCGGTGCCGAGGGCGATGGACGGGGACGGGTAGAGGTCCGGGGTGTCGGCGGGGACGCCGAGGTCGACCGCGGTCTGCTTGACCTTGTCCGGGCCGACGTCGGTGGCCATCTGCGCGTACACCGAGTTCACCGACAGGTCGGTGGCCTTGCGGACGGTGATCGGGCCGTACGACCGCTGGTCCTCGTTCTCGGGTGCGTAGGAGCCGCCGCTCCAGCCCTGGACGGGGCGCTGGTTGGTGCCGTCGTAGACCGTGTTCGGGGTGATGGTGCGGCCGTCCTGGGTGGTCGACCCGTTCTCCACGGCGGAGGTGAACACGAACGGCTTGAACGTCGAACCGACCTGGAAGTCACCGCGGGTCGCGCCGTTGGTGTACTGCTTCACGTAGTCGATGCCGCCGTACAGCGCGACGACCTTGCCCGTCTTCGGGTCGACGGAGGCGCCGCCGGCCCGGACGTAGGTGTCGGCCTTGCGGTTCTCCTTGTCCAGCTTGCTCATCAGCTGGTCGTCGACCGCCTTGACGAAGGCGTCCTGCCGGCCCTTCTGGATGGTGGTGGTGATGCGGTAGCCACCGGCCTCCAGATGGTCGGTGTCGATGATGTTGTTGCTGGTCAGGTACTGGTTGACCGCCTCCACCAGGTAGCCGCGCTGACCGGACATGCCGGTGGAGATCGTCTGCTCCTTCGGCATGGGGAACTTCATCCCGGCGCGCTCGGACTCCTTCAGCCAGCCCTTCTTGACCATGCCGTCCAGGACGTAGTTCCAGCGGGCGACGGCCGCCTTCCGGTTCTCCGGGTGGGCGACGACGTCGTACTCGCTCGGCGCGTTGACGAGCGCGGCGAGGTAGGCGGCGCGGGCCGGGTCCAGGTCCTCGGCGTCGCGGCCGTAGTAGGCCTGGGCGGCGGCCTGGATGCCGTAGGCGTTGCGGCCGAAGTAGCTGGTGTTGAGGTAGCCCTCCAGGATCTCGTCCTTGGTCTTGTTCTGGTCGAGCTTGATCGAGATGAAGAACTCCTTGGCCTTGCGGGTGACCGTCTGCTCCTGGGCCAGGTAGTAGTTCTTCACGTACTGCTGGGTGATCGTCGAGCCGGACTGCTTGCCCTTGCCGGTCGCGGTGTTCCAGGCGGCGCGGATCATCGCCTTGGGGTCGACGGCGGACTCGGAGTAGAAGTCGCGGTCCTCGGCGGCCAGGATGGCGTGCTGGGCGGCCTTGGAGACGTGCGCGAGGGAGACGTTCTCGCGGTTGACCTCGCCGTCGCGGGCCAGCTGGGAGCCGTCGGCGTACAGGTAGACGTTGCTCTGCTTGGTCGCGAACGCGTTGGCCGGCGGGATCTTCACCAGGGAGTAGCCGACGAAGAGCACGCCGATGATCAGCAGCACGCCGATGAAGCAGGTGCCGAGCACCGTGCGCCAGGTCGGCAGGAGCCGCCGCCAGCCGGTCCGCTTGGGCCGCTTGCCCTTCTTCTTCGCCTTCTTGCCCGTGGGCACGTCACCGTCGCCGTCGCCGGGGGCGAGGAGGGTGGTCTCGGCTTCGGGACCGCCGGGGATGCCCGCGGAGGGGGACGCGGACTCGGCACGGGGGCCGGGTACGGCACGGGTGGCCTCGGGGCCGCGGGGGCGGGGGCCGCGAGCACCGGCCGGGGCACCGGAAGCGGACGCGCTCATGTCACCGGCGGCCTGGGCGCCTTGGGCTCCGGCACCGGCCGCGGCCGCGGCGGCACCGGCGGTGCCCGCCGCGCGGGCGGCCCGGGCGGCGCGGGCGGCGGCCGGGGAGGAGGCGCCGGTGGTGCTGGTGGTACCGGCCGCGGGACCGGCGGGCCCGGCGCCGCCGTGGGCACCGGCACCGGTGGACGTGGGACCGGCGGGCTCGGTGCCCCCGGCGCCGGGGGTCCGGGCGGGACGCCCGCCGTCGCCGGGGCGGGGCCGGGCCGGGGAGGAGGCCGGGATCTTCGGGCCGGGTGCGCCCGGCTCGCCCGCGCGGGGTGCGCCGACGCGTCGGAGCACCTGGGTGGTCTCGGGCGCCTGACCGGCGGCGCCCGCCTTGCCGGCGTCCGCGGCGGCACCGGCCGCCGGGCCGGGCCGGTCCGGGCGGCCCGCCTTGCCGCCGGGCCGCTCGGGGGACGCGGGGCCCTCGGCGGACCTGGGCGGGGTGACGCGCCGCAGGATCTGGGTGCTCTCGGGCGACGGGCCCCGCTCATCCTCGGCCGGCCCCCGGGACGCGCCCGTCTTCCGGGCACCGGCCCCGTCGGCGGGGTCCGCGCCCCTCCGCTCCTCGGCTCGCGCGCCACGCGCGGCCTGCCGGGCCCGCGCCACGGACGCCGTCCGCTCCTGCGGCGGCACCGCCGCCGCCCCGGAGCCGTCACCGGCCTCCGCCCCCGTCCGTCCGGGGCGTTCCCGCCCGGCGTCGGGCCGGCCCGAGCCGGAAGGCGCGCGGTCGGCGCCACCGGCACCGGAAGGACCGGGACCCGGCCGGCCGAAGCGCTCCTGACCGGAGCCGGACCGGCCGGGACCGGGCCGCGTCACGTCGGAACGACCCGGCTCGGAACGGCCCACGTCGGAACGGCCCGGCTCGGAACGGCCCGCGCCGGACCGGCCCGCGTCGTGGTCCGGCGTACCCGGGCCCCTCCGGGCGGCCTCGGCGCCCCCGGCCCGGTCGGCGTCCCGGCTCCCGGTGCCCCGGGCGCCGTCGGCACCGCCGGTGCTCCCGGCGTCCCGAGGCCCCCGGGGTCCCGATGACCCGTCAGGGCGTTCGGGGCGGGCGGTGTGGTGCTCGGCGGCCTTCTCCTCGCGGCCCCCCGGCTTCCCGGGCCCTTCAGCCGGCAGCGGCTTTTCCGGCGCCACGCCTTCGTTCGGCTGCTGCGGCTGCGGCTCGTCGCTCATGTCGTGCACGGACTCCTGTTTCGCGTCGTACGTTCCCGTACGCCTCGTACGCTTCTGCGCTCCCCCTGCTGAAGACTCTCGCACCCGGCGTTCCGTTCCCGGATTCCGGCACGCTTCCGGCGGAAAACGCGTGGCCGGCCACCGGGCCCGCGGACTAAGCTCCTGCGCTTCGGTGTCGAGTGGTCCGAGGAGGTCGACTGGCGTGGGCGCGGGACGGTTGTACGCGACGGTCGCGGCAGGGGGGTTCCGACGGTACGCGACCTACCGTGCCGCCACTGCGGCAGGGGTGTTCACGAACACGGTCTTCGGCCTCATTCTCGTCTACACCTACCAGGCGTTGTGGGACGAGCGGCCCCATCTCGGCGGCTACGACCAGACGCAGGCGCTGACCTACGTCTGGCTCGGGCAGGCGTTCCTGTCGACGCTGGCGATCGGCGGCGGCGGGTTCGAGGACGAGTTGATGGAGCGCATCCGCACCGGGGACGTGGCCATCGACCTGTACCGGCCGGCCGACCTCCAGCTGTGGTGGCTGGCGGCGGACGCCGGCCGGGCGTTCTTCCAGTTGCTGGGCCGGGGCGTCGTACCGTTCGTGTTCGGCGCGCTGTGCTTCCCGCTGGCGCTGCCGGCCGACGCGGGCACCTGGGCGGCGTTCCTCGCGGCCGTCCTCCTCGCGATGCTGGTCGGCTTCGGCATCCGCTACCTGGTGGCGCTGAGCGCGTTCTGGCTGCTGGACGGCACCGGGGTGACCCAGATGGCGTGGCTGCTCGGCTACTTCTGCTCGGGCATGCTGCTGCCGCTCAGCGTGTTCCCGGGCGCCCTCGGCGAGATCGTGCGGATGCTGCCCTGGTCCTCGCTGCTCCAGGCCCCGGCGGACGTCCTGCTCGGGCAGGCCGACCCGCTGTCCACCTACCTCTTCCAGGGGGCGTGGGCGGCCGTGCTGCTGGGTGCCGGGCGGCTGCTGCAGTCGGCGGCGACGCGCCGGGTGGTGGTGCAGGGTGGCTGAGGGGCGGGGCCGGACGCTGGCCGAGGGCGTCCGGGCGTACCGGCTGATCGCGGGGATGTGGGTGCGGTCCACGATGGCCTACCGCGCGTCCTTCGCCATGACCACGTTCGGGAACTTCGCGGCGACCTTCCTCGACTTCGTCGCGATCATGCTGATGTTCTCCCGGGTGGACGCGCTCGGCGGCTACGCGCTGCCCGAGGTGGCGTTCCTGTACGGGCTGTCCGCGACCTCCTTCGGCCTGGCGGACCTGCTGATCGGCTCGATGGACCGGCTGGGCCGGCGGGTGCGGGACGGCACGCTGGACACGCTGCTGGTGCGCCCGGCGCCGGTGCTGGCGCAAATGGCGGCCGACCGGTTCGCGCTCAGACGGCTGGGCCGGGTGACACAGGGCGCGTTGGTGCTGGGCTGGTCGCTGACCCGGGTGGACATCGACTGGACGGCGGACCGGCTGCTGCTGATGCCGCTGATGCTGGCCGGCGGGTGCGGGATCTTCTGCGCGGTGTTCGTGGCGGGGGCCGCGTTCCAGTTCCTGGCGCAGGACGCCTCGGAGGTGCAGAACGCCTTCACCTACGGCGGGACGACGCTGCTCCAGTACCCGCCGACGGTGTTCGCGAAGGAGCTGGTGCGCGGGGTGACGTTCGTGCTGCCGCTGGCCTTCGTCAACTGGCTGCCCGCCACCCGTGTGCTGGGCCGGCCGTACCCGCTGGACCTGCCGGAGTGGACCGCGTTCGCCTCCCCGCTGGTGGCGGTGGCGTGCTGTGCGCTCGCGGGGCCGGCCTGGCGGGCGGGACTTCGTTCGTATCGCGGCACAGGGAGCTGACATGGGCGACTTCATCACACTGGAGAACGTGGAGAAGGTCTTCCAGGTGCGCCGGAAGACCGGGTTCCTGCGCCGGGAGCGGCGCGAGGTGCGGGCGGTGGACTCGCTGTCGTTCGGCGTGGGCCGGGGGGAGATGGTCGGCTACATAGGGCCGAACGGCGCGGGGAAGTCGACCACCATCAAGATGCTGACCGGGATCCTCACCCCGAGCGGCGGGCGGCTGCGGGTGGCGGGCATCGACCCGGCGCGGGAGCGGACCCGCCTCGCGCACCGGATCGGGGTGGTGTTCGGGCAGCGGACCACGCTGTGGTGGGACCTGCCGCTGATCGACTCCTACCGGCTGGCGCACCGCATGTACCGCATCCCGGACGCCCGCTACCGGCAGAACCTGGACCGGCTGGTGGAACTGCTGGAGCTGGGCGGCCTGTTGGACGTGCCGGTGCGGCAGCTGTCGCTGGGGCAGCGGATGCGGGGGGACATCGCGGCGGCGCTGCTGCACGACCCGGACGTGCTGTACCTGGACGAGCCGACGATCGGCCTGGACGTCGTGTCGAAGGCCAGGGTGCGGGAGTTCCTGCGGGAGGTGAACGCCGAGCGCGGCACGACGGTGCTGCTGACCACGCACGACCTCCAGGACATCGAGCAGTTGTGCTCCCGGGTGATGGTGATCGACCACGGCCGGCTGATGTACGACGGCCCGCTCACGGGGCTGCACGAGGTCGGCGAGAGCGAGCGGACGCTGGTGGTGGACCTGGAGCGGGAACTCGCGCCGGTGCAGGTGCCGTCGGCCCGGGTGGTGCGGGTGGAGGGGCCGCGGCAGTGGCTGGCGTTCCCGGCGGGACAGTCGGCGGCGCCGGTCGTCGCGCAGCTGGCGGCCCGCTATCCGCTGGTGGACCTGTCGGTGCGGGAGCCGGACATCGAGGCGGTCATCGCCAGGATGTACGCGGGGAAGGCGGTTTCGTAGCCGCCCGCGCCGGCGCCCGAACGGCCCGGGGGACGCCGCGGCACCCCTAAGACGTGCACACCTTCGTCAGCTCCCCCGCCGCCTCGGTCACCGGGCTCACGTCCGGTGTGCCGTCGCCGTCGCGGACCGCCGTGCGGACGTTGTCCACGGCCTCGCGGAGGTGGTCCACGGCCTTGTCGACGTCGGCGTCGTCGGTCTTGTCGCCGATCTCGCGGAGGTTCTTCTCGATGGAGTCGAGCGAGGCGTCGGCCCGGGACGGGTCGTCCGCGGCGTTCTCCACGGCCTGCTGGAGGTCGGTGACGCTGTCGGCGATGGCGTCGGCGGTCTGTACGCAGTCCAGCGCCTTGTCCACGGCGTCACAGCCGGTGGTCAGGCCGGCGGTGAGCGCGACGGCGGCCATCGTGGCGGCGACGACGGCGACCCGGCCCCGGCGTGGGCGTCGGCTGGCGGGCATGGCGGGTTCCCTCCCCTGGGACGACTGGCCGGGCGCCCGGGGATGAGCCGTGCGCCCGTACCCACAGGGACGCCGCCGGGACCCGGCGGGTTGCCGGCGGACCCCGGCGGATCCGGTCAGGCCCGCGTCGTCTCCAGTGCCGTCCGCTGGATCGCGGCCAGGTCGGCGCAGCCGGCGACGGCGAGGTCGAGCAGGGCGTTCAGCTCGTCGCGGGCGAAGGGCTCGGCCTCGGCGGTGCCCTGGACCTCGACGAAGCGGCCGTCGCCGGTGCAGACGACGTTCATGTCGGTGTCGGCGCGCACGTCCTCCTCGTAGCAGAGGTCGAGCAGCGGGACGCCGCCGACGATGCCGACGGAGACGGCGCTGACGGTGCCGGTGAGCGGCTGCCGGCCGGCCTTGACCAGCTTCCTGCCCTGGGCCCAGGCGACGGCGTCGGCCAGGGCGACGTAGGCGCCGGTGATGGCCGCCGTGCGGGTGCCGCCGTCGGCCTGGAGGACGTCACAGTCGAGGACGACGGTGTTCTCGCCGAGCGCCTTGTAGTCGACGACGGCGCGCAGGGAGCGGCCGATGAGCCGGGAGATCTCGTGGGTCCGGCCGCCGATCTTGCCCTTGACGGACTCGCGGTCGCCGCGGGTGTTGGTGGCACGGGGCAGCATGGAGTACTCCGCGGTGACCCAGCCCTCGCCGCTGCCCTTGCGCCAGCGCGGGACCCCTTCGGTGACGGAGGCGGTGCAGAAGACCTTGGTGTCGCCGAAGGAGATGAGGACGGAGCCCTCGGCGTGCTTGCTCCAGCCGCGTTCGATGGTGACCGGGCGGAGCTGTTCGGGCGTACGGCCGTCGATGCGAGACATGCCGCCGAGCCTAGCCGTAACGGACGAAGGGGCTCCTCCCGCGTCGGGAGAAGCCCCTTCAGGGTGAACCGGCCCGGTTCACATCATGTCTTCGATCTCCGCGGCGATCGGGTCGGCGTCGGTGCCGATGACGACCTGGATGGCGGTGCCCATCTTCACCACGCCGTGGGCGCCGGCGGCCTTCAGGGCGGCCTCGTCGACCAGGCTCGCGTCGGACACCTCGGTGCGCAGCCGGGTGATACAGCCCTCGATCTCCTCGATGTTGTCGATGCCACCGAGCCCGGCGACGATCTTCTCAGCCTTGCTGGCCATGTTCCTTCTCCCTGCTCCGAACCGCTTTGTCGCAGTAACCCACAGTTGGCCCATCTTTGCGAGCGGTCATGCCGTCCGTGCCCAATGATGGCGATCACAACAGCGGAACCGTCCGCCGACTGGTCTACACCACCGTGGGGAGGGTCGCCAAACCCATGAGCGCCCAGAGCACGGCCGGCCCCGTCCGGGCCCGCTGGAACGGCCTGTTCCAGGGCCTGCAGAAGATGGGCCGCAGCCTCCAGCTGCCCATCGCCGTGCTGCCGGCGGCGGGCATCCTGAACCGGCTGGGCCAGCCCGATCTGTTCGGCGCGGACGGCCTGGGCTGGACGAACGTCTCCAAGGTGATGAGCGGGGCGGGCGGCGCGCTGCTGGACGGGCAGTTGGGACTGCCGCTGCTGTTCTGCGTGGGCGTCGCGATCGGCATGGCGAAGAAGGCGGACGGCTCGACGGCGCTGGCGGCGGTGACGGGTTTCCTCGTCTACTACGGCGTGCTGCGGCAGTTCCCCGAGGGGTGCCCGGCGGGCGCGAAGGTGATGACGACGGGCTGCCAGGCGGCCGACGGCACGGTGTCCGCGTTCACCTACCAGAACCCGGGGGTCTTCGGCGGCATCGTCATCGGCCTGCTGGCGGCCTTTTTCTGGGCCCGCTACCACCGCACCCGCCTGGTGGACTGGCTGGGCTTCTTCAACGGCCGCCGGCTGGTGCCGATCATCATGGCGTTCGCCGCGATCGTGTTCGCCGTGCTGTGCCTGCTGGTCTGGCCGGCCGTCGGGGGCGCCCTGGAGAGCCTCAGCGGGTGGCTGCGGGACGCGGGCGCGTGGGGCGCGGGCGTCTTCGGCGTCGCCAACCGGGCGCTGCTGGTGGTGGGCCTGCACCAGTTCCTCAACGTGCCGATCTGGTTCCAGTTCGGCAGCTACACCAAGCCCGACGGCACGGTGGTGCACGGCGACATCAACATGTTCCTCCAGGGCGATCCGCACGCCGGCCAGTTCACCTCGGGCTTCTTCCCGGTCATGATGTTCGCGCTGCCGGCCGCCGCGCTGGCGATCACGCACTGCGCGCGGCCCGAGCGGCGCAAGGAGACCGGGGGGCTGATGCTGTCGGTGGCGCTGACCTCGTTCGTGACCGGCATCACCGAGCCGCTGGAGTACTCGTTCCTGTTCGTCGCGCCCGCCCTGTACGCGGTGCACGCCGTGCTCACGGGGGTGTCGATGGCGGTGACCTGGGCGCTCGGGGTGCACGACGGGTTCAGCTTCTCGGCGGGACTGATCGACTATGTGATCAACTGGAACCTGGCGACGAGACCGTGGGCGGTCATCCCGATCGGCCTCGCCCTGGCGGCGGTGTACTACGTCGTCTTCCGGGTCGCGATCACCCGGTTCGACCTGCGGACACCGGGGCGGGAGCCGGCGGAGGAGGTGGAGGACGTCACCAAGGTCTGAGCCCGCGTCACCCGGGGCCCGAGGCGCACAGCGCGTAGCGTTGCGGTCGCGGAATCACGGGTTCCTTACGTCCCCTTCATCGTGCTACAACAGGTCTACACCACAGGTGGTGTAGACCAGAGACGCTGCCGTCCCCTTCCATGGTTCCCGGGCGGCGCCCTGCCCGATGGAGGAAGTATGACCACCGCCACCGAGTCGGCGGCCCCGGCTGCGAAGCCGGCGAAAAAGAGGGGCGCGGGCCTGCTCCAGGGCCTGCAGAAGGTCGGCCGCAGCCTGCAGCTCCCGATCGCCGTCCTGCCGGCCGCGGGCATCATGGTCCGCCTCGGCCAGGACGACATCTTCGGCAAGGACGGCCTCGGCTGGGACAAGGTCGCGACCGTCTTCAACGCCGCCGGCGGCGCCATCACCGGCAGCCTGCCCATCCTGTTCTGCATCGGCGTGGCCATCGGCTTCGCCAAGAAGGCGGACGGTTCGACCGCGCTCGCCGCGCTGGTCGGCTTCCTCGTCTACAGCAAGGTGCTGCAGGCCTTCCCGGTGACCGAGGAGCACATCGAGAAGGGCAAGATCGTCGCCGCGACGTACAACGACCCCGGGGTGCTCGGCGGCATCATCATGGGTCTGCTCGCGGCCGTGATGTGGCAGCGGTTCCACCGCACCAAGCTGGTGGACTGGCTCGGCTTCTTCAACGGGCGCCGGCTGGTGCCGATCCTGATGGCCTTCGTCGGCACCCTGGTCGGCGTCCTCTTCAGCCTCGTCTGGGAGCCCATCGGCGACGGCATCACCCACTTCGGCGAGTGGATGACGGGCCTCGGCTCCGGCGGCGCGGCCCTGTTCGGCCTGGTCAACCGTGGCCTGATCCCGATCGGCATGCACCAGTTCGTGAACACGGTGGCGTGGTTCCAGCTCGGCGACTTCAAGAACGCCTCCGGTGACATGGTGCACGGCGACATCACCCGGTTCCTCGCCGGCGACCCGTCCGCGGGCCTGTTCCAGACCGGCTTCTTCCCGATCATGATGTTCGGTCTGCCGGCCGCCGCGATCGCCATCGCGCACTGCGCCCGCCCCGAGCGCCGCAAGGCCGTGATGGGCATGATGCTCTCCCTCGCGCTGACCTCCTTCGTGACCGGTGTGACCGAGCCGATCGAGTTCACCTTCATGTTCATCGCCCCGGTCCTCTACGTCATCCACGCGGTGCTGACGGCCGTGTCCATGGCGGTCACCTGGGGGCTGGGCGTCCACGCGGGCTTCAACTTCTCGGCCGGCGCGATCGACTACATACTGAACTGGAACCTGGCGACCAAGCCGTGGCTGGTCATCCCGGTCGGCCTGGTGTTCGCGGCGGTCTACTACGCGGTCTTCCGGTTCGCGATCGTCAAGTTCGACCTGAAGACCCCGGGCCGCGAGCCCGAGGAGGAGGTCGAGGACCTCACCAAGGCGTGAGCGAGGCCGGTACGGCATGAGGAAGGCCCCGGAAGCCCATGGCTCCGGGGCCTTTCGCGTGCCCGGCTGTCAGATCTCGTACGTCTGCCGCGGCGCGGCCAGCTCCACCGGCCCGGGGAACGCCTCGCGCGCGTGCCGCAGGTTGACCTGGGGGTCCGTCCACGGCGGGATGTGGGTGAGGAGCAGCCGGCGGGCGCCCGCGCGGGTCGCCGTCTCGCCCGCCTCGCGGCCGTTGAGGTGCAGGTCGGGGATGCTCTCCTTGCCGTGCGTGAATGCGGCCTCGCACAGGAACAGGTCGGTGTCCCGGGCCAGCTCGTCCAGCGCCTCGGTGACGCCCGTGTCGCCGGAGTACGTCAGGGACTTCCCGGCGTGCTCGACGCGGATGCCGTACGCCTCCACGGGGTGGCGGACCCGCTCGGTGTGCACGGTGAAGGGGCCGACCTCGAAGGTGGAGGGCTTCACCGTGTGGAAGTCGAAGACCTCGCTCATGGAGGAGGCCGAGGGGGTGTCCGCGTAGGCCGTGGTCAGGCGGTGTTCGGTGCCCTCGGGTCCGTAGACCGGGAGGGGGGCGCACCGGCCGCCCTCGTGGCGGTAGTAGCGCGCCACGAAATACGCGCACATGTCGATGCAGTGATCGGCGTGCAGATGGCTGAGGAAGATCGCGTCGAGGTCGTAGAGACCGCAGTGGCGCTGCAGCTCGCCCAGGGCGCCGTTGCCCATGTCGAGAAGCAGCCGGAAGCCGTCGGCCTCGACGAGGTAGCTCGAACAGGCCGATTCCGCGGACGGGAACGACCCCGAGCAGCCGACGACGGTGAGCTTCATGAAGCAGAAACCTCCGTTGGCGGAAGTGCGGTGGGCAGGATGGTGGAGCCACTCGGGACGAGGGGCTGTCGGGGGTCGTGCGGTTTGTCGAGCGTAAGGCGCGACGGGGCGGGTCGCTCCTCCGCCAGGGGCCGTTGTGGGCGAACTCACCTGTGCTGTCACCGGTTCGGCTGGACCAGGGGCGCACCGGGTTCCCCGGAGGGCGCGCGATGTGCGGCGCACGCCGGTAACGTCGTCGTATGGACACGTCCTGGTGGCTGGCGCTCGCGGCGGTGGTGCTGCTCGCACTGGTCGCCACGCTCGTCGACGGCTGGGGCCGCGGCCGCCGGCCCGCCGGGCGGCGCCTGCGGCCGCCGGGCCGGCCGGGCGCGCGGACCGGGCACGCGCCGCGGCCGTCGCCCGGGGACATCTGGTGGGCGCACGTCCCCTTCGAGGACCGGGCGGGGCACAAGGACCGGCCGTGCCTGGTGCTGGCCGTGCGCGGCGACCGGGCCACCGTCGCGAAGATCACCAGCAGGTACCGCGACGAGCGCAGCGGGGTGATCCCGCTGCCGCCCGGCGCGGTGGGCGACGCCCAGGGCCGTCCCAGCTTCCTGGAGACCGACGAGCTGCGCGAGGTCCCGGTGGACGGCTTCCGCCGCCGGGTGGGCGTGGTCGACCCGGTCCTGTGGGACCAGGTGCGGCACCTGGCGGGCTAGCCGATCCGCACGGTGACCGTCCACTCCTCGACGCCCTCGCAGGACACCCCCTCCGGCGCGGTGGGCTCGGGGCAGCGGGGGCGGGACGAGGCGAGCCGCACCGTGCCGGCGCCCACCGCGCGGTACGCGGCCGTGGCGTCGCCCGGCCGGAGGACGAACCCGGCGTTGACCTGCTCCAGCCCGGTGCCGCTCGCGGTGACCGGCTTCCAGGGGCGGGCCCTGGTGCCGTCCAGGGCGAGGCGGATCTCGCCGCCCTCGGCCACGCAGACGGTACGGCCGTGATCGGCGGCCGTCAGCTCCGCCGTCGTCCCGGCGGCGCAGCCGCCGGCGGAGCGGGCGGCCGACGGCGAAGCGGTGCGGGACGGCTCCCGGCCGTCGCTCCCGGTGTCCCGCTGGGAGCCGCAGCCGGCCAGGAGCAGCGCTGCCGCCGCGAGGGCGAGGGGCGTCGTACGGCGCATGGGGTCCGCCTTTCCGCAGGAGTACTGGTGCGGATGTGACGTGTCAGCGGCGCACGCGGATCCCCGCTACGCCCAGAGCTGTCCCTGGAGGGTCGCGATGGCCTCCTCGGTGGTGGCCGCCGTGTAGACGCCCGTGGACAGGTACTTCCAGCCGCCGTCGGCCACGACGAAGACGATGTCGGCGCTCTCCCCCGCCTTGACGGCCTTGTTCCCGACCCCGATCGCCGCGTGCAGGGCGGCGCCGGTGGAGACGCCCGCGAAGATGCCCTCCTGCTGGAGGAGTTCGCGGGTGCGGGTGACCGCGTCGGCCGAGCCGACCGAGAAGCGGGTGGTGAGGACGGAGGCGTCGTACAGCTCGGGGACGAAGCCCTCGTCGAGGTTGCGCAGGCCGTAGACCAGGTCGTCGTAGCGCGGTTCGGCGGCGACGATCCGCACGTCCGGCTTGTGCTCGCGCAGATAGCGGCCGACGCCCATCAGGGTGCCGGTGGTGCCGAGGCCCGCCACGAAGTGGGTGACGGAGGGCAGGTCGGCGAGGATCTCCGGGCCGGTGGTCGCGTAGTGGGCGCCCGCGTTGTCCGGGTTGCCGTACTGGTAGAGCATCACCCAGTCGGGGTGCTCGGCGGCCAGTTCCTTGGCCACCCGCACCGCGGTGTTGGAGCCGCCGGCGGCCGGCGAGGAGATGATCTCGGCGCCCCACATGCCGAGCAGGTCCCGGCGCTCCTGCGAGGTGTTCTCCGGCATCACGCACACCATCCGGTAGCCCTTGAGCTTGGCCGCCATGGCGAGGGAGATGCCGGTGTTGCCGGAGGTGGGTTCGAGGATCGTGCAGCCGGGGGTGAGCCGGCCGTCCTTCTCCGCCTGCTCGATCATGTGCAGGGCGGGGCGGTCCTTGACCGAGCCGGTGGGGTTGCGGTCCTCCAGCTTGGCCCAGATCCGCACGTCCGGGGACGGCGACAGCCGCGGCAGGCGCACCAGGGGGGTGTTGCCCACCGCGGCCAGCGGGGAGTCGTAGCGCATCGCTGTTCGGGAGCCGGTCAGCGCATGCCGCCGGCCACGGCCGGCAGGATCGTGACGTTGTCGCCGTCGGACAGCTTGGTCTGGATGCCGTCCAGGAAGCGGACGTCCTCGTCGTTCAGGTACACGTTGACGAAGCGGCGCAGCTGGTCGCCGTCCACGATGCGGGCCTGGATGCCGGCGTGCCGGGTCTCGAGGTCGGCGAACAGCTCGGCGAGGGTGTCACCGCTGCCCTCCACCGCCTTCTGGCCGTCGGTGTACTGGCGGAGGATGGTCGGGATGCGGACCTCGATGGCCATGACTCAGGGCTCCTGTCGGAAGGTGTCGTCGGTTCGGTCGGGCGCGCGGCGGCGGCCCGCCGCGGCGCGGGGCCGTACGGCGCCGGCGGGTGGATCAACTGAGGGCGCCGTTCAGCCTGCACAGGTCGACGTGCAGCCGCGCCACGAGCAGCGTGCCCGGCGCCCTGTCGGCCACGTCGAGAAGAACCATGGGCTCATCGTATCGATTCCCGGTCCGCCTCCCGGAGTGTGATTCCGCATGCCGGACGCATTCCGTCCGGTGGGCGAGATCAGTAGGCCGCCACGACCCTGACCTCCTCCTCGGTGACCTGGCCGTCCACGATCCGGAAGGAGCGGAACTGGAAGTCGCCGAGGCCGTCGGTGTCGGCGGTGGAGACCAGCACGTAGTGGGCGCCGGGTTCGTTGGCGTAGGAGATGTCGGTGCGCGAGGGGTAGGCCTCGGTGGCGGTGTGGGAGTGGTAGACGACCACCGGCTCCTCGTCGCGGTCGTCCATCTCGCGGTACAGCTTGAGCAGGTCGCCCGAGTCGAACTCGTAGAAGGTGGGCGACATCGCCGCGTTCAGCATGGGGATGAAGCGCTCGGGGCGGTCCGAGCCCGCCGGGCCCGCCACCACGCCGCACGCCTCGTCGGGGTGGTCCTTGCGCGCGTGGTCGACGATCCGGTCGTACAGGGCCTGGGTGATGGTCAGCATGGGGGTCAGGATAAGCAGAGGGCCGTCCTGTACCAGGTGGTGGTACGGGACGGCCCACATGCTGGACATCCTGAGCGGCGGCCGTCGGGGGCGCCACGAGTGCTCCCGGCGGCCGGACGTCCTTTCCGGGAGGTCCGGGTCCGGGTCAGCGCTTGTGGAAGGCCGCGGCCTCCGGGTTGCGGCGCCGGAGCACCAGGTAGGCGACGGCGAGGATGGCGCCCCACACCGGCGCGCAGTACAGCGAGACGCGGGCGTCCTTGTCGATGCCCATCAGCACGATCACCATGCCGATGAAGGCGAGCGCGACCAGGCTGGTCCACGGCGCACCCGGGGCGCGGAACTCCGAGCGGGGCAGCTCGCCGCGGTCGGCCTTGGCCCGGTAGCGGAGCTGGCAGATCAGGATGACGATCCACGCCCACATGCCGGAGATGGTCGCGAAGGACACCACGTAGTCGAACGCCTTGCCCGGCCACTGGTAGTTGATCCAGACGCCGACCAGCATCAGCGCGGCGGAGAACGTGGTGCCGACGAGCGGGGTACCGCTGGTCGTCAGCTTGGTGAACGCCTTGGGACCCTGGCTGTTGAGCGCCAGGTCGCGCAGCATGCGGCCGGTGGAGTACATACCGGAGTTGCAGGACGACAGCGCGGCGGTGAGCACGACGAAGTTGACGATGCCCGCGCCGGCCGGCAGGCCCATCCGCTCGAAGGCGACCACGAAGGGGCTGTTGCCCGCGCTGAAGCTGGTCCACGGCACGACCGAGAGGATCATGATCAGCGCGCCGACGTAGAAGACGGCGATGCGCCACGGCACGGTGTTGATCGCCTTGGGCAGCACGGTCTTGGGGTCCTTGGACTCGCCCGCGGTCACACCGACCAGCTCGACGGCGAGGAAGGCGAACATCACCATCTGCAGGGTCATCAGCGTGTCGCCGATGCCGTGCGGGAAGAAGCCGCCCTGGTTCCACAGGTGGGAGACGGAGGCGGTGTCACCGGCGTCGGAGAAGCCGATGGTGAGGATGCCGGCGCAGATCAGGATCATGCCGATGATGGCGGTGACCTTGACCATGGAGAACCAGAACTCCAGTTCGCCGAAGAGCTTCACGGAGATCAGGTTGGCGCCGTAGAGGACGACGGTGAAGACCAGGGCCGACAGCCACTGCGGGACGTCGAACCAGTACGTCATGTATTTAGCCGCGGCGGTGACCTCGGTGATGCCCGTGACCACCCAGAACAGCCAGTACGTCCATCCGGTCACGAAACCGGCGAACGGACCGATGAACTCGCGCGCGTAATCGGAGAACGAACCCGACACCGGGCGGTACATCAGCAGTTCGCCGAGCGCCCGCATGATCAGGAAGATGACAAGGCCCGCGACGGCGTACGCCAGGATGAGGCTGGGGCCGGCCTTGGAGATGCCCTTGCCCGCGCCGAGGAACAGGCCGGTGCCGATGGCACCGCCGATGGCGATCATCTGGATCTGCCGGGCACCGAGCCCGCGCTGATACCCCTCGCCGCCCTCGCTGCCCTCGCCCCGCACGGCCTCATTGCCGTCGTGATGCTGATCGACCTGCGCTGAGGTCATGGTGGTGCGCCTTTCTCCATAACGACCCGGGCCGGTCAACGGCCGCGGATCGGGTCTCGATCCCCCCGGATGAATGGAGCTGTTGCCTGGCCGACGGTCGTCGGCTCGGTGGCGCACCCGGCCGAACATGGGTGGTGTTCGCCGGGCGGTCGTGAAGATTTACCACGCGCGCAATACTGATCGCAGTGGGGCAGTGTGAGTCATGGCACAGACAAAAGCGGACAAAGATGGTCCGAAAGTGTCAAAAATGACCGTGAGGGTGATGGGATCGTTATTCGGAATTGAGCGTTCCCTGAGCGAACAGCGAACGGAACCAGCCAATCCGGGTCACGGCAGCAGGGTGGACACCAAGGTTTCCTGCAGCCCGCCCAGCCAGAGGTAGGCCAGCACCATGGGCTTGCGCGGGTCCTCCTCCGGCAGCCGGTAGAGCAGCTCCGTGTCGCCCTCGTCGATGATCTCCAGCCGGGCACCGATCGCCAGCCGCAGGTCGTTGAGGGCGCCGAGCCACTGCCGGGACTCCTCGGGGGACAGCTTCAGCACCGCCCCGCCCTCGCCGGCCGGGGCGAGCGCGTCCAGGGAGCGGATCACGCCGAGCGCGTTCTCCCGCTTGCCCGCGCGCAGGTCGTTCTCGGTGAAGCGGCGGAACTCGGCGGAGTGCGCCCGCCGTTCCTCGGCCTCGGCCGGCGAGGCCGGGGCCCGCTCCGGGTCGCCGTAGGCGTCGGGGAGGAGCCTGCGCAGCACCGGGTCGGCGGGCGGCTCGCTCGGGCCCTCGGCGAACAGCTCGGCGAGCGGGTCGTCCGGGGCGTCGGCGCCGGGCCCGGGGCCGATGAGCTCCAGGAGCTGGACGGCCAGCGACCGGATGATGGAGATCTCGACGTCGTCGAGGGCGACGGCCGCGCCGCCGCCGGGGAGCGGTTCGAAGTGTCCGGGCATCAGCGGCGTTTACTTCCGGTCCTGCTGGAGGGTGGCCCACAGACCGTAGCCGTGCATCGCCT
Source organism: Streptomyces sp. NPDC029296 (assembly GCF_055569255.1). Classification (NCBI taxonomy): domain Bacteria; kingdom Bacillati; phylum Actinomycetota; class Actinomycetes; order Kitasatosporales; family Streptomycetaceae; genus Streptomyces; species Streptomyces sp. NPDC029296. The sequence continues at coordinate 95,680 of NZ_JBVHXT010000018.1, forward strand.
GCACGTCGCGCTCCATCTCCTCGCGGCTCCCGCTGGAGACGACCGCCCGGCCCTTGTGGTGGACGTCGAGCATGAGCTTGGTGGCCTTGTCCTTGGAGTAGCCGAAGTACGACTGGAAGACGTAGGTCACGTAGCTCATGAGATTGACCGGGTCGTTGTGGACGAGGGTGACCCAGGGGACGTCGGGCTCGGCTACGGGGGAACTCTCCTCCGCCGACGCGGGGCGTTCGATCTCTACGGGCGCGGGTGACGTCACATGGCCCATGCTGCCACGCCCTCCACAAATCGTCACACCGACGAAAAGGGAGTACGATTCCCCGACATGAACACAGCGGACCTTGGGCTGCCGGTGGACGTTCCCTCGACGGCGCTCTTCACGGACCAGTACGAGCTGACGATGCTGCGCGCCGCGCTGAAGGCCGGTACGGCCGAACGGCGGAGCGTGTTCGAGGTCTTCACCCGGAGGCTGCCGGACGGGCGCCGCTACGGCGTCGTGGCCGGGACGGGGCGCGTCCTGGACGCGGTGGAGAACTTCCGCTTCGACGCGGGCGTCCTCGGCTTCCTGCGCGAGCGCCGGATCGTCGACGAGGAGACCCTGGCGTGGCTCGCCGGCTACCGCTTCGGCGGCGACATATGGGGCTACCCCGAGGGCGAGGTGTACTTCCCCGGCTCGCCGATCCTGCGGGTCGAGGGCAGCTTCGCCGAGTGCGTCCTGCTGGAGACGGTGATCCTGTCCATCCTCAACCACGACTCCGCGATCGCCGCCGCCGCCTCCCGGATGGCCTCCGCCGCCGGTGACCGGCCGCTGATCGAGATGGGCGCCCGGCGCACCCACGAGCTGGCCGCGGTGGCCGCCGCCCGCGCCGCCTACGTCGGCGGCTTCGCCACCACCTCCGACCTCGCGGCCGGGTTCCGCTACGGCATCCCCACCGTCGGCACCTCGGCGCACGCCTTCACCCTGCTGCACGACCGCGAGCGGGACGCCTTCCAGGCCCAGGTGGAGACCCTCGGCCGGGGCACCACCCTGCTGGTGGACACCTACGACGTCGCCGAGGCCGTCCGTACGGCGGTGGAGGTGGCCGGCCCCGAGCTGGGCGCGGTCCGCATCGACTCCGGCGACCTGCTGCTGGTGGCCCACCGGGTGCGGCAGCAGCTGGACGAGCTGGGCGCGACCGACACGAAGATCATCGTGACCTCCGACCTGGACGAGTACGCCATCGCCTCGCTGGCCGCCGCGCCCGTGGACGCCTACGGCGTGGGCACCCAGCTGGTGACGGGCTCCGGGCACCCCACCAGCTCCATGGTGTACAAGCTGGTCGCCCGCGCTGGCTCCGCCGACCCGAAGGCGCCGCTGGTGCCGGTCGCGAAGAAGTCCAGCGGCGGCAAGATGTCGATCGGGGGCCGCAAGTGGGCGGCGCGCCGGCTGGACGCGGACGGGACCGCCGAGGCCGAGGTCGTGGGCACCGGGCCGGTGCCGCCCGAGCTGGCCGGCCGGCAGCTGCTGGTGCCGCTGGTGCGCGGCGGGACGGTGGTCGCCCGGGAGCCGCTGGACGTGACCCGGGAGCGGCACATCGCGGCCCGGGCGAATCTTCCGCTGTCCGCGACCCAGCTCTCGCGCGGGGAACCCGTCATCCCGACGGAGTATGTCCACGGGCGCCCGGGTAGCTAACAGCGCGACCGCCGTCCGCCCCCTCTCACACCTCCCGCACGGGCCCGGAAGTCTCTAGGCTCGGTTACTTCACTCTCAGTCGGAGGACACCCACCATGCGCCGCGCCTTGATCGTCGTAGACGTGCAGAACGACTTCTGCGAGGGGGGCAGCCTCGCGGTGGCCGGAGGGGCGGACGTGGCCGCCGCCGTGACCGAGCTGATCGGGGAGGCGGCGGGCACGGGGTACCGGCACGTGGTGGCCACCCGTGACCACCACATCGCGCCCGGCGGCCACTTCGCGGACGACCCCGACTACGTCCGCTCCTGGCCCGCGCACTGCGTCGCCGGCACGGAGGGCGTGGGCTTCCACCCGAACTTCGCCCCCGCGGTCGCCTCCGGCGCGGTGGACGCCGTGTTCGACAAGGGGGCGTACGCGGCGGCGTACAGCGGCTTCGAGGGCGCGGACGAGAACGGCGTGTCCCTGGCCGCCTGGCTCCGCTCCCGGGAGATCACGGAGGTGGACGTGGTGGGCATCGCCACGGACCACTGCGTACGCGCCACCGCCCTGGACGCCGCGCGGGAGGGCTTTCGCACCCAGGTCCTCCTGGACCTCACGGCCGGGGTGGCCGCGGAGACGACCGAGCGGGCCCTGGAGGAGCTGCGGGCCGCGGGGGTCGAGCTGACGGGCAAGCCGGTGGTCGGCGGATAGAAGGGGGCCGCCCCACCCCGCGAGCGGCCTCGTCCCACGAGCCGCCTCACCCCACGAGCCGCCTCACCCCGCGAACCGCCTCACCCCACCGTCACCGGCCCCCGGAGCAGCGCCCGGATGGGGTGCCACAGCTCTGTCGCCAGGACGCCGTCGGCCGCGGGGGCCGTGCGCCAGACCAGGCCGTCGGGGTGGTGCAGGACCGCCGTGACCTCGTCCGGCGTCGGAGGCTCGGCGTTGCCCCGCAGGTACACCGCCCGCAGGCCCAGGTTCCGGAGCCGGGTGAGGGCGCGTGCGCGGTTGCCGGCGTGCACCAGCACCCGCACGCGGGCGGAGCCGTACGGCAGGTTCAGCGCCACCACCACCGCGCCGTTCGGCAGCGTGCAGAAGCCTCCAGCGGCCATGCGGTCACATCCCCGTTCCGGTCGGTGTCAATAAGCGGTCCACAGGACGCACCTAAACACGATCGGCGGCAACCCGCCAGAGGGGTTGCCGCCGATACGCTACTGACCTGCGGTGATGGAAATTACTTCACCGCGGGACCAACCTTGAGCGAGATCGTCGAGCCGTCCTTGGCCTCCTTGACGATCGTGATCTTGGTGTTGGTGTCAGTGACCTTCACGCCACCGGTCGGGTTCGCCGGGTCGTAGTAGGTGCTGGCGTGGTCGTTGAAGACCGGCACTCCCTTGGAGCCCTTGATCTTCAGCGCGACGTCGGCCTTGTGCAGGGTGATGCCGTCCGTGGCGTACAGGCTGAACGGCGAGTCGTAGGCCTGGACGCGGTTGCGCAGCAGCGTGCCGTCGGCCCACTTCAGCGCCGTCGGGTGCGAGTCGACCGGCAGGATCAGACCGGTGCCCGGGTGGCCGTTGGTGCTGTTGGTGTTGTTGTCCGCCTGGGAGGTGTCCCACTTCCAGATCAGCAGGCCGTTCTGGTACGGGTAGTGCTCCACCCAGTCCGGGCGCGACGCGAAGCCGAAGTTGTACGGGCCCGTCTTCAGCGTCTTGTCGTACGACACGTACTGCCGGTTCTCGGCGATGTAGTACTGCTTGTAGTCCTTGGTGAAGCCCGCGCCGATGCGGGAGAAGCCGTTCGCGCTCCAGCCGGCGTCCGCCTTCTCGGCGTCGTCGGAGAACAGCGCGGCGCCGTCGGCGGTCACCGTGATCTCGTCGGCGGTGAAGCCGTTCTCCGCGACACCGCCGTCGGTGGCGTAGCGGAAGCGCAGGTCGATCTTCTTGCCCGCGTACGCGTCGAGCGGGAACGACAGCTTCTTGTGCGTCTGCGAGAAGCCGCTCAGCGCCGGCTTGCCGCTGGCGTCCTTCGGCAGGGCCTGGCCGTCCGCCGTGCCGTCCAGCGCGGTCCAGTTGGCGCCGCCGTCGGTGGACACCTCGGTGTAGACGTAGTCGTAGCCGTCCTCGGTGGCCCACCAGCCGTCCAGGGTGAGGCTCGCCGAGGTCTTGCCGGACAGGTCGACGGACCGGGTCAGCGTGTTCTTCAGGTCGTTGCCGCTGCCGCTCCACCACTGGGTGGAGCCCTGGGCGGGCGGGGTGATCGTGGTGGTGACCGCCTTGTCGGGCAGGTTGACCACGAGGGCCTGCTTGTCGAAGGTGTTGTACTCCGCCGGGCCCAGCTTGTGCGTGGACTGCTTGCCGGCCGTGGCGGTGTCGAAGTTCAGCCAGCCCAGCTGGAGCTTGTCCCAGGAGTTCATGTCGCCGGGCAGGTCGCCGATGGACTCCTCGCCCCGGCCGAGCCAGGAACCGGAGGACATCAGGGTCCAGAAGCCGGTGGAGTTGTCGCCGCCCGCGGTGTCGTACTCGTCCGGCAGGCCGAGGTCGTGACCGTACTCGTGGGCGAAGACGCCGAGGCCGCCGTTCTCCGGCTGGATGGTGTAGTCGCCGACCCAGATGCCGGTGTCGCCGACCTGGGTGCCGCCGAGCTTGTTGTTCTGCGGGCCGGTGGCGCCGGCGTCGGTGCCGAAGGCGTACCAGCGGTGGGCCCAGATCGCGTTCTCGCCCTCGGCGCCGCCGCCGGCGGACTCGTCCTCACCGGCGTGCACGATCTGGAAGTGGTCGACGTAGCCGTCCGGCTCGTTGAAGTCGCCGTCGCCGTCGTAGTCGTACCGGTCCCACTGGTCGTACTGGGCGAGGTCCTTCTTGATGTCGGCGTCGCTGCGGCCGGCCGCCTTCTGCTGGGCGACCCAGGCGCTCAGGCCGTCGCCGACGACGTTCCACACGCTCGGGCAGTTGGTCGAGCCGCAGGCGTTGTTGCCGTAACGGGCCTCGTTGTAGGGGACCTTGACCCAGTCGCTGACCTCGCCGGAGACCGAGTAGCGGCCCGAGGACTGCTTCTCGTAGTACTTCTTCAGCGACTCGGTCTTCTCGCCGGTGCCGAAGTAGAGGTCCTGGTAGTGCTTCTGGTCGTAGTCCTTCTGCCAGGCCGTCGAGTTGTCCTTCGCACGGTCCGGCGCGGCGATCCGGTTGTGCAGCGGACCCGCGGTGCCGCCGTACTTGGGGTCGGTCTTGTCGCCGAACTCCACCAGGATCGTGAAGATCTTGTCGGTCTTCTCGCGGCTCAGCTCGACGTACTTGCTCTTGCCCTTGCCGCTCTTGAGCTTGACGACCTTCGAGCCGTTGCGCTCCTGCGCGGTGGCCTTGCCCGATATGAGCTGCTTCAGGGCCTCTTCGCGCTGGGCGTCCTGGGTCTTGCTCAGGGGGCCGTCCAGGTCGTGGTTGTGCTGCTTCACCGGCGCGGGGTCGTGCCGGTTCGCGGCGGCGGGCCGGGGCTGCGTGCTCGCCTCGGCGACGGCGAACGTCGCGAACGAGGCGGACGCCGCCGCGAGGGTCACGCCGATGGCGGCCGCTCTGAACGTCCAGGATCTGCTGGTCACTTGAGTTCCTCCCCCGCGTCGCGCACACGGACAGGGGGTTCCGGGCATGGAGGAATCCGTGCGCACAAGATCAACGCGTGTAGTCAAGTGACGACATTTGACTAGAGGTTTGGCAGAAAAGACAGACCTTGACTTGAGCAGGACAAGTGCACTATGCGGAGGTGGCGTTCGCTTTGCGGACAGGTGGCCGCGTGGCGGCCGACGTGCCGCCGCGTCCGTGCGGGGAGGCGGTGACTCCGTGCGCCCCCCGTGCACCGGGACCGTAGGTCAGGTCACGCATACCGGATGTTCCGCTCGGGCATGGACGCCAGGAGAATCGAACGGCGCCCCCCGCTCCCCGCCCCGAAGACTGCCGAGGACACGATGGCCATGCCACGTCCGACCGCCGCACAGTTCGCCTACGGCTTCTGCACCGTGATCTTCTCGACGCTCGCCATGCTGCTGCTGTCCCAGACGGCTTCGGGTCACTGGATCGTCGTCATCGCCGGCGCGGCCCTGGTGCTGGGCCTGCTGGTCGCGTGGACGGTCCCCGCACCCGGGGCGCGCGGAGGGCAGGCGTCCGCCGGGGCCGTGACGGACGAGGGGCGCGTGCCCACGTCCCTGTGACCGGCGGCGGCCCGCTCAACGGGTGCTGACCACCACCGTCTTGGCCGCCTTGTCGTGCAGGCCCTGCTTGTACGGCTTGTCGAAGAAGCTCCAGCCGCCGGCGACGGCCGTCCAGACGCAGGCGCAGCAGAAGGCGAACGGCACCCACAGCACCAGGGCGCGGGTCAGCGAGGTCTGCGTGGACGGGGTGGCGCCGTTCTCCAGGTTGGCCACCCGCAGGCCGAGCCACTTCTTGCCGAGGGTCTGCCCCGTCCTGCCGATCATGACGGTGTCGTAGGCGATGTAGAGCACGGCCGCGATGAGGGACTGGGCGACGGACCGGCCGACCTCGATCCGGTCGCCGTCGACGGTGTACTCGCGCACGCCGAACGCCCAGGTGAGCAGCCAGACGACGATGCCGACGAGGATCATGTCGATGATCCGTGCGAGGGTCCGCTTGCCACTGTCCGCGAGCGGGGGCATGCCGGCCAGCGGATCGGCGGGGTACCCGCCGGCCCCGGACCCGTACGGGCCGCCGCCGTACGGGCCGCCGCCGTACGGCCCGCCGCCCTGGGGGCCTCCTCCGTAAGGGCCGCCGCCGTAGGGGCCGCCGGGGGGCGGGGGCTGGCCGCCGCCGTACGGGGGCGGGGTGTCGTACGGCGAGCCCGGCCCCTGGTCCGACGGGGGCCGCTTCCTGAACGGGTCGTCCTCGGGGGGCTGCTCTCCGGAGCCGGGGGGCGTCTCGCTGCTCATGGCCCGAGTGGAACCCGGGGGCCGCCGCCGCGCATCCGGCAGACGGCCGTACGGAGTACCCTCCCTCCCCCGGCCTCAGCCCGCGACGAACGTGTGCGCCGCCTTGTCGTGCCAGCACTGGCGCCAGGGCCGGTCGAACAGACACCACAGCACGCCCACGACACCGACGGCCAGCAGACCCGGCACGCTGAGCACCAGCCAGCGGCGCAGCGCCGGGGCGAACGTCGGAGGCTCGTGCGCCTCGATGTCCCGCACCTCCAGGCCGCACAGCTTCTTGCCGAGGGTGCGGCCCCAGCGGACGGTGGGCAGCACCTCGTACAGGACGCCGGCGAGCAGCAGGACCGCGAGGACGATGCCGAGGCTGGTGCCGGTCGTGCCGTCGATCAGCCACACGGTGACCTGCCGGCCGGACAGCCGGGCCGCGTCGATCTTCTGCTGCACGTGGTCCACGGCCCGGATGCCGAGCGGCACCGCCGCGGCGGCCGTCACGGCGCCGATCACGGCCAGGTCGATCAGCCGCGCCGCGAGCCGCCTGCCGAGTCCTGCGGGGCGGGCGGCGGCCTGCCGGCGCGCGACGGCCTGGAAGAGGTCCTCCACCGGCGGCTTCCACGGCGCGACGGACGGCTCGTCCCCGCCCCCGGCCAGCTGGTGCACCTGCTGCGCCCAGGACGCCTGCCCGCCACCGGGCCCGGTGGTCACGGGGGCGACGGGGGCGGGGGCGGCGGACTGCTGCGGCACCGGGGGTGCCACGGCGGAGTGGGGCGGCTGGGCGGCGGGGCCCGCGTGCGGCACGTGCGCTGCCGGGGGCACGTGCGCCGCGGGGGGCATCTGAGGGCCGGGACCCGCGTGGGGCAGCTGCGCCGCCGGGGGTGTCTGCGCGGGCGGGGGTGTCTGCGCGGCGGCGGCTTGGGCGGCGGCCTTTCCGGCACCGAAGCCGGGGGTGGCGGGGGCGGCGGGGGTGCCGACGGGGCCCTGGGCGCCGAAGCCGGCCGGGGTGCCGTCGGAGGCGGCGGGCCCGGGCGGGTCGGAGGGCACGGGACGGATGGTCATCGTGCCGTCGTCGGTACGGGCCGCCGCCGGGCCGGGCACGGGGCGCCGGAAGACGAACGTCCCGGGATCCGGGGCGTCGCCCTCCTGCGCCGGGGGAACGGCCGGGGAGTCCGCCGGCACCCGGGGATCGGCACCCCGGCCACCACGCCCGTCGTCCCCGCCGGACCCGGCCGACCGGTCCCGCTGCCCGGGCAGCCCGGGAGCGGCGGGCCGGCCGTGGACACCCGGCCGACCGGGAACCTCGGGCTGGACGGAGGCGCCGGGCAGGCGGGGGTCACCGGGCTGGGCAGCGGCGCCGGGCAGGCCCGGTCCCCCGGACTGACCGGGCACCCCGGGCTGGACGGAGGCGCCGGGCAGGCCGGTCCGGGCCCACTGGTCGGCCTGTCCGGCCGGGCCGCTCCGGGCCGGCTGCACCCACTGGCCGGCCTGGTCTCCGGGCTCCTGGTGGCCGGGGGTGTGCCGTGGTCCGGGGCCGGGGGTCTGCCCGGGGCCGGCGGCGGGGGTCGCCGGGGCCGCGGGCGGGTCCTCGTCGAAGAAGTGGGGGCCCGTCTCCTCCACGGAGGGGGCGGCCGGCCGGACACCGGGGGGCGGGATGAGCGGCTCGCCGTCCTTCGGCGCCGGACGGCTGGTGCCGGGCACCCAGGAGGCGCCGTTCCAGTACCGGACGTAGCCGGGGATGGACGGGTCCGGGTAGTAGCCCTCGCGGGGCCTGTCGTCGCCGGGTGCCGGGGTTGGGGCGCTCATGTCCGTCGTCCCGTATCTGCTCGGGGGTGGGATGGGGGCCTCCACATCTATCAGACCAGGGCACCGCGCAACGCCAGTCCCGCGGGACCCACCCCTTTCCGGGCAATGCGGTACCGGCTCACCGGTCCCGCGGAAAAAATCTTTCCGGACCCGCGTAATGGTCCGGCCCCCGCCCGCTCTCCCCTGGTACGGGCCCGGTCCGAGCGGCCCCGAGCAGAAGGGAAACACCGTCATGCGGCACACCGTGGTGGAGCGGGAGCTGGAGCTGGAGCTCGTCCTGTCGCCGGAGCGCAGCGTCCCGGTCCCGGCCCGGCTCACGTACCGCTCCGACGACCCCTACGCCGTCCACATCGCCTTCCACGTCGACTCCGAGCAGCCCGTGCACTGGACGTTCGCCCGGGAACTGCTGGTGGAGGGGGTGTTCCGGCCGTGCGGGCACGGGGATGTGCGGGTGTGGCCGGCGAGGGCGGACGGGCGCGGTGTCGTCCTGATGGCGCTGAGCGCACCGGACGGCGACGCGCTGCTCCAGGCGCCGGCCGCGCAGGTGTCGGCCTGGCTGGAGCGGACGCTGCGGGCGGTGCCGCCGGGGGCGGAGGGCGGGCAGCCCGGCCTCGACGACGCGCTCGACCAGCTCCTCGCCCGGTGAGCCGGGCGCCGGGGCACGCCGCGTCAGAACAGTTTGCCGGGGTTGAGGATGCCCAGCGGGTCGAACGCCTGCTTCACGGCCCGCTGCATCTCCACCCCGACCGGGCCCAGTTCCCGGGCCAGCCACTCCTTCTTCAGCACGCCGACCCCGTGCTCCCCGGTGATCGTGCCGCCCAGCTCCAGGCCGAGGGCCATGATCTCGTCGAAGGACTCGCGGGCCCGGCGGGACTCGTCGGGGTCGCGGGCGTCGAAGCAGACGGTGGGGTGGGTGTTGCCGTCGCCGGCGTGCGCGCAGACGCCGATCGTCAGGTCGTACTCGGCGGCGATCCGCTCGACGCCGTCCAGCATCTCGCCGAGCCGGGAGCGCGGCACGCACACGTCGTCGATCATCGTCGTGCCCTTGACCGCCTCCAGCGCGGTCAGCGAGAGCCGCCGGGCCTGGAGCAGCAGTTCCGACTCGGCCGCGTCCTCGGCGGGCACGACCTCGGTGGCACCGGCGGCCTCGCACAGCGCGGCGACGGCGGCGAGGTCGGCGGCCGGGTCCGGGGTGTCGAAGGCGGCCAGCAGCAGCGCCTCGGTGGTCTCGGGCAGCCCCATGTGCGCGAGGTCGTTGACCGCCTTGACGGTCGTACGGTCCATCAGTTCGAGGAGGGAGGGGACGTGACCGCCCGCCATGATGCGGCACACGGCGTCGCAGGCGGCGGTCGCCGAGCCGAACTCGGCGGCCAGCACCAGCTGCCCGGGCGGCTTGGGCTTCAGCGCCAGGACCGCGCGGACGACGATGCCGAGGGAGCCCTCGGAGCCGACGAAGAGCCGGGTGAGGTCGTAGCCCGCGACGCCCTTGGCGGTGCGCCGGCCGGTGGACAGCAGACGGCCGTCGGCGAGGACGACGTCCAGCCCGATGACGTACTCGGCCGTCACCCCGTACTTGACGCAGCACAGGCCGCCGGAGGCGGTGCCGATGTTGCCGCCGATGGTGCACATCTCCCAGCTGGAGGGGTCCGGCGGGTAGTACAGGCCGTGTTCCTCGACCGCGCGGGAGAGGGTCGCGTTGATGACGCCCGGCTCCACCACGGCGATCCGGTCGACGGGACTGATCTCCAGGATGCGGTCCATCTTGGTCAGGGACAGCGCGATACAGCCGTCGACGGCGTTGGCGCCGCCGGACAGGCCGGTGCGGGCGCCCTGCGGGACGACGGGGACGCGCAGCTCGGTGGCGGTGCGCAGCACGTGCTGCACCTGCTCGACGGTGCGCGGCAGGACGACGACGGCGGGCCGGCCGGCCGGGCAGAAGCTCGCCATGTCGTGGGCGTAGGAGGCCGTGACGTCGGGATCGGTCAGGACGGCCTCGGGCGGCAGGCCGGTCAGGAGCCGGTCGGTGAGGTTACCGGTGTGCTCGTCGCGTGGCGCTTCGATGCGGCTCATGATCACAGCGTGACACTCGCGGCCATCGGTGTGAACCCCGCACGCGCCGCCCTTGGGCCACCCGGATGTGCTCGTCATATTGACGCACAGTGAGCGCCATGGACAACCGGCAGTGCGTGGGTACGTCCCTGATCTCCGAGCCGCCGGCGCCGCGCCGGTCCCTCCGGGTGGCGCGGTGGCTGCTGGTCGCCTCGCTCGTGGGGAGTCTCGCCGTGGGCGCGGCGCTGGTGGTGCTGCCCGGGGAGCCGCCCCGGCACGGGCCGGCCCGGCCGCCCGCGGCCGGCCCGCAGTCCCGGCCGCGGGCCGGGGCGCCGGCGGCGGTGCCCTACGGCGTGCCGGCCGCGCTGCCGGGGCTGACCGCGCTGATCGGGCGGCAGGAGCAGCGGGTGCGGCAGCGGCCGAAGGACGCCGTGGCCTGGGCGGTGCTGGGGTCGGCGTACGTGGAGCGGGGGCGCCGGGCGGGTGACGCGGCGGACTATCCGCGGGCCGAGCGGGCGCTCAAGGCGTCCCTGGAGGCGCGGGGCGCGCGGAACACCGAGGCGCTGGACGGGCTGGCGTCGCTGGCACTGGCGCGCCGGGACTATCCGGCGGCGAAACGGTACGCCGAGCAGGCCGGGAAGGCGGCACCGAAGCGGTGGTCGTCGTATCCCGCGCTGATCGACGCCTACACCGGGCTCGGCGACTACGAGAAGGCCCGTTCCGCCCTGGACAAGCTGCTGGCGCTGCGCACCGACGCGGCGGCGCGGCCGGCCGTGATGGCGCGGGCGGCGGCGGTGTACCGGGACCGGGGGTGGCGCGAGGACGCGGTGGCCCAGCTCACCGACGCGGCCGCCGCCGCCCGCACCCCGGCGGAGCGGGCCGCCTGGCTGGCCGGGGTGGGGCAGCTGGCCTGGGAGCGCGGGGACCTGCCGGACGCGCTGGACCACTTCGAGGCCGCGCTGCGGCTCGACCCCGGCCAGCGGGCGGCACCGGCCGGGCGGGCGCGGACGCTGGCCGCGCTGGGCCGCACCTCGGAGGCGCTGGCCGCCTACCGGGCCGCCGTCGCGCGCCGGCCGCGCCCGGAGGACCTGCTGGAGCTGGGCGAGCTGTACGAGTCGCTGGGGCAGCGGGGCGCGGCCGAGGAGACCTACGCGCGGATGTGGGAGGCGGTCCGGCTCTCGGTGGCGGGCGGGGTGGACGAGGAGTTGCTGATCGGCCGGTTCGAGGCGGATCACGGGGACCCGTGGGAGGCCGTGGAGCGGCTGGAGGAGGAGTGGCGGCGCCAGCCGGGCATCGAGGTGGCCGACGCGCTGGGCTGGGCGCTGCACCGGACCGGCGAGGACCGGGAGGCGCTGACGTACGCGGCCGTCGCCACGGACAAGGCGAAGGGCGGCGGGGTGCGCAGCGCGCTGTACGCCTTCCACCTGGGGGTGATCGAGGCGGAGCTGGACCGGGCCGGCCCCGCGCGGCGGCACCTTCAGGAGGCGCTGCGGATCAACCCGTACTTCTCGCCGCTGCGGGTGCCGATGGCGCAGGAGGCGCTGCGGGAGCTGGGCGACGTCCCCGACGAGCCGCCGCCCAGCGAGTAGCGCCCCCGGTTACAGGTTGCCCCGCTTGGCCTGCTCGCGCTCGATCGCCTCGAACAGGGCCTTGAAGTTGCCCTTGCCGAAGCCCATCGAGCCGTGCCGCTCGATGAGTTCGAAGAACACCGTCGGCCGGTCCTGGACGGGCTTGGTGAAGATCTGCAGCAGGTAGCCGTCCTCGTCGCGGTCGACGAGGATCTTCAGCTCGCGCAGGGTCTCGACCGGCACGCGGGTCTCGCCGGCCCACTCGCCGAGGGTGTCGTAGTAGGAGTCGGGGGTGTCCAGGAACTCCACGCCGGCCGCGCGCATGGTGCGCACGGTCTGCACGATGTCGTTGGTGTTGAGCGCGATGTGCTGGACGCCGGCGCCGCCGTAGAACTCCAGGTACTCGTCGATCTGGGACTTCTTCTTGGCGATGGCGGGCTCGTTGATCGGGAACTTCACCTTGAGGGTGCCGTCCGCGACCACCTTCGACATCAGCGCGCTGTACTCGGTGGCGATGTCGTCGCCCACGAACTCCTTCATGTTCGTGAAACCCATGACCTTGTTGTAGAAGGTCACCCACTCGTTCATCCTGCCGAGTTCGACGTTGCCGACGCAGTGGTCGATGGCCTGGAAGGTGCGCGCGGCGGGCGGCGCGACGATCGGCTCGGCCGCCGCGTAGCCGGGCAGGTAGGGGCCGTCGTAACCGGAGCGGTCGACCAGGGTGTGGCGGGTCTCGCCGTAGGTGGCGATCACGGCGAGGACGACGGTGCCGTTCTCGTCCTTCACCTCGTAGGGCTCGGTGATGCCCCGCGCGCCGTTCTCGACGGCGTACGCGTACGCGGCGCGGGCGTCCGGGACCTCGATGGACAGGTCGATGACGCCGTCGCCGTGCTCGGCCACGTGCCGGGCGAGGAAGTCCCCCCAGTCACCGGCCGGCTTGATCACCGACGTGAAGACGAACCGGGCGGAGCCGTTCTCCAGCACGTAACTGGCGGTCTCGCGGCTGCCGTTCTCCGGTCCGGAGTAGGCGACCAGCCGCATGCCGAAGGCGGTGGAGTAGTAGTGCGCCGCCTGCTTGGCGTTGCCCACGGCGAAGACGACCGCGTCCATTCCCTTGACCGGGAAGGGGTCGTCCTGCCGTGCGGTCGTGTCGGGAGTGTGGTGTGTGGTCTGCGTCATACCCGAAGGGTGGCCCCGCCCTGCAAGGTGCGCAATAGTTCGCGAATCCGCTGGGCAATCTGTTCAGCGGTACGACCGCTCAGGCGGTCTTTCTGTACAGGATGACCATCTCAGGGGGTCCCGTGGCGATCGATCATCTGGACGGACGGATCATCGTGCTGCTGGCGGAGGAACCGCGCATCGGCGTGCTGGAGATGTCCCGGCGGCTGGGGGTGGCGCGGGGCACCGTGCAGGCGCGGCTGGACCGGCTCCAGTCGGGCGGCGTCGTCCGCGGCTTCGGCCCGCAGGTGGACCCGGCGGCCCTCGGCTATCCGGTCACCGCGTTCGCCACCCTCCAGATCCGGCAGGGCCAGGGGACCGACGTCCGCGCGCACCTGGCGACCGTGCCGGAGGTGCTGGAGCTGCTGACCACCACGGGCAGCGGGGACATGCTGTGCCGGCTGGTGGCCCGCTCGAACGCGGATCTGCAACGGGTGATCGACCGGGTGGTGGGCTTCGACGGCATCGTGCGGGCCTCCACCACGATCGTGATGGAGACACCGGTGCCGCTGCGGGTGATCCCGCTGGTGGAGCAGGCGGCCCGGGAGGGGAGGTAGGCGGGGGCGCGGCTAGCAGCCGGGGACCGGGCCCTTGCCCCTCTCCAGGGCCACCAGGGAGCCGACGGCGCTCTTGAGCGTGGTCACCGGCACCAGGCGCAGTCCCTCGGGCAGCTCGGCCTTGGCCTCGGCGCACTCCGCCTTCGGCACCAGGAAGACGGTGGCCCCGTCGCGGCGCGCGGCCTGTGTCTTCAGCGCCACCCCGCCGACCGCGCCGACCCGGCCGGCGGCGTCGATCGTGCCGGTGCCCGCGACCGTGCGGCCGCCCGTGAGGTCGCCGCCGCGGCCGTCGCCGTCCAGCTTGTCGATGATCCCGAGGCTGAACAGCAGGCCCGCGCTGGGCCCGCCGACGTCGGCGAGGCGCAGGTTCACCTTGACCTTGTCCGCGCCGAGCCCGAGGTACCCCAGCGCCGCCTGGGTCGCGGAGTCCTGGGACTGCCGCATCTGCGCCAGGTTGTGCTTCTCGATCTCCTTGACGGTGTCCCCGCTCGGGTAGACCGAGTCGCGGGGCATGACGGCCCGGTCGGTGCGGAACCAGTTGCCGACCACGTCGCCGAGGGAGATCCGGGCGTCCGGACCGGTCGCCATGATGGTGGTCATCCGCAGCTGCCCGCTGGTCTTCCGGGTCGCCGCGCCGGAGACGGTGATCACCGGGGTGCCCTGGTGCTCGCCGAGCACGTTCGTCGTCGCACCGGGCTGCGCCACCGAGAACGGCAGCGGCGCGAACCCCGCGGTGGCGAGCAGGGCCACGACGGGCAGCGCGCAGACGGCGAGGGCCTGGGGGCGTGTGAGACGTGAGAGCACGGGATCAATCTAACGCGAGGCCCGAAGGCCGCGGTGAGCAGCGGAGCGCAGCGCTTTTCGGGTGGGGGGTGGGGGTGGAGGGCCGGGGGTGGCACGGGTGCGCGGTGCGCGGTGGGCTGGCTTCCGCGCGGGCGGGGGTTGGCGTCTGTGCGCGGGGGCGCTCGCGGGGGCGTCTGTGCCTGGGGCGTCTGTACGTGGGGCGACTCGCGGGGGGCGTCTGCATGTGGGGGCGAGGGCGCCTTGCGCGCGGGCGAGGGCGGCTTGCGCGGGGGCGGGGGCGGCTTGTACGTGGGCAGGGTCGGCTCGCGGCGGCCAGGGCCGGCTTCCCCCGGACGGAGTTCAGCTCGCACGTGGGCAGGGTTGGACTCCGCGCGGGCGGTGCGGCGGCTTCCGCCCGCGGCGGGATCCGGCATCCGTACGCGGCGCGGGCGGGGTTCGCCTCCGCGTGCGGGCGGGGGCGGCGACCACGCGGACGGCATTGGCGTCCGTGCGCGGGCAGGATCAGCCCGCGACGGGCAGGGCCGGCTTCCACGCCGGCGGAGGTCGGCGGCTTCCGCCCGCGGCGGGAGTCAGCACCCGTAGGCAGGCGGCGTCGGCGTCCACGCGCGGGCGGGAGCGGCAGCCACGCGGCGGGCGGTCAGCTCGCGCGCGGGCGAGGCCGGCGTCCACGCGGGCGCCGGTCAGCTCGCGGGGGCGAGGACGGCTTTCCACCCGCGGCGGGAGCCAGCAACCGTACGCGGGCGGGGGCGGCAGCCACGCGCGGGTGGGAGCGGTGTCCACGCGGCGGGCGGGAGCGGCAGTAACGCGGCGGGCGGTCAGCTCGCGTGGGCGAGGACGGCTTCCGCCCGCGGCGGGAATCGGCAACCGTACGCGGGCGGGGGCGGCGGCCACGCTGGCCGGGGCGGCAGCCACCCGCGGACGGGGGTCGGCTCCGCGCCCGGCTGGGGCCGGGGTCAGCGCAGGGCCTCCGCGACCTCGCGGGCCGCCTCCAGCACCCTCGGGCCGACCCGCTCCGGCACGGCGTCCGCCAGCATCACCACGCCCACGCTGCCCTCGACACCCGTGACCCCGACCAGCGGGGCGGCGGCCCCGCTCGCGCCGGCCTCCAGTTCGCCGTGGGTGAGGGTGTAGCCGGGATCGGCGCACGGCGACTGGCGGGCGGCGAGGATGGCCCGGCCCGCCGCCCCCCGGTCGAGGGGGTGCCGGAAACCGGCCCGGTAGGCCACGTGGTAGTCGGTCCAGGTCGGTTCGACCACGGCGACGGCGAGCGCCTCCGTGCCGTCGACCAGTGTCAGGTGCGCGGTGGCCCCGATGTCCTCGGCGAGGGACCGCAGGGCGGGGAGCGCGGCCTCGCGTACCAGCGGGTGCACCTGCCGGCCGAGCCGCAGCACCCCGAGGCCGACCCGGGCCCGGCCGCCCAGGTCGCGTCGTACCAGGGCGTGTTGTTCGAGGGTGGCGAGCAACCGGTAGACGACGGTCCGGTTCACGCCCAGTTTGGTGGACAACTCGGTGACGGTCAGTCCGTGGTCGGTGTCGGCCAGCAGCTTGAGGACGCGCAGTCCCCGGTCGAGCGTCTGAGAGGTCTCCGCGGTCACGACGCCCACTCCTTCGGCGGTGAGGTCGGCGGGTCCCTGAGCGGCGGATGCGTCACCGAGTCCCGTCGGCGACGCGCCTCAGAGGCCGCCGGTCGGCAGGACGGCCCGGCAGCTCCGAGCCGATGTCGCTTCACGGCTGCGCTCCGCGGCGGCGCTGCCACGGGGCGTATGCGTAGCCGGACAGTAGCGAAGCCGGTTCGCTGAGCGGAAGTCTCAGTCCAGAATCCGGGCAAGGCCAGATCCGGCCTGCCTGCATTCGTCCGGATACGCACACCGGGAGGGCGTCGAAACGGACTCGAACAGGAGGGTGGGGGTTCACCCCGGCGCCGGGTGACGGCCTGCCGGGGGCGGCGGCGGAACGCCGTGGCGGGGCCTCACAGCCGGGCGAGCGATACCGGCCGGGGGTGCGCGGCGGCCTTGGTACGGCGCCGCTTCCGCCGACCGCCGCCACGGCCCACCGGAGCCGGGGCGGAGCCAATGGCGGCGCCCCCTCAGCCGACCGGGACGGATCCCCGCGCCGCCCTCTCCCCGGGGTCCGGGGCGGAGCGGCCGTCACTTCATTCGCGTCGCCCACTCCTGGACCTTGGCGATCCGCTGCCGCAGCTGTCCCGCCGTGGCCTCCGCACTCGGCGGCCCCCCGCACACCCGCCGCAGCTCGGTGTGGATCACCCCGTGCGGCTTCCCACTCTGGTGCACATACGCGCTGACCATCGTGTTCAGCCGCTTCCGCAGCTCCATCAGCTCCTTGTGCGACACCACCGGCCGCCGCTCCGCCGGCAGCTCCAGCAGGTCGGCCTCCGTGTCCGGCTTCTTCCGGCTGTGCGCGATCTGCCGGGCCTGCCGCTTCTGCAGCAGCAACTGCACCTGATCGGGCTCCAGCAGCCCCGGAATCCCCAGGTAGTCCTGCTCCTCCTCGCTCCCGGGGTGGGCCTGCATGCCGAACTCGGCGCCGTCGTACAGCACCCGGTCGAACACCGCGTCGGACTCCAGCGCCTCGAACGGCAGCATGTCCTGCTCGCCGGTGTCCTCGTCCTCCTGCTTGTTCGCCTCCTCCATCTCCTTCTCGGATTCGGCGTACGGGTCCTCCTCGCCCTCCTTCTTCGGCTTGTCGAGGGCGTGGTCCCGTTCCTTCTCCATCTCGTTGGCGAAGGTCAGCAGGTCGGGCACGGTCGGCAGGAACACGGACGCGGTCTCGCCGCGCCGCCGGGACCGTACGAAACGCCCCACGGCCTGCGCGAAGAACAGCGGCGTCGAGATCGTCGTGGCGTACACCCCGACCGCGAGCCGCGGCACGTCGACGCCCTCGGACACCATGCGCACGGCGACCATCCACCGGTCGTCGCTCGCGCTGAACTCGTCGATCCTCTTCGAGGCACCGGTGTCGTCCGACAGGACGAGCGTCGCCTTCGTCCCCGTGATCTCCCGGATCAGCTTGGCGTACGCGCGCGCGGAGTCCTGGTCGGAGGCGATGACGAGCGCGCCCGCGTCCGGGATGGCCTTGCGGACCTCGGTCAGCCGCTGGTCGGCGGCGCGCAGCACGCTCGGCATCCAGTCGCCGCGCGGATCGAGGGCCGTACGCCAGGCCTGGCTGACCGCGTCCTTGGTCATCGGCTCGCCGAGCCGGGCGGCGACCTCGTCCCCGGCCTTGGTGCGCCAGCGCATGTTGCCGCTGTAGGAGAGGAAGATCACCGGCCGGACGACGCCGTCCGACAGCGCCGACCCGTACCCGTACGTGTAGTCCGCGGCGGACCGCCGGATCCCGTCCGCCCCCTCCTCGTACGTCACGAAGGGGATCGGGTTGGTGTCGGAGCGGAACGGCGTACCCGTCAGCGCGAGGCGCCGGGTGGCCGGCTCGAACGCCTCCAGGCACGCCTCGCCCCAGGACTTCGAGTCGCCGGCGTGGTGGATCTCGTCCAGGATCACCAGGGTCTTGCGCTGCTCGACCCGGTTGCGGTGCAGCATCGGGCGCACGCCCACACCGGCGTACGTCACGGCGACGCCGTCGTACTCCCTGCCGAGCGGGCCCGCGCTGTACTCGGGGTCGAGCCTGATCCCGATCCGGCCCGCGGCCTCGGCCCACTGCTTCTTCAGGTGCTCGGTGGGCGCGACCACCGTGACCTGCTGCACGACGTGGTGGTGCAGCATCCAGGAGGCCAGGGTCAGCGCGAAGGTGGTCTTGCCGGCTCCGGGCGTGGCGACGGCGAGGAAGTCGCGCGGCTGCTCCTGGATGTACTTCTCCATCGCCCCCTGCTGCCAGGCGCGCAGCTTGCTGGCGGTACCCCAGGGGGCCCGGCCCGGGAAGGCGGGCGAGAGGTGGTGGGAGGAGGCGGAGGCGGAGGATGCGGCGGTGGTAGTCACGGTCTCCGTGGATCAGGGTCGGGCGGCTACGTACGACAACCGGGCCACCCTACCGGCGCCGTCCTCCGCGCACGGCGCGAACGAGCCGGGGTCGCCCCCGGGTGGGAGCGACATCACAGCGGCCCCCTCGCACCGGCCGTCACTCAGCTCGCGGGGGTACGTTCCCGTAGCCGCGTGGTCACCCAGGAGCCCGCCAGCGCGACCGCGGCCATCGGCAGGAAGACGGCGGCGAAGGCGGCGGGGTGGCCGCCGTCACCCGCGCCGGTGGCGGCGGTGCTGCCGCCGCCGAGGGCGGCGAAGGCCGCGCCGGTCGCCGCGAGCAGGACGACGTTGGACAGGGCGTCGGAGATCTGGAGCGCGGCGGAGTTGGCGCCGGCCTCCTCGGGGGCGGACAGCTTCAGCAGCAGCACGCTGGTGGAGGAGAGCACCAGTCCCATCCCGAAGCAGCCGACGCCCCAGGCGACGGCGACCGTCCACACGGGCACGGAGTGGATCAGCACGCCGGGCGCGGTCACGATCGCGGCGGCGACCAGCACCATGCCGAGGGTCATCAGCCGCTCCCGGTACGGCGCCAGGCGCGGCCGGGACTGCACGAACGAGCCCAGCGCCCAGGTCCCGCCGCCGGCCGCGAGCGAGAACCCGGCGAGCGTGGGCGACAGACCGCGCTGGGTGACCAGCATCAGCGGTACGAAGGACTCGGCGGAGATGAAGGACCCGGCCGCCACCCCGCGCAGCAGCACGACGGAGGGCAGACCGCGGGCGGCCCGGTAGGTGCCGCGGGGCAGCAGGCCGAGGACGGCGGGCACCAGCAGGGCGGCCCCGGCCAGCCCCGGGAGCAGGGAGAGGGGGCGCAGGTCCTGGGCGGCGTACTGGAGGAGCCCCGCGCCGAGGGAGATCGCGAGGGCGAGCCGGATGCGCCGCCGGTCGAGGGCGGCGGCGCCGGCCCGCTCGTCCACCGGGCCCGAGGCCCGCCGGCGTATCTGGGGCAGGGCGAGGGCGAGCGGGAACACGACGAGGACGGGGATGCCGAGGAAGACCCAGCGCCAGCCGAGCTGCTCGGTGACGGCGCCGGAGGCGAGGGGGCCGACGATGGACGGCACGACCCACCCCGCGGCGAACGCGGCCATGATCGCGGGCCGCAGCCGTTCGGGGTAGGCCCGGCCGACGACGACGTACAGCGCGACGATGACCAGCCCGCCGCCCAGGCCCTGCACGGCCCGGCCGAGGATGAACACCCACATGACCTGCGCGGTCCCGGCGACGACGAGTCCGGCGGCGAAGGCCGCGATGCCGCAGGTCAGCGCGGAGAACGGGCCGCGCCGGTCGGACCACTGCCCGGCGAGCACCATGCCGAAGAGGCTGGTCGTGAAGTACCCCGAGAAGGCGAACGCGTACAGCGCCACGCCGTCCAGCTCCCGGGCGGCGACCGGCATCGCCGTTCCCACGGCGGTCGCCTCGAACGCGATCAGCACGACGACGGACACGATCCCGACACTGAGCGCCCGGTAGGCCCGGCTCAACACGCCGGACGCCTGGTCGGACCGGGGATCAAGGACGGCGGGGTCGTGGGATTCGAGGGCGCTCATGCTCGTCAGGGTAAGTCCCACAACCGACTTTGACCCCTGTCAGGAGCCGCACCCGCTCTGGTCCCTTGGTCGTACGCCCGCCCCCGCTTCATGAACGCCGTGTGGCAGTCACATTGCAGCCCCCAACGCCCCCTTGAGCCCCGCCCCTCACCCCCCGTAGGTTCATCTCACCAACACGGCCGTGTGCCCGAGTGGTTCAGGGACTCGCCTGCGCTGCATCCAACAGCGGGCTCCGCCCGCGGGGAGTTACGCGGGTTCGATTCCCACCACGGCCGAGAACAACAACACAACACGGCCGTGTGCCCGAGTGGTTCAGGGACTCGCCTGCAAAGCGAGTTACGCGGGTTCGATCCCCGCCACGGCCTCCACTGCCTCGAGCAGGCAAAGCGACAGGGTGGCACCTCCATAAGGGGTGCCACCCTGTCGGCCGTCCGTCCACTTGCCCGCGCGCTTCCGCGTCCGTCCAGGGTCCTTCAAGGCCGACCGGACACCGTCAGAGCACCCCGTTCCTCTCGTCCTGGAACAGGTGGGTCCAGTAGTGCCAGGTCGTTTCCGGGAGGGTGCCTGTGGGGTCGATGGATTCCAGGGTGTGGAGCATGAGGGTGACCAGGTGGTCGTAGGCGTGGGTGGCCAGTTCGTGGTTCAGGTGGGTGTCGATCGTGCGCTCGTGGTGGATGAGCCACAGGGTGAACGCCAGGGTGGAGACGTCGGTGTTGAGGGGGTGGAGCGTGGCGTCCGGCTCGCTGAACGTCAGCACCGCGCCCGTTCTGCCGTCCACCACCAGGCTGGTCTCCTCCCTCAGGTGGCCGAGGCGGATCAGGTGGTCGCAGTGGGCCGGGAGGTCCGTGCCGGGGTGACCGGGGTGTTCCTCGGTGAAGTACTCCCGGAGCGTGGGCAGCCGGACGTCCGTGTCGGCGTGGTAGAAGACCGCCGACTCCGGCAGTCCCGTCTCGCGCAGGAAGCGGCGCGTGGGCTCGTGGGTGAGCGTCGGCGGGAAGTCGACCTCCTCGAAACGGGTCACCCTGCCGTGCCCGAACTCCTGCTCCAGCAGGCGCGCGGAGACGTCCAGGGCGAGCCCCGAGGCCGTACCGGGGCCGGCGGCCAGGGCGAGGGGGCGGATCAGTGCCGCCGCCTTCCAGTATGGCGGGACCGCGCCGTCCGAGCCCTCCTCGAAGAGGGTGAGCAGGCGGCGGGATGCCTCGGTCGCCGTCCGGGGGCCGTACCGGCCCGCCAGGGACGCGAACCGGCCGCGCAGGCCCGCCAGTTCCTCGGTGACCGCGGCGAAGCGCAGCAGGGTGTGCAGGGACGACGCTAACGGACGCGCGTCGTACGGGTCGCGCAGGTAGGCCGTGGTCAGCTCGCCCGTGGCGCCGTCCAGCAGGATCGACTCGCGCTCCCGGCCGGCCGGGGTGAGCAGTTCGCCTATGACCAGCCGGCCGCGCAGCTCCTCCGCCAGGCGCAGGGGGCCGTCGGCGGCGTCGGCTAGGGTGCGCAGGCCGTGCGTGCGCAGCGGGGAGAAGGTCAGCAGGTCGGTCACCGCGGGCAGGCCGGCGCCGGCGAGCAGGCCGCGCGTCGGCGCGTGGGTGACGTAGCGGTCCAGTTCCGCCTCGGTCAGCGTGATCGCCGGAACCCCGGCGTCGGTCGTGCTCATCGCTCCCCCGCGATCTTCCCCGTGCGTGACGGGCCCGCGCACACCGTCGTACGCGGCCCCGGGCAGGTGCCCCCACCGCTTCGCAGCCTATGCCGCACCACTGACAACGGCCGCCCTCAGGCAAGACGTCGGGCGGGCCGGGCACGTTGCCCGCCCGGCCGGATCGGCGTCCAGGGGTCCGCACGCCGGCCGGCCCCGGGTGGAGTAGACCCCACCGAGGTCAACGGCCGGTGCCGCCGCGGCGAACAGCGGGAGCCGCGGGGCCCGCCGGCCTCCCCCGCGCGGGAGGAGCTTCCCGGCGCGGTACGCCGGGAGCGTCCGGCGGGGTGCTCACCGGTCCGCGGCCACCGCCGCCTGCGGGCGGATCGGGAGGCGGTTGACCGGGCGGCCGGTGGCGGCGCGTACCGCGGAGGCGATCGCCGCCGGGGCCGTCACCACCGGGACCGCGCTGACCGACTTGGCGCCGAAGGGAGCCACCACGTCCCGTTCCTCGACCAGTTTGACGATCCGGATGTCGGGGGCGTCCAGGGCGGTCGGGAGGGCGTAGCCCGTCAGGTCGGGGTGGCGGACCAGGCCGCGGGGCGTGCGCAGGTTCTCGGTGAGGGCGATGCCCACGCCCTGGGTGACGCCCGCCTCGATCCGGGCGGCCAGCTGGGCCGGGTTGAGGACGCGGCCGACGTCCTGGGCGACCGCCAGCTCCACCACCCGCACCGAGCCCAGCTCCACGTCCACGTCCACCACCGCGCGGATCGCGCAGAACGCGAGGCCCACGAAGGCGTCGCCCTGCCCGGCGGCGTTCAGCGGCTCGGTCGGATGCGGCCGGCACTGGGCCGTGGCCCACAGCTCCTTGCCCTCCAGCGCCTCCATGACGGTGGTCGACAGCACCCCGTCGTACGAGGTGATCTTGCCGTCGGTGATCTGGAGCAGCTCCGTCGACATGCCGAACTTGTGCGCGAGCGGCTGGAGGAGCTGGGCGCGGACCATCTTCGCCGCGCGCTCCACCGCGCCGCCCGACACCCAGGTGTGCCGGCCCCGGCAGCCCGCGCCGGCCGGCGGCTGGTCGGTGTCGACGGGCGCGACGTGGACCTCCTCGATGCCGAGGGTCTCCTGGACGATCTGCCGGGCCAGCGTGGTGAAGCCCTGGCCGGTCTCCACGGCGGCGCACAGCACGGTGGCCACGCCGTCGTGGACCTTGACCGTGGCCGTGGACACCTCGTCGGCGCCCTCCGCACCCAGCATGTGCACCATGCCCAGGCCGTAGCCGACGCCCCGGCGCACCGCGCCCGGTTCGCCCGCGCCCTCCAGGCCGCCGGGCAGCAGCCACTCCTCCTCGGGCGTGTCCTTCGGCAGCGCGGGCAGCGGGAAGTCCCGCACCGCCTGGAGGAGTTCGGCGACCGGCGCCGGGCAGGTCACGGTCTGGCCGATCGGGAGGACGTCCCCGGTCGCCAGGACGTTGCGCAGGCGCAGCTCCGCCGGGTCCAGGCCCAGTTTCCGCGCCAGTTTGTCCATCTGGGCCTCGTAGGCGGCGCACACCTGCATGGCGCCCTCGCCGCGTACGTGGCCGGAGGGCGGGTTGTTGGTGCGCACGGCCCAGCCCTCGATGAAGGCGTTCGGGACGACGTACGGGCCGCACGCGAAGGAGACGGCGGCGGCCAGGGCGTCGGCGGAGGTGTCGGCGTACGCGCCGGCGTCCAGCAGGATCTGCGCCTCGACCTTGACCAGCCTGCCCTCGGCGTCGGCGTGGTGGCGGTAGCGCAGCAGGGTGGGGTGGCGGTGGGCGTGGCCGAGGAAGGACTCCTCGCGGGTCGCCGTCAGCTTCACGGGGCAGCCGGTCCGCAGCGCGAGCAGGCCGAGCGGGAGCTGGAAGCCCTGGTCCTCGCGGTCCGCCGTGGCGCCGGGCACCCCGGTGACGACGATCTTCACCCGTTCGGGGGACAGGCCGTAGCAGGCCGCGGCCGTGTTGCGGTCGGTGTGCGGGTCGGTGGAGGCGAGGTACAGCTCCACCCCGCCGTCCGGGCGCGGCACGGCGAGACCGGCCTCGGCGCCGATGGGGGCGGGGTCCTGGCGGCCGATGCGGTACAGGCCCTCGACCACGACCTCGCCGGCCGACTCCGGGTCGCCGTGGCGCAGCGGGATGTGCCGGATCAGGTTGCCGTCGGGGTGCAGCGGCTCGGCCTCGAAGGCGTGTTCCGGGTCGGTGACGGGGTCGAGGACCTCGTACTCGACGATGACGGCGGCGGCGGCCATCCGCGCGGTGTCCGGGTGGTCGGCGGCCACGGCCGCGATGGGCTCGCCGTGGTGGCGTACGACGTCGGAGGCGAACACCGGCCGGTCGGGCGTGCCGCGGCCGTGGCGGGGCGTGCCGGGGACGTCCTCGTGGGTGATGACGGCGCGGACGCCGGGCATCTCGCGCGCGTGGGTGGTGTCGATGGAGACGATGCGCGCGTGCGCGTGCGGGGAGCGCAGGACGGCCGCCCACAGCAGGCCCTCGGCCCACAGGTCGGCGGCGTACGGGAAGGTGCCCTCGGTCTTGGCGCGGGCGTCGGCGTGCGGCAGGGAGGCGCCGATGCCGTGCGGCGACGGGTCGGTCTCGGGGGCGGGTTCCGCGGCGGTGGCCGCGATGCCGGCTTCGTTGCTCACGCCTGGCCTCCGTCCTGGCCGTAGTGCTGCTGGTCCTGCGGTCCCGGGGGCGTCGTGCCGTACGGGTCCGGCGCGTCGTACTGCTCGGGTGACCGGGGGGCGGCGAACGCGCCCGGCGCCTCGAAGGCCGACGGGTGGACGCCGCCGGAGCCGGGGGCCGCCTGGTGCGGGATGTGGGCCTCGTCCGTGTCCGTCCCGGGGCCGGCGTGGGCAGCCTCGCGTTCGGCGACGACCTCCTTGACGGCCTCCAGGACGCCCCGGTAGCCCGAGCACCGGCACAGGTTGCCGCACAGCGCCTGGCGGGCCTCCAGGTCGGTCGGCGCCGGGTTGCCCTCCAGCAGGTCGTGCACGGTCATCGCCATGCCGGGTACGCAGAAACCGCACTGCACGGCGCCGCAGCGGGCCAGTGCGCGCTGGACGTCGGAGGGCTGTCCGTCGGCGGCCAGGCCCTCGACCGTACGGACCTCGCTGCCGGCCGTGGTGACCGCCGGGACCAGGCAGGACGCCACCAGGCGGCCGTCGACCTGGACGTTGCAGGCGCCGCACTCGCCCTGCGAGCAGCCGTCCTTGGCGCCCGCGAGACCGAGCCGTTCGCGCAGCACGTAGAGCAGCGACTCCCCGATCCAGGCGTCGGTGACGGGCCGGTCGGTGCCGTTGACCCGCAGGACGTAGGAGGCGAGGGGGTGGTCGTCGTGCGGCGGCAGGGGTGCGGCGGGGGGCTCTTCGGCGCCGTCGGGTACGGCGTCCCGGGCTTCCTGGTCCGCGTGGTCCTCCGGCGCCTCGCGGGCCGGGGCGGCGTCCTCGGACGGCTCCGCGGGGGCGGGTGCCCCGGCGGCTTCGGGTACGGCGGCCTCGGGTACGGCGGCCTCGGGTACGGCGGCCGGGGCCGGTTCCGCGGGCGCGCCGGGGTCGGCGGCGGGCGGGTCGCCGGCCGTGTCGTCGGCTGCCGCCGGGTGGGCGGCGGGCTCCGGGGCCACGGCCGTACCGGCGGCCGACTGCTCGGTGGACGCGGGGGTCTCGGGCGTGTCGGCCGGGTGTGCCGTCGGCGCCGGGTCCCCGGGGGCCGCCGGCGCGGCCGGGGCCGCCGCTGCGGCGGGCCCGGGCACGGGGGCCGGGCCGGTGGGCCGCTCGTGGCCCGCGGGGGCCTCGGCGGGGCGCTCGGGGGCTTCGGCGAGGCCGTGGGCGTCCGCGTCCGGGGCCGCTTCACGGCCGGCCGGCCGGTGCGCCGGGACGACCGGTGCGCCGGGCGCGGCGGACGTGACCTCGGCGCCGGGCGGGACCGTACCGCCGGGCGTGTCGCCGACGGCGGCGTCGGTGGGTCCGGCGTGGCCGTGCTCCGCCGCGACGGGGCCGGCGGCCACGAGACCGCCGTCGGCGTGCCCGCCCTCCGGCAGGGCGCTCCCGGAGCGGCCCGCGTCCCCGTGACCGCCCTCCGCGTGTCCGGCGTCCGGGTGGCCGCCCTCGGCGGCGTGCTCCGCCCCGGCCTCGACGGAACCGGCCCCGAAGGGACCGCCCTCGGCCTCCACAAGCCCGGCGTCCGCGTGCGCACCCTCGACGCGGCCGGCGTCCGCGTGACCGCCCTCCGCGTGAGCGTCCTCGGCGTACCCCCCGTCGACGTGACCGGCGTCCCCGTGGTCCTCCTCGGCGTACGCGCCGTCCCCGTGACCGTCCTCGGCGTACGCGCCGTCCCCGTGACCGTCCTCGGCGTACGCGCCGTCCCCGTGACCGTCCTCGGCGTACCCGGCACCCGGGTGACCGCCCTCGGCGTGCCCCGCGTCCCCGTGACCGCTCCCGGTGTGGCCGGGATCCGCGTACCCGGTGCCGTGGCCGTACCCGGGATCGGGGGCGTACCCCGCCTCGGGGGCGTACGCCTCCGGGGCCGGGCCCGACGGGTGGGAGGTGGTGTGGTCGGGGAGGGGGCCGTCCCAGGGGCGGGGGGTGTCCGGGGTCGCCCAGGGGGCCGGGGCGCCGCCGGGCAGGGTGGCCGGGGGCGCGCCGCCCCACTGTTCGACCAGCGAGGACGTGGTGTACTCGCCGGACTCGTCCGGAAGGTCGCCCCCGGCGACGGGGATGGACCACTGCCCGGTGACGTCGTGGCCCGGGGCGGCCGGGGCCGCGGGGTCCTCGTAGGTCCACTGCTGGGTGGCGCCGGGCTCGTAGGTGAACCGGTCGTCCGCGGCGTGCGACGGGGCCGGCGCGGTGTTCGGGTCGGGCCACTGGCCGCCCCCGGGCACCGGCCAGGCGGGCGCCGCGTCGGTGTGGGCGGCCGTGATCGGCGGCGGCACGTAGCCGTGGCCCGGCGCGGCCAGCGGGCTGTCGCCGGCCAGCAGCGCGTCGATGCCCCCCTCGGGGAGCTGGACGAAGGCGGTGGCGCCGTCGTCGTAGTCGCCCTGGGGCAGCGGGTTCCAGCGTCCGCCGCCCTGGGGCGTGCCCTCTCCGTGCTGGTCGTCGGTCACGACAGCGCCCTCCCCAGTGCTCGTCGGGCCAGCGCGGCGACGGTGCGCCGCAGGTGCAGTACGGCGGGCGGAAGCGGGACCACCGTGCCGTCGGCCTCGGGGGCCGGGTCGGGGATGCAGGCCGCGGCGACGTACTCGCCGAAGGCGTGCAGGGCCTCCGGGACGAGGGCGCGGTCGTTGTCCCAGTCGATGAGTCCCGCGATCCACTGCTCGGCCTCCAGGGGCCTCAGCGGCATCGGCGCTATGGCGCCGACGGCGCAGCGCACGCCGCGCCGGGCGGGGTCGAGGACGAGGGCCACGGAGGCCAGCGCGCGGCCCGGGCCGGTGCGTCCGGTGGCCTTCAGGAAGACCTGCGGGGCGTGCAGCAGCGGCACGCGGACGTAGCCGATGAGTTCGCCGCCGCCCAGCATCTCCACGCCGGCCAGCAGGTGGGACACCGGGATCTCCCGGCGGGCCCCGTCCGGGCCCGCGATGATCAGCGTCGCCTCCAGGGCGGCCAGCACCGGCAGCGCGTCCCCGGTGGGCGCGGCGGAGGCGATGTTGCCGCCCAGGGTGCCCGCGTTGCGGATGTGCGGCGGGCCGGCGGCGCGCGCGGCGGCGGCGAGCGCCGGGATGAGGGCCGCGAAGTCGGGGCGGCCCATGCGCGCGTGGGTGAGGCCCGCGCCGAGCAGCGCGTGGCCGTCCTGGTACTGCCAGCCCCGGATCTCGCTGATGCGGCCCAGTCCCACCAGCGCGGCGGGCCTGAGCTGGCCGGAGTTGACGGCGGCCATCAGGTCGGTGCCGCCCGCCACGGGGACGGCGGTGGGCGTGGCCGCGAGGGCCGCCACCGCCTCGTCCAGCGTCGTGGGCAACGTGACGGCCTGCGCCGTCCGCGGTGCGTGCGTGGTCAAACCGGCTGCCCCTTCCCGCTGCCCCACCTGGTCCCGCCCGTGTTGCCGTACGGTACGTGCTGACAGGGCGGACGACGCAACTCTGGCACATCTTCGCAACGCCCGAACGCGGGGGTCCGCTAGGAGGCTTTCGCCCACCTCATCGGGGGGATGGTCCGGTTTCGCACGGCATCACCGGTGCGTGCGGATTGCCACTCTTCGGTGATCC
Organism: Streptomyces sp. NPDC029296; assembly: GCF_055569255.1. Classification (NCBI taxonomy): domain Bacteria; kingdom Bacillati; phylum Actinomycetota; class Actinomycetes; order Kitasatosporales; family Streptomycetaceae; genus Streptomyces; species Streptomyces sp. NPDC029296. The sequence goes on from NZ_JBVHXT010000018.1 coordinate 123,631, forward strand.
TGCCGGGGTTTTTCCGGTACTTGTTCGGGGTGGGGCGGTGCGGGGCGGGGCGGCCGTGCGGTCAGCGGTTCGGGGGCGGTCCCTCGATCGGGCGGCCGGGCACGCCGGGGCGGCGCTGCCACGGGCGGGGTCCGGTGGGTGGCCGGTAGGCGACCCCGAGGGCGTCAAGTCGCCGGTAGTGGGCGGTCATCCGGCGTTCGAAGTCGGGGTAGTCCCGGTCGGCGGGGGCGGGCAGCGGGCTCCAGGCGACCTCGGCCAGGGCGGCGAGGCGGGGGAAGGCCTGGTAGTCGACGCGCGCGGAGTCCTCCAGCACCTCGGTCCACACGTTGGCCTGGGTGCCCAGCACGTGCCGGGCCTCCTCCTCGGTGAGCCCGGCCGGTACGGGTTCGAACCGGTAGACGTCCTCCAGGGTGCGCACGAAGCCGATCGGCACCGGTTCGTCGTCGCCGGGGGCCTGCCGGTGGTCCAGGTACACGTACTGCTCGGGGCACATGACCACGTCGTGGCCGGCCCGGGCGGCGGCGACGCCGCCCGCGTAACCGCGCCAGGAGGCGACGGCCGCGCCCGGCGCGAGCCCGCCCTCCAGGATCTCGTCCCAGCCGATGAGGCGGCGTCCGCGCGCGGCGAGCCAGGCGTCGAAGTGGCCGATGAACCAGGACTGGAGCGCGTCCTCGTCGGTGAGGCCGAGGTCGGCGATGCGGGTCTTGGCGGTGACGGACTCGGTCCACTGCTCCTTGCGGCACTCGTCGCCGCCGACGTGCACGAACGCGGAGAACTCGGCCGCGTCGGCGGGGAACAGGTCCAGGACCTCCTCGAACACCCCTTCGTAGAAGCGCAGGGTGGTGTCGGTGGGGGCGAGGACGTTGGACGAGATGCCCCACGTGTCCCAGACGGAGAGCGCGGAGGTGTCGACGACGTCGGTGTTGCCGAGTTCGGGGTACGCGGCGATCGCGGCCTGCGAGTGGCCCGGTACGTCGATCTCGGGGACGACGCCGATGTGCCGCTCGGCGGCGTAGGCGACGATCTCCCGGATGTCGTCCTGGGTGTAGTAACCGCCGTGCGGTTTCTCGTCCCACAGCGGTGAGGCGCGGTGGCCGAATTTGGTCCGCGCGCGCCAGGAGGCGGTTTCGGTCAGTTTCGGATACCGCTTGATCTCGATCCGCCAGCCCTGGTCGTCCGTCAGGTGCAGGTGCAGGACGTTGAGTTTGTGCGCGGCCATCAGGTCCAGATAGCGCAGCACGCCCTCCTTGGGCATGAAGTGCCGGGCGACGTCGAGGAGCAGGCCGCGCCAGCGGAACCGGGGGGCGTCCTCGACGGACTGCCGGGGCACGCGGTGGGCGGCGCCCGGACGCAACGGTGCGCGGCGGAAGGCGTCGGCGCCGAGCAGCTGGCGCAGGGTCTGGGCGCCCCAGAACACGCCGGCCGGCCCGCCGCCGCGGATCTCCACGCCGTCCCCGGCATCGGCGGTGAGCCGGTACGCCTCGGGGGCCAGGGTGTCGTCCAGCAGCAGCCGTACGCCGTCACGGGCGCCCCTGGGCCCGGGACGCAGCGGCAGGCCCAGGGACGCGCCGAGGGTGGCGCGCAGCCAGCGTTCGGTGCGTTCGGTGCCCGGGCCGGCCCACAGCGTGGTGTCCGGGCCGAGCGGCACGCCCGGTCCGGTCGGCTCCTCGACGGCGCGCGGCGCCGGAATCAGTTCCACGTCCTCAGCCCCCAGAGAGAGGTCGTTGCAATATGCGCAACGGTCGTTGCACAAAGCGACACCTCGAAGGCTAGGCACTGCGCCCGGCCCCCACAAGAGGTCTGGACCAGTCGGCGGCCGGAAAACGCGAAGATCCCCGGGACGCGCCGCTTGCGCGTCCCGGGGACCTCACCGCCTCCGGCCGGACCGGGGACCTACTTGTCGCCGCCCTTGCCCTTGTCGTCGCCGCCGCTGCCCATGGATTCGTAGATCTCCTTGCACATCGGGCAGACGGGGTACTTCTTCGGGTCGCGGCCCGGCACCCAGACCTTGCCGCACAGCGCCACGACGGGGGTGCCGTCGAGGGCGCTCGCCATGATCTTGTCCTTCTGGACGTAGTGGGCGAAGCGCTCGTGGTCGCCGTCACCGTGGGACACCTGCGGCGTCGGCTCTACGAGGGTCCCCGTACCAGTCCCGCGCTCGGGCTCGAGAGTGCTCATAACAGCCAGGGTACTGAAAGCCCTGGCGCATCAGTTGAGCGAAGGGTCGTCCGGGTACGTGGCCACCATCGCCAGCTCGCTGCGCTGGCGGCGCAGCACCTCGCGCCACAGCCGCTCCGGGGCCGGCGAGGAGACGTCGCCGGGCTCGGACTCCACCACGTACCAGGCGCCCTCCACCAGCTCGTCCTCCAGCTGGCCGGGGCCCCAGCCGGCGTACCCGGCGAAGATCCGCAGACTGCCCACGGCCGAGGCGAGCAGCTCCGGCGGGGCCTCCAGGTCGACCAGGCCGATCGCGCCGTAGACCCGCCGCCAGCCGAGCGGCGCCCGGTCGCCGTCGGCGCCGCCCGGGATGACCGCCACGCCCAGCGCCGAGTCCAGCGACACCGGGCCGCCCTGGAAGACCACACCGGGCTCGCCCGCGAGGTCGGCCCAGCCCTCCAGGATGTCGCCGACGACCACCGGGGTGGGCCGGTTCAGGACGACACCGAGGGAACCCTCCTCGTCGTGGTCGAGGAGGAGCACCACCGCACGGTCGAAGTTCGGGTCCGCCAGGGCGGGAGTGGCCACGAGCAGCCGCCCTGTGAGCGAGGACACCTCGGTCATGCCAGACATGATCCCGCATCTTCCCCGGGTGTGGGGACCCAATCGGGGGCACGGGGGTGAAGCCGCCCGGGGGTGGACACCACCCCGGCGCGCACCGGGGCGCCGGTGACCCCATGTGCCCGAAAGGGAACGGTTCGTGTTGTGACACAGCTATGACGGAGTGGCCGGGTACTGGGCTTACGGGAGGGGGGTAATCGGCGATTACCCTGTCTTCCCGGCCCCCGCGCACAGTGATCGGCCGGCCCCTGACCAACTCATCGGAACGCGAGATTCATGACCGTCAACGACGATGTCCTGCTTGTCCACGGCGGAACCCCGCTGGAGGGCGAGATCCGTGTCCGCGGTGCGAAGAACCTCGTGCCGAAGGCCATGGTCGCTGCCCTGCTGGGCAGCGAGCCGAGCCGACTGCGCAACGTTCCGGACATCCGTGACGTGCGGGTCGTCCGCGGCCTGCTCCAGCTCCACGGGGTGACGGTCCGTCCGGGCGAGGAGCCCGGCGAACTGGTGATGGACCCGACGCACGTCGAGAGCGCCAACGTCGCCGACATCGACGCCCACGCGGGTTCCAGCCGCATCCCGATCCTCTTCTGCGGCCCCCTCCTGCACCGTCTCGGCCACGCGTTCATCCCCGGTCTCGGCGGCTGTGACATCGGCGGCCGGCCCATCGACTTCCACTTCGACGTGCTGCGGCAGTTCGGCGCGACGATCGAGAAGCGGGCCGACGGGCAGTACCTGGAGGCTCCGCAGCGGCTGCGGGGCACGAAGATCCGGCTGCCCTACCCGTCCGTCGGCGCGACCGAGCAGGTGCTGCTGACGGCCGTACTGGCCGAGGGCGTCACGGAGTTGTCCAACGCGGCCGTCGAGCCGGAGATCGAGGACCTCATCTGCGTGCTGCAGAAGATGGGCGCGATCATCGCGATGGACACCGACCGCACGATCCGCATCACCGGTGTGGACAAGCTCTCCGGCTACACCCACCGCGCCCTGCCGGACCGCCTGGAGGCCGCCTCCTGGGCCTCCGCGGCGCTCGCGACCAACGGCGACATCTACGTCCACGGCGCCCAGCAGCGCTCGATGATGACGTTCCTGAACACCTACCGCAAGGTGGGCGGCGCCTTCCGGATCGACGACGAGGGCATCCGTTTCTGGCACCCCGGCGGACAGTTGAAGTCCATCGCCCTGGAGACGGACGTGCACCCCGGTTTCCAGACGGACTGGCAGCAGCCGCTGGTGGTGGCCCTGACCCAGGCCACGGGCCTGTCCATCATCCACGAGACGGTGTACGAGTCCCGGCTCGGCTTCACCTCCGCGCTGAACCAGATGGGCGCGCACATCCAGCTCTACCGCGAGTGCCTGGGCGGCTCCGCCTGCCGCTTCGGCGCGCGCAACTTCCTGCACTCCGCGGTCGTCTCCGGCCCCACCCGGCTCCAGGGCGCCGATCTGGTCATCCCCGACCTGCGCGGCGGCTTCTCGTACCTCATCGCGGCGCTCGCCGCCGAGGGCACGTCCCGCGTCCACGGCATCGACCTGATCAACCGCGGCTACGAGAACTTCATGGACAAGCTCGTGGAACTCGGCGCGAAGGTCGAGCTCCCGGGCAAGGCGCTCGGCTGACGGTCCGGGAACACCAAAGGGCGGCCCCCCTCGGCGGAAGGGGGGCCGCCCTTTGCGGTGTCCTCAGCTGATGCGCGCGAGAAACGGCGCCTCAGCGGGCCGGCGCTCGAAGCGGAGCGCTTACTTGCCCTTGGCGGCTTCCTTGAGCTTGCTGCCCGCGGTGACCTTCACGCTGTAGCCGGCCGGGATGTTGATGGGCTCGCCGGTCTGCGGGTTGCGCGCGGTACGAGCGGCACGGTGGGTGCGCTCGAAGGTCAGGAAGCCAGGGATGGTGACCTTCTCGTCGCCCTTGGCGACGATCTCGCCGACGGTCTCGGCGAACGCGGCCAGCACGGCGTCGGCGTCCTTGCGGGTCACCTCGGCGCGGTCGGCCAGCGCGGCCACCAGCTCACTGCGGTTCATGTTGTTACTCCCGTATTTTTCTTGCCGTTGGGGTGTGCCACGCGGCGGTGCCGCCCGAGGCACTGCGATGCCGATGCGCTCGCGCCCTTGGGGGTGCCCCCCGGGACGTAGTCCCTGGGGGAGCATCCTGCCCCTACCTGCGGCGGGAAAGCCAATCCGGCACCCGTAGGAGTCGTGAGAACACCCTGGGGAGTCACACGAAAAGCGCCTGCTCGGCCGTCACCCTAGAGTGCGCCCGGCATCCGGTGGTTCCACGACGCGCCGGTACGGGGGGCCGCGTGGCGATGCTCACAGCCCCCGCGCCGTACGGAACGCCGTCTCAGGCCGTGACGCCGGCCGCCTTGGCGGCCTCCCGGACCGCCCCGGCCACGGCGCCCGCGACCTTGTCGTTGAAGACGCTGGGGATGATGTAGTTCGGGTTCAGCTCGTCCTCGCTGACGACGTCGGCGAGGGCCTTCGCGGCCGCGAGCATCATCTCGGTGTTGACCGTGCGGGACTGGGCGTCCAGCAGGCCGCGGAAGACGCCGGGGAAGACCAGCACGTTGTTGATCTGGTTCGGGAAGTCGGAGCGGCCGGTGGCCACGACGGCCGCCGTCTGCCGGGCGATCGCCGGGTCCACCTCGGGGTCGGGGTTCGCGAGCGCGAACACGATGGCGTCGTCGGCCATGGCGGCCACGTCGGCGCCGTCCAGGACGTTCGGGGCGGAGACGCCGATGAAGACGTCGGCGCCGCGCACGGCCTCCTTCAGGGTGCCGGTCAGGCCCTCGTGGTTGGTGTTGTCGGCGATCCAGCGCAGCGGCGAGTCGGCCGGGGCGTTCACCAGGTCCTCGCGGCCGGCGTGCACGACGCCGTGGATGTCGGCGACGACGGCGCTCTTCACGCCGGCCGCCAGCAGCAGCTTCAGGATGGCCGTGCCGGCCGCGCCGGCGCCGGACATGACGACCCGGATGTTCTGGATGGGCTTGTCCGTCACGCGCAGGGCGTTGGTCAGGGCGGCGAGCACGACGATGGCGGTGCCGTGCTGGTCGTCGTGGAAGACCGGGATGTCCAGGGCCTCGCGCAGCCGGGCCTCGATCTCGAAGCAGCGCGGCGCGGAGATGTCCTCCAGGTTGATGCCGGCGAAGCCCGGGGCGATCGCCTTGACGATCTCCACGATCGCGTCGCTGTCCTGGGTGTCCAGGCAGATCGGCCAGGCGTCGATGCCGGCGAAGCGCTTGAAGAGGGCCGCCTTGCCCTCCATGACGGGCAGCGCGGCCTTGGGGCCGATGTTGCCGAGGCCCAGCACGGCGGAACCGTCCGTCACGACCGCGACGGAGTTGCGCTTGATGGTGAGGCGGCGGGCGTCCTCGGGGTTCTCGGCGATGGCCATGCAGACGCGGGCCACGCCGGGCGTGTAGACCATGGACAGGTCGTCACGGTTGCGGATGGGGTGCTTCGACGCCATCTCGATCTTGCCGCCGAGGTGCATCAGGAACGTACGGTCGGAGACCTTGCCGAGCGTGACGCCCTCGATGCCGCGCAGCTTCTCGACGATCTCCTCGGCGTGGGCCGTGGAGGTGGCCGCGATGGTGACGTCGATACGGAGCTTCTCGTGGCCGGACGCGGTGACGTCGAGGCCGGTCACCGAGCCCCCGGAGGACTCCACGGCGGTGGTGAGCTGCGATACGGCCGTTCCGCTCGCGGGCACCTCCAGCCGGATCGTCATCGAGTAGGAGACGCTGGGCGCCGTTGCCATGGCCGACTTCCTCTGCTTTCACCGTGTCGCGAGTTGTGCCGTCCGATCGTCGCACCTACCGCTCAGTACGTGGTAGTCGCCCTGGGTTGCGGACGCTTTGTTCACGCGTCGTTTCCTGCGGGGTGCACGGTTTCGGAAAACCACTTCCACCATACGAGAAACGAACGGAGGAGGAAAGAGGCCGCCGGGGCAAAGAAAGAGGCCCACGTCACATCCGTGACGTGGGCCTCCCACGTTGATGACACCGACCCGCCATGCTCGCCTCGCGGCAAGTGGTCGCTCGCGGCGACTAAGGTTGGGCCCGGGGGCTTGGATCGGGCCGGTGCCACGTCAAGGCTAACAAACCCTCGCCCAGGACCATTCCCGGTGCGCGGATTCGCCGGAAAATCAGTCCCTGAGCAGGTCCGGCACCCCCGCCGCGTCCGGCTCGTCGCGGTCCGCCGAGACCACCGTCAGCTGCTGGGTGGCCCGGGTCAGCGCCACGTACAGCACGCGCAGGCCGGCCGGCGACTCGTCGGCGATCTCCGCGGGCGACACGACGACCGTCGCGTCGTACTCCAGGCCCTTGGCCTCCAGGCTGCCCAGGGCCACCACCCGGTCGCCCAGCCCGGCCAGCCAGCGCCGGGCCTCCTCGCGCCGGCCCATCGCCACCACCACGCCGACCGTGCCGTCCACCAGGCCCAGCAGCCGCTCGGCCTCCGCGCGCACCGTCCGCCCCAGGGAGTCCGCCACGACGGTGAAGCGCGGCTCGACGCCGGTGGACCGTACGGCGGCCGGGGACTCGGCGCCGGGCATGGCGAGCGCGAGCACCCGCGCGGCCAGCTCGGCGATCTCGGCCGGGTTGCGGTAGTTCACGGTGAGCCGGAAGCGGCGCCTGGGCCGGGTGCCGAGCGCCTCGTCGCGGGCCTCGGCCGCCTCGTCCGGGTCGGACCAGGAGGACTGCGCCGGGTCGCCGACGACCGTCCAGGTGGCGTGCCGGCCGCGGCGGCCGACCATCCGCCACTGCATCGGCGTCAGGTCCTGCGCCTCGTCCACGATGACGTGCGCGTACTCGGTGCGCTCCTGCGCCAGCCGCTCGGCCCGCTCGCGCTGGGTCTCCTCGCGCACCGGCATCAGCTCCTCCAGACCGGTGAGCTGGTCCAGCGGGTCCAGTTCGCGCTTCCTGCGGGGCCGGGCCGGGGCGCCGAGGATCGCCTGGAGTTCGTCCAGCAGGGCGATGTCGTGCACCGAGTGGCCGTCCCGCCTGAGCGAGCGGGCGACCTTGCGGACCTCGCCGGGGTTCAGCACCCGCCGGGCCCAGCGGCCGAGCCGCTTCTCGTCGGCCATGGCGGCGAGCACGCCCTTCGGGGTCAGCTCGGGCCACCAGGCGTCGAGGAACGCCAGGAAGGAGTCCTCGCCGGTGACGTCCTCGTCGAAGGAGGAGCGCAGCTCGGCGGCCAGCTCCGGGTCGGTGTGCCGGCCGGCGGCGCCCGACCGCTCCCACAGGGCGTCCAGCAGCAGCTTGCGGGCGCGCGGGCGCAGCAGGTTGACCGGCGCGGTGCCGCCGAGCGCGGTGCGGCGGATGCGTTCCAGCTCGTCGGCCTCCAGTTCCAGCCGGCGCCCGAAGGCGACGACACGCAGCCGGGAGGGCGGGCCGTCGTGCGGCCGGCGCTCGTCGTCCCCGGGGCTGGCGGCGGGGGCGGCCGGGCCCAGCTCCAGGGCGCCCCGGGCGGCCTTGCGCAGCACCTTCAGCATCCTGGCGGAGCCCTTGGCGCGGGCCACGGACGGGGAGTCGTAGACGGTGGCCTCCGCGCCGTCGACCAGCGAGCCGATGGCGCGGATCGCGACCTGGCCCTCCTCGCCGAGGGAGGGCAGCACGCCCTCGGTGTAGGCGACCAGCAGCGGGGTCGGCGAGACGATGAGGATGCCGCCCGCGTAGCGTCTGCGGTCCTGGTAGAGCAGGTAGGCGGCGCGGTGCAGGGCGACGGCGGTCTTGCCGGTGCCGGGACCACCCTCCACGTAGGTGACGGAGGCGGCGGGGGCCCGGATGACCAGGTCCTGTTCGGCCTGGATGGAGGAGACGATGTCCCGCATCGTGTGCCCGCGGGCCTGGCCGAGGGCCGCCATCAGGGCGCCGTCGCCGATGACGGCCAGTTCGCGGCCGTCCAGGAAGGCCGTCAGCTCCGGCCGCATCAGGTCGTCCTCGACGCCGAGCACCCGGCGGCCCTTGGACCGGATGACGCGGCGGCGCACGACCCGTCCCGGCTCCACGGGCGTGGCCCGGTAGAACGGCGCGGCGGCGGGCGCCCGCCAGTCGATGACCAGCGGGGAGTAGTCCTCGTCGAGGACGCCGATCCGGCCGATGTGCAGCGTTTCGGCGATGTCGGCGGTGTTGTCCTCGCGCACCGCTCCCTCGGCGGGCTCGACGGCCGTGTAGGCGCCGTCGGGGCCCTTCTTGCCGTCCTTGCCGGTCAGCAGGTCGATCCGTCCGAAGAGGAAGTCCTCGAACTCGTTGTTCAGCCGGTTCAGATGGACACCGGCCCGGAAGACCTGGGCGTCCCGCTCGGCGAGCGCGCCCGGGGTGCCGACCTGGCCGCGCTGGGCCGCGTCGTGCATCAGGAACTCGGCCTCGTGGATCTTCTCCTCGAGCCGCCGGTACACCCGGTCCAGGTGTTCCTGTTCGACGCTGATCTCCCGGTCACGGACGGAATCGTGTGTCTCGTGTACCGAGTCGACCGCGGACTGCTGAACCTGAGCGGCCACCGGGCCCCCTTCTGACGTGCTGGGCAGCCGTCAACCGTACGCGAAGGGGGCCCGACAAAGCTACGGGGCGGTCACCCGGGGCGCGCCCGCGCTACGCGTCGGCCTCCACCGGCTTCCTCCCCTCGAACGTCACCACCTCGAAGTGGTCGATCTCGTCGGGCCGGAAGGCCGCGGCCCTGCCGCTGACGTTCTTCAGCTCCAGCACCGCCTGGGCGCCCCGGTCCTTCCCGGCCAGGGCGACGGTCGCGCTGACGTGCGTCGAGGCGTCCGTGGCGGACGTGCGGTCGGACACGGTGCGGAACGCGGACTGGGCCGGTGCCGCGGCGACCCGGCCGCCCCCGTCCGAGCCGCCGCCCGCCGCCACCGCTGCCGGCGGGCCCGCGACGACCGGCGCCGCCGCGGCGGCGATCACGCGGAAGCCGCGCCGGCGCTTGCGGGCGCGCCGCTCGGCGACCTCGTCCACCGGCTTCTCCACCAGCCGGGGGCCGGGCCGGGCGGCCAGCGACCCGCCGATGGCGGGGGTGCCGCCGGAGCCCGGCAGGTCGGCCGGCGCGGCGAGCATCGGCTCCCTCCCGGCCGGCTCGTCCAGCCGCCGGGCACACCACTCGCAGTCGGCGAGGTGCGCCTCGAAAGCGGTTGCCTCGGCGTCGTCGAGGATCCCGGGGGCTTAGGCGCCCACGGTCTCGTGTCCGCCCGGCACCGGAGATCCCTGGCTGGGGTTCACGGGCCAGGCTCACCCGGACCACCCGGTCCGAATCCCTGCACTCCCCCGTCTCCGCTCCGCGGACGGTGCGGGCACGCGCGGTTCCGCGGGGTGGGAGGACAGGCGATGCCGGGCCCTCGATCCACGGTCCTTGGCCACGGCCGCATCCTTGCGCACGCCCACCTCCGGTGCCCGGGGGCTCCCCCAGTCGGTCGCTCGCCCACCCGTACGCGGCGGGGCGGCGCGGTGTTCACACCGGAGGCACGGATTTCCCCGGGGCGCCGTGCCAAGCGGGACATACCCGCACATTTCCGCCCCGGGTTCTTCATCCGGGCGCCACGGTGGTGCCGGGTGACCGCGCGCGGCCCGGTGGTTTCGCGTCAGGTGCGGGCGGGCGCGACGGGGAGGGGGTACGTCGGGCGCGGGTGAGCGCGGCGCGAAGTCCGCGGGCCGGGCGCGCGGAGTCCGTACATCAGGCGCGGGCGAGCGCGGCCCGGCGCCGGTGCCGGGCGACCCGTTCGCGGTTGCCGCACACCTCGCTGGAGCACCAACGGCGCCGCCGCCCCCGGGAGGTGTCGAGGTACACCAGGGGGCAGTGGTCCCCGGCGCACCGCCGCAGCGAGGCCCGGGCGACGGGGTCGGTGAGCAGGTCCACGGCGTCCCGGGCGACGACGGCGAGCAGCGCGGCGCACCCGGGAGCCGCCGCCAACTCCCGTACCAGGCGCCCGTCCTCCCCGGCTACGGCGACGGGCGCGGACGGTGTCCCCCGGGCGGCCTGGTTGACCCGCGCGAGCGCGTCCCCGTACCCGCCCTCCTCCCCGCCCAGCACTCCCCGCACCAAGTCCCCGACGTCGGCGCGCAGTTCGCGGAAGGCGGCCGGCCAGGAGGGGTCCGCGTGCCCGAGCGGCGTCCCGGCCGGCACCAGCCCGGCACCGCCGATCCACCCGCACAACGCGCCCACCCCGTCCAGGCGTTCGTCCGGGTGCCGGGTGGCGAGCAGGTCGAGACACACCCGCCCGGCATCGAACCGCGGCGGGTACGCGGACGGGTCTGCGCCGAGTGCCATGTGCCAGTCACCGCCTAGGCAGAAACCGCGCGGGGACGTACGCCCCCGGACGCGGACGGCATACGGGGCCACCGGGCCCCGCCTCCTCCACAGTGCCCGGCGGCGGGTCGGGCCGGAAGCCCTCGCGCGGGGAACGGGTCGAGCGGCACGTCCCGGGCCCCGCACGGCGATGGCTGAATCCCGCGCCGCTCCGGCGGGCCGAAGTCCCCGCAGGACGGCGTACGGGGCCGCGGCCGGGGTCCGTCCTACGTGTCCGCGTACTTCGAGTCCGCCGCCGGATCCAGTGCCAGCCGGTACCCCCGTTTCACCACCGTCTGGATCAGCTTCGGCGCGCCGAGGGCCGTGCGCAGACGGGCCATGGCCGTCTCCACGGCGTGCTCGTCGCGGCCCGCGCCGGGCAGGGCCCTGAGCAGGTCCGCGCGCGGGACCACCCAGCCGGGGCGGCGGGACAGGGTGCGCAGCAGGGACATGCCGGCCGGCGGGACCGGCTTGAGTTCGCCGTCGACCACGACCGCGTGACCGCGGATCTCCACCCGGTGCCCCGCGACGGGCAACGTGCGCGCACGGGACGGGAGTTCCTGGCACAGCAACTGCACCAGGGGGCCCAGGCGGAACCGTTCCGGCTGGACCGTGTCCACCCCGTGGGCCTGGAGCGGCAGCGCGGTGACCGGGCCGACGCAGGCGGGCAGGACGTCGTGGGCCAGCGCCGCCAGCAGCTCGTCCAGCAGTCCGCGGTCCTCCGCACGGGAGAGCAGGGAGGCGGCGGCGGGGGCACTGGTGAAGGTCAGGGCGTCCACGCCGCGGCCGACGGCCGCATCCAGCAGGCGGTCCAGCGGGCCGGTGTCCTCCGGGGGCATCCAGCGGTAGACCGGCACCGCGAGGACCTCCGCCCCGGCGGCCCGCAGCGACTCCACGAAGCCGGGGAGGGGTTCGCCGTGCAGCTGGACGGCGACGCGGCTGCCGTCGACGCCCTCCTCCAGGAGCCGGTCGAGCACCTCGGCCAGGGACTCCGAGGAGGGCGACCACTCCTCGGTGAGACCCGCCGCCCGGATCGCGCCCTTGACCTTCGGACCGCGGGCCAGCAGCCGTGCCCCGCGCAGCCGGCCCACCAGCTGTTCGCCGAGGCCCCAGCCGTCGGCGGCCTCGACCCAGCCCCGGAAGCCGATCGCGGTGGTGGCGACGACGACGTCCGGTACGTGGTCGATGATCTCCTTCGTGGCGGCGAGGAGTTCGCCGTCGTCGGCGAGCGGCACGATCCGCAGCGCGGGAGCGTGCAGGACGGTGGCGCCGCGCCGCTGGAGCAGGACGGACAGCTCCTCGGCCCGGCGCGCGGCGGTGACGCCCACGGTGAATCCGGCGAGGGGTCCGTGCTCGGGTTGCTGCTCTTCGTCGTACATGGGCTCTCCTAGCTGACCGGCGCGCCGGACGAGCCTGTCAACTCTGCGTGACAGGCTCGGTTCGGCTCGATGACGCCGGTGTTACGTCACACCTCGGCATAGCTGAGCTGGGCCTTCTCCTCCGCCGCGGACGCCGTGGCCGAAACCTTGCCAGCCGGGCGGCGAAGGTATACGGCCCAGGTGACCACGAAGCAGAGGCCGTAGTAGGCGAGGAACGCGACGAACGCGCCGGTCCCGGAGCCGTACGCGAGGAAGGACTGCCGGAAGGCCAGGTTGATGCCGACCCCGCCGAGCGCGCCGACCGCGCCGATCAGCCCCATGGCCGCGCCGGACAGCCGCCGGCCGTGGGCGACGGCCGCCTCGCCGTGGAGCCCCTTGGCCACCGCCTTGGCCTGGAAGATGCCGGGGATCATCTTGAACGTCGATCCGTTGCCGAGGCCGCTGAGGACGAACAGGACGACGAACACGGATACGAACAGCGGCAGCGACTTCTGCATGCCGGCGACGATGAGTAGGGCGGTGGCGGCGGCCATGCCGACATAGTTCCACAGGGTGATGCGGGCGCCGCCGTAGCGGTCGGCGAGCCAGCCGCCGAGGGGACGGATGAGGGAGCCGAGCAGCGGGCCGATGAAGGTGAGGTAGGCCGCCTGGAGCGGGGTGCGGCCGAACTGGTTGGTCAGCACCTGGCCGAAGGCGAAGCTGTAGCCGATGAACGAGCCGAAGGTGCCGATGTACAGCACGGCCATGATCCAGGTGTGGCCGTCCCGGGCCGCGTCCTTGGCCGCGCCGGTGTCGTTCTTCACCGAGGCCAGGTTGTCCATGAACAGCGCGGCGAGTACGGCGGCCACGACGATCAGCGGGATGTAGATCCCGAGCAGCACGCGGGGGCCGCCGCTCGCGCCGATGATGGCGAGCGCGACGAGCTGGATGACGGGGACGCCGATGTTGCCGCCGCCCGCGTTCAGGCCGAGCGCCCAGCCCTTCTTCCGCAGCGGGAAGAAGGCGTTGATGTTGGTCATGGAGGAGGCGAAGTTGCCGCCGCCGATGCCGGCCAGCAGGCCCACCAGGAGGAAGGTGGAGAAGGACGTCCCGGGTTTCATCACGGCGAACGCCACGATGGTCGGGACGAGCAGCAGGCTCGCCGAGACGACCGTCCAGTTCCGGCCGCCGAAGACGGCCACGGCGAAGGTGTACGGCACCCGGACGACCGCGCCGACCAGCGTGACCACCGAGGTGAGCAGGAACTTGTCGGCTGGGGTCAGCCCGTATTCGGGGCCCATGAACAGCACCAGCACGGACCACAGGGTCCACACGGAGAACCCGATGTGCTCCGAGAGCACGGAGAACCACAGGTTCCGGCGGGCGATCCGTTCCCCGGTCGCGTTCCAGAACGCCTCGTCCTCCGGATCCCAGCGCTCGATCCAGCGGCCACTGCGACGGGTTGGGACTGGGGCTGTCATCACGCCTCCACGGTGCTCCGGCTGCTCGGTCTGCCGACCACTGACTCGGTTGACTCGGTCCGAAGGTAGGAAGGGCGCGTTTCCGCCCTGTGGCAGCGGGTGACCGGAAGGGAACGTTGCTCTCACTCGGGCGGGGGGTGGCCGGTGAGGGCGCCCGGGGAGCGGGACGACCTCCCGCTCCCCGTCCCGGGTCAGTCGTTCGACTGCCCCGGGATCCCGTCACGGCGGTGAACCCGGTGTCAGCCCTTGAGTGCGTTCGCGTCGACGACCTCGTCGGCCGGCGGGGCCGCGACGGTCACGGGCTTGTTGAACGCCGAGTACTCCAGCGAGCCCGGCTCCTTGCCGCCCTCGGTCGTCATCTTCAGCGCGTAGGGCTCGCCCTCGGCGGCCACGAGGAGCGTCTGCCGCTCCGCGCCGTCCTTGCCCGTGAGCGTCAGGGCGCGCGTGCCGTCGACCTCGGTCTCCGGGCCCCGGGCGAGACGGGGCTCGTCCTCGTCCTTCTCGAACATCACGCCGGCGTCGCAGAAGGGGAACTCCTCGCTCGCCTCCGCGCCCGAGCCCAGCTTGAACCAGCGTCCCTTGACGAGCTGGGTGAAGGCCTTCGTGTCCTCGGGCGACGAGCCGTCCTCCTCGCCCGACTGCTGCCAGAACTTCTCGTCGCCCTTCATGTACATCACGCCGCCGGCCTTGCGGATCTCGGCGGATCCGCCGGCGCGGGTGAGGGTTCCCTGGCAGTCACCCTTGGTGGCGACGGCGAAGTCGAAGCTCATGTCCGCGCCGTCGATGGTCATGGCGCCCTTGACCTTGAACGACTTCAGTTTGGTCATGGCCACGCGGGCCTTCTCGGAGATCTGGTCCCCGGTCAGCCCCTCGAACGGCTTCCCGGGCGACGACGTCGCGGAAGCGGAAGCAGGGGCGGAGGCGGAGGCGCCCTTCTCCTTGCCGTCGGTCTTCTCGTCGTCGCCCCCGCACGCGGTCAGCGTCAGCGCCGCCGTCGCACACAGGGCCGCCGTGGCCAGAAGGGTTCGCTTGGTCACCTTTGCATCTCCTTTGCATTCCCGGTCCGCTGGTGTGACTCGGCAACCGGGCAAAGAGATGCGGCGACCGGACAGTGATCCGCCTCACTCGGGGGCGGGCTGACCGGGGCAACCCTCTGGAAGTGCTCAAGTGGTTTGGAGGGCGTCGCCCGTCGCGGCCACCATGGTCCGTGTGAAGGGACTCGCGGGATTCGGCAGGAAGCAGGACTGTGTGCTCGTCATCCGGGACGCGGATGTCGTTCTGGCCGCCTTGCGGGAGGTCCTGGACGGGGCTCCGGAGGAGGAGCGGGCCGGGCTGGAGCGGGCCGTCGCGGTGGCCGGGGGTGTCGCGGCGGCGGACGAGGGGCCGCTGCGGGCCGCGTGGGTGCGGGAGCGGCTCGCCGCGGCCGGGTTCGCCGGGGACGTCGGCTCCGTCGCCGCGATCAAGGCGCTGCGCCAGGCCGAGCCGGACCTGAGCCTGCTGGCCGCCGTCCAGTTGCAGCGGGACGCGGTCGCCCACCCGGCGTAGGGCCGGCCCCCATGGTCTCCTCGTCCGCCGCCGGGATCCAGCCGTCTGCCGGGCGGCGCAGCCAGCCCTCCGTCCGCGCCGTCTCCGCCGCCGCCCGTCTCAGCGCCGTCAGGCCGGGGTGGACCAGGCCCCTGCGCCACACCAGGGAAACGGGCGACAGCGGGACGGGGGCGACGAGGGGGCGCAGGACCGTGCCGGGCATGGGCGGGAAGTCCACCACCGCCAGCACCGGGTTCCCGGTCTTCGCCATGACGCGGGCGAACTCCTCGTCGCCGACGGCCATCGGCAGCGGCGGGGCGAGCCGGATGCCCCGGTCCTCGAACAGGCGCCGGGCCAGGTCGGTCCACTCCCGGGTGCGCGGGTTGCCCGCGCCGGCGTACACCGTCTCCCCGGCCAGCGCGGACACCGGTACCTCGGGCGAGGACGCCAGCGGATGGCCGCCGGGCAGCACGACGGCCATCGGCTCGTACCGCACCGGCTGCTGCGCGAGACCGGAGCGGAGCGCAGGGTCGAGTCCGGCGAAGCGGCCGAAGGAGACGTCCAGGCGGCCGGCCAGCAGGTCGGCCGCGGCTCCGGTGAGGCCGCTCTCGTAGCGGGCCATCAGTTCGCAGTCGGGGGCGAGTTCGCGGGCCCGGTACAGCACCCGGCGGCCGGTGGCCAGGCCCGCCGAGTTGAGGTCGACCAGCAGCGGGCGGGATTGGCCGGCCGCGAACGCGGCGAGCAGGTCGCCCTGGGCGGCGAGGACCCGGCGCGCGTGCGGCAGCAGGCGTTCCCCGTCGGGGGTGAGGGTGACCTGCCGGGTGGTGCGCACGAACAGCTCGGCGCCCAACTCCCGCTCCAGCCGCCGCACATCGCGGCTCAGCGCCTGCTGGGCGACGTAGAGCCGGGCCGCGGCCCGGGTGAAGTGCAGGTCCTCCGCCACGGCCACGAAGGCGCGCAGCAGGCGCGGGTCTATGGAAGCGGGCACGGAGCGAATTTACAACGCGGGTGCGTCAATCGGCGCCCGGCAGGTGTTGGACCCCGTGATCCGCTCCGGGTGACCGTGGACCCATGCCGCAGCAGACCACCGGCCGAGACGGCCGCGTTCGCGCACACCGCACACAACTCACCGGATACGGGCGCCTGTTCGCCCTTCCCGGGGCCCGCGCCTTCACCACCGGCAACCTTCTCGCCCGTCTTCCCACGGGCATGTTCAGCGTGAGCGCGGTCGTGATGATCGCCGGTTCCCGGGGCTCGTACGCCCTCGCCGGGGCCGTCACCGCGACCGGGCTCGCGGCGACCGCGGTGGCCGGGCCCTGGGTCGCCCGGCTGGTGGACCGGCACGGGCAGGCCCGGATCGCGCTGCCGGCCACGGCCGTCGCGGTGCTCGGAAGCCTCGCGCTGCTGCTGTGCGTCCGCTACGACGCCCCCGACTGGACCCTGTTCGCGGCCTACGCCGGTACCGCGGCCACCCCGAACATCGGCGGCCTCTCCCGCGCCCGCTGGGCCCATCTGCTGCGGGACGAGCCCGGCGCGCTGCACACGGCGAACGCGTTCGAGCAAGCGGCGGACGAGCTGTGCTTCATGCTCGGGCCGGTGCTCGCCTCCTTCCTGACCGGGACGTTCTTCCCGGAGGCGGGCACGCTCGCGGGGGCGGTGCTGCTGCTCGCCGGGATGCTGCTGTTCACCGCCCAGCGGGCGACCGAGCCGCCGGTGACGGCCCGCTCCCAGGCGCCCTCGCCGCTGCGCAGCCCCGGGATCCGGCCGCTGCTGGTCTGCTTCCTCGCGACCGGGGCGGTGTTCGGTGCGATGGAGGTCGTCACGATCGCCTACGCCGACGCGCGGGGACAGCGCACGGCGGTCGGCCTCGTGCTCGCGCTCCAGGCGGCGGGCTCGTGCGCGGCGGGACTGGCGTTCGGGGCGCGGGGGCCGGCCGGTCCCCGGCTCACCCGGTGCCTGGCGGCGATGGCCGTCCTCATGGCGCTGCCCTGGGCGGCGGCCGGCACCGGCTCGCTCGTGGTGCTCGCCGGCGCGCTGCTGGTCGCGGGCATGGCGACCGCGCCGACCATGGTGACGGCGATGGCCCTGGTGCAGCGGCGCACGCCGGCGGACCGGCTGAACGAGGGCATGAGCCTGATGGTGACCGGGCTGCTCGCCGGGATCGCCTGCGGCTCGGCGACGGGCGGCTGGGCGACCGAGCACCTCTCCCCCGTCACCGCCTTCGCCGTACCGGCAGCGGCGGCCTCGCTGGCGCTGCTCGCGGGCCTCGCGGGCGGGCGGCGGGCATGACGAAGGCCCCGCCGCACGAAGCGACGGGGCCTTCGCCCACATGGGGCCGACCCCCGGAGGGGTCTCGTGGAGATGGCGGGAATCGAACCCGCGTCCAACGGTGCGGAATCAGGGCTTCTCCGTGTGCAGTCCGCTGCGATTTTCTCGGCCCCGGAGATCACGCGGACAAGTCTCCGACGGGCTCAGTCACTGTTTGATTTCCCTCTACACCCCGTGACCGGGTTTAGAGGTTTAGTTCCCTAGCTGATGCCAGGATCCGGGTCGGGAACAGCCCCGGGCTGACACTTCGCAAGTCGCTGATCAGGCAGCGAGGGCGAAGGAATCGCGCTTGGTGTTGGCGATTATTTTTTGCGACATATGGTTTACGAGATCATTGCCGCTTCCTCGACACGCTTCCCCTGCTTCGACAGCCGCTGTCGAAACCGATCATCCCCATGTTGATTTTTCAAACCCCTCCGAGGAGGGTTCGCACACCCTCTATGGGGTGCATGCCCATCGTACGTGACCAACGCCCGACGATGCCAGCCTATTCCCCCCGGCCGGTCCGCTAGACGCCGCGCTGCCTGCGCTTGGCCGCCGCGATCGCCCGGGCCGCCTCCCGCCGGTCCTGCTGCTCCCGCAGCGTCTGCCGCTTGTCGTACTCCTTCTTGCCCCGCGCGAGCGCGATCTCGGCCTTCGCCCGGCCGTCCTTGAAGTAGATGGCGAGGGGCACGATCGTGTGGCCCGTCTCCTGGGACTTCGCCTCCAGCTTGGCGATCTCCTCGCGGTGCAGGAGCAGCTTGCGCTTGCGGCGCGCGGAGTGGTTGGTCCAGCTGCCCTGGTGATACTCGGGGATGTGGGCGTTGTGCAGCCACGCCTCGCCCCGGTCGATGTGGACGAAGCCGTCCGTCAGCGACGTCCGTCCCTCGCGCAGCGACTTGACCTCCGTGCCCATGAGCACGAGCCCGGCCTCGTAGGTGTCGATGATCGCGTAGTCGTGCCGGGCCTTCTTGTTCTGGGCGACGATCTTGCGCTTGCCGCCCTTCTCGCCGTCCCTGGCCTTGCCGGCCCCGCCGCCCTGCTTGGGCTGGGACTCCTTCGGTACGTACATTCCCTTGCTCATAGTGCCGACCATTTTCGCACCACACAGGGGGGGTGGGTACAGCCGTTTACGCGCGGCCGGCCGGCGTGGCTACGACGGGTCGCCCAGCCCGGTCAGCACCGTCTGCGCCCGTGGCAGGGCCTGCTCCGGTCCCGCCTCCAGGTCCGGGGTGATGCCCCGGCCGTCGACCGCGCGGCCGGCCGGGGTCCGGTAGTGGCCGACGGTCAGCTCGGCCACCGAGCCGTCGGGCAGCTTCGTCGGCATCTGCACGGAGCCCTTGCCGAAGGTGCGCGAGCCGATCACCACCGCGCGGCCCCGGTCCTGGAGGGCACCGGTGAGCAGCTCGGCCGCGCTCATCGTGCCGCCGTCGACGAGGACGACCAGGGGCCGGGTGGTGTCGCCGCCCGGGTCCGCGTGCAGGGCGCGCTGGGCGCCGTCGACGTCGTAGGTGGCGACCAGGCCGCCGTCCAGGAAGGCGGAGGCGCAGGCCACGGCCTCGGTGACCAGACCGCCGGAGTTGCCGCGCAGGTCCAGGACGGTACGGCCGCCCGCCGGGGCGGCGCGCAGGGCCGCGCGGACGGCGCCGGCGGAGCCCTTGGTGAACGCGGAGACCTTCAGCACGCTCACCCCGCCCGGCAGCCGGCGCACGGTCACCGGGTCGGTGGACAGCCGGGCCCGGTGCAGGGTCTTCGTCCACGTGCGCGTGGAGCGCGCCAGCCCGAGCGTGACCGTGGTCCCGGCCGGGGCGTCCGCCGTGCCGTCGCCGGGCGCGTCGCCGCGCAGCAGGGCGATCACCTCGGTGACCGGCCGGCCCTCGGTCTTGTGGCCGTCGACGCTGCGCAGCCGGTCGCCGACGCGGATCCCGGCCTCCGCGGCGGGCGAGCCGCTCCGCACACGGGTGACCTCGATCCCGCCGTCCGCCTCCTGCCGCGCCCACAGGCCGACGCCGGTGTAGCGGCCGTCGAGGGCGTCCCGGAACTCCTCGTACTCGCCCTCGGAGTAGACGGCGGCCCAGCGGTCGCCGCTGCGGCTGACGGCCCGTTCGGCGGCCTCCATGGGGGACTTGCCGTCGGCCATCGCCTCGGCGGCGGCCCGGCGCACGGCCTCGTGCCGGGCGGCCGGGTCCGCCGGTCCGGCTTCGGCCCGGCGCTGGGGGGTGCCGGGTCCCGGGAAGGCGCCGGTGGCGGCGCCGGTCACCAGCACGCCGGCGAAGACCAGTGTCAGGGCGGCGCCGCGGCGGACGCGGCGGGGACTACAGAGGGGGTCACGGCCTGACATGGCGGTGAGTCTAGGACAACGCGAAGGGCCGTACGGGCGGTTGCCCGTACGGCCCTCCTTGGTGTGCGTCACACCTTCAAGTACTTGCGGAGCGCGAAGAACGCCGCCAGGGACGGCATCAGCACGCTCGTCGCGAGGATCAGCGGCAGCTTGGTCAACACCGCGTCCCAGCCCACGAAGTTGATGAGGGTGAGCTTGTGGGAGAGGTCCATGCCGTGGTCGATGGTGAAGTACCGGCCGAGCACGAGCGCGACACAGGCCAGGCCGCCGCCGATGAGCCCGGCGACCGCGGCCTCGGCGATGAACGGCGCCTGGATGTAGAAGCCCGAGGCGCCGACCAGGCGCATGATGCCGGTCTCGCGCCGACGGCTGAACGCCGAGACGCGCACGGTGTTGACGATCAGCAGCAGGGCGACGATCAGCATCATCGCCATCACGCCGAGCGCGCCCCGGTTCATCAGGTTCAGCAGCTGGAAGAGGTTGTCCAGGATGCCCTTCTGGTCCTGCACCGACTGCACGCCGTCCCGCCCGTTGAACGCGGTCGCGATCACCTGGTACTTCTGCGGGTCCTTGAGCTTGATCCGGTACGACTCCTGCATCTGGTCCGGTGTCAGCGAGCCGGCCAGCGGGGAGTTGCCGAACTGCTCCTTGTAGTGCTTGTACGCCTCGTCCTGGGACTCGTAGGTCACCTGCTCGACGACCGGCATCTTCTTCAGGTCCGCGGAGATCTGCTTCTTCTGGTCCTCGGTGACCGCGCCCTTGGCGCAGTGCACGTCGTTCTCCGCGTCGTGCTTGTTGCACAGGAAGATCGAGACGTTGACCTTGTCGTACCAGTAGCCCTTCATGGTGCCGACCTGGTCGCTCATCAGCAGCGAACCGCCGAACAGGGCCAGGGACAGGGCGACGGAGACGATGACGGCGAAGGTCATCGTCAGGTTGCGGCGGAGACCGACGCCGATCTCCGACAGGACGAACTGGGCGCGCATGGCTACTTCTTCAGGCCTTTCGGGAGCTGGGGGCGGTCAGTGCTGGTAGCCGTAGACGCCGCGGGCCTGGTCGCGGACGAGGCGGCCCTTCTCCAGCTCGATGACGCGCTTGCGCATCTGGTCCACGATGTTCTGGTCGTGCGTCGCCATGATGACGGTGGTGCCGGTCCGGTTGATCCGGTCGAGCAGCTTCATGATGCCGACGGAGGTCTGCGGGTCGAGGTTGCCGGTGGGCTCGTCGGCGATGAGCAGCTTGGGCCGGTTGACGAACGCCCGCGCGATGGCGACGCGCTGCTGTTCACCGCCGGACAGCTCGCCGGGCCTGCGGTCCTCCTTGCCGCCGAGTCCGACGAGGTCGAGGACCTGCGGCACGGACTTGCGGATCTCGCCGCGGGACTTGCCGATCACCTCCTGGGCGAAGGCCACGTTCTCGGCGACCGTCTTGTTCGGCAGCAGCCGGAAGTCCTGGAAGACGGTGCCCAGCTGGCGGCGCATCTGCGGCACCTTCCAGTTGGACAGGCGCGCGAGGTCCTTGCCGAGCACGTGCACCTGGCCGTGGCTGCACCGCTCCTCGCGGAGGATGAGCCGCAGGAAGGTGGACTTTCCGGAGCCGGAGGACCCCACGAGGAAGACGAACTCGCCCTTCTCCACCTCCAGGGAGACATCCCTGAGTGCGGGGCGGGTCTGCTTGGGGTAGACCTTGGAGACGTTGTCGAATCGGATCACGGATGCACCACGGGTCGCCGGGGGTAGATGAGCGTGACCATACGCGAACCGGGTGCGCAAGCGCAGGCGCGGGCTGAGGTTGGGCAAGACTTGTACGTTTTTGTACCGCCCGCTGTCCGGACCTCCCCCCACGCGGGCCCCGCGCACGCTCCGCGGGAACCTGGCACAGTGGAAGGAAGACGAAGGACGACGGGAAGGCCGGGGAACGTTCCCGTTCCCGTGAGCGTTGTACAGGTGATGGCCGGTGCGAGGAGGGCGAGCGCATGACGTACGACCGGTTGGTGTGCGCGAACTGCGCGGCGCCCGTGAGTGAGGGCCGGTGCCCGGTGTGCCGTGCCAACCGCGAGCGACTGCAGCAGGAGGGCTTCCTCTCGGGCCTGAACGGGCTGAACCCGATGGCGCTGATCGCGCTGCTGGCGGTGCTGATCGCCACGGTGGCGCTGCTGGCGCACCAGACCGTGTGACCGGTTGAGAGAGATCGCCGAAGCGTCGTGAAGGGCCCGGAGCGCCAGGCTCCGGGCCCTTACGGGTGTGCTCGCGTGCGAGCGGTGAGCGGGTGGCTACGCTCAGGCCGCAGCGCCGCCGCGGGCGTTGACCAGGCGCGGCAGCACGCGGAAGCCGATACCGCCGGCGATCATGGTTGCGGCGCCGACGAGCAGGAACGCGGTTTGGCCGGCACCGGTCTCGGCGAGCTGCTTGTCGCCGCCCTGGGCCACGGTGTCGGAGCCGGTGTCGGTCAGGGCCGAGGAGCCGGCGTCCTGCGGGACGCTGTTGTTGCCGCCGCCGTTGGGCGTGTTGTTGTTGCCGCCGGTGCCGGTGCCGCCGTCGGTGGAACCGCCGTCGGTGGAGCCACCGTCACCGGAGCCGCCGCCCGTGCTGCCGGAACCGCCGTCGGTCGAACCGCCGTCGGTCGAGCCCCCGTCGACGGAGCCGCTGGTGCCGCTGTCGCCGCCGGAGTTGCCGTTGCCGCCGGAGTTACCGCCGGAGTTGCCGTTACCGCCGGAGTTGCCGTTGCCACCGTCGGTGCCGCTGTTGCCGCCGTTGCCGGTGCCGCCCGAGTTGCCATTGCCACCCGAGTTGCCGTTGCCGCCCGAGTTGCCGTTGCCGCCCGAGTTGCCGTTGCCACCGGAGTTGCCGTTGCCGCTGTCGCCGCCGGTCGCCGCGCCGCCACCCGTGGCCGCGTCGCCACCGGTCGCCGCGCCGCCACCCGTGGCCGCGTCGCCACCGGTCACCGCACCGCCACCTGTGGCCGCGTCACCGCCGGTCACCGCACCGCCACCCGTGGCCGCGTCACCGCCGGTCACCGCACCGCCACCCGTGCTCGCGTCACCGCCGGTCACCGCACCGCCACCCGTGCTGGCGGCGCCGCCGTCGGTGCAGATGCCGATGGGGCAGTCGCCGCCGCCCCCGTCGGTGTTGCCGCCGTCGGCGCCGACACCGCTCACGCCGAGGCTGATCGGACCCGCCTGGACGTCGAGGTCCAGGGCGGAAGCCGCGCCCGCCGCGGTCAGCGACGCACCGGCCGCGATCACGGCGCCGGCGGCTATCCGCGCGACCCGGATCCGCGTCTTCTTCGTCATATGGTTGCTACCCCCAGTAGCTGTTCGTCAGAGAGGCGGCGCATGGGGCGTACCGTGATCGACGGAGGTAGCTGGTGACGAAGTGTGCGTCAACTCGATCCCCCGGTTCACATGCGCCCCGTTGAGTACGCATGCCGCCGCCCCACCCTTCCGATTTTTCAAAGCAACGTCAAGGGCGTTGCGGGCGCATTGCCCGAAGGGGTGACGTTTACGGGGAATTGGAGCCTGTGAGTGTGATGTAAAACCCGGACAAAAGAACAACTGCCGCCCACGGGACGGCAGTTGTCATGTCGACAAAGTTACTTCTCCCGCTGCTTGCGCCAGCGAATCCCGGCCTCCAGGAACCCGTCGATCTCGCCGTTGAACACGGCCTCCGGGTTGCCCACCTCGTGCTCGGTGCGCAGGTCCTTGACCATCTGGTACGGGTGCAGGACGTAGGAGCGCATCTGGTTGCCCCAGGAGTTGCCGCCGTCGCCCTTGAGGGCGTCCATCTTGGCCTGCTCCTCCTGCCGGCGCCGCTCCAGCAGCTTGGCCTGGAGGACGTTCATCGCGGTGGCCTTGTTCTGGATCTGCGACCGCTCGTTCTGGCAGGAGACCACGATGCCGGTGGGCAGGTGGGTGATGCGGACCGCGGAGTCGGTCGTGTTGACGCCCTGGCCGCCGGGGCCGGAGGAGCGGTAGACGTCGATCCGCAGCTCGGACTCGTCGATCTCGACGTGGTCGGACTGCTCGACGACCGGCAGCACCTCGACGCCCGCGAAGGAGGTCTGGCGGCGGCCCTGGTTGTCGAAGGGCGAGATGCGCACGAGGCGGTGCGTGCCCTGCTCGACGGAGAGGGTGCCGTAGGCGTACGGCGAGTGCACGGCGAAGGTGGTCGACTTGATGCCGGCCTCTTCGGCGTACGACGTCTCGATCAGCTCCGTCTTGTAGCCGCGCTGCTCGGCCCAGCGCAGGTACATGCGCTGGAGCTTCTCGGCGAAGTCGGCGGCGTCGACGCCACCGGCCTCGGCGCGGATGTTGACGAGCGCCTCACGGGAGTCGTACTCGCCGGACAGGAGGGTGCGGACCTCCATCTCGTCCAGCGCCTTCTTCACCGAGGTCAGCTCGGACTCGGCCTCCGCGCGGGTGTCCGGGTCGTCCTCCTCCTCGGCCATCTCGAACAGGACCGCGAGGTCGTCGATCCGGCCGCGCAGCGCCTCCGCCTTCCTGACCTCGGCCTGGAGGTGGGAGAGCTTGCTGGTGATCTTCTGCGCCTCGTCCGGGTTGTCCCACAGGGACGGGGCCGCCGCCTGCTCCTCGAGCGCGGCGATATCTGCCCTCATCTTCCCGAGGTCCAGGACGGCCTCGATCGACTCCATGGTCGAGGAGAGGGACTTCAGCTCTTCGGATACATCGACGACTGCCACGCCTTCCAGCGTAACGGCTGTGGCAAGCGTCCTCGGCCGTACCGCCTCCGGCACCGGAACTCAGGGGGCCGGCGTGCTGTGGGTGTCCCGCGGCGCCTGGTCCTCCCCGTCGGCGGAGGCGAGCCACGCGCCGACGCCCACCGCGGCGGCCACCACCACCCCGGCCACCCCGAGGGTCACCCGGCGCCGCCGCACCGCGGCCCTGTGGCGGGCCGAGCCCGGCCGGGGCGCGCCGGCGGCCCGGGGGGCGCGGGCGGTCCCGTGGGCGCCCCCGGCCAGCTCGTCCGGCGCGGGCATCCGCATCGAGGTGTGCGTGTCCCGGTTGGAGTCCGGCTTGGCGCCGGGGACCAGGGACACCGCGCCGCGCCGCCGTACCGGCTCGCCCTCGGGCGCGGGCGCGGGGGCGGCTTCCTCGGCCTCGTCCTCGGCGGGCCCCGGCTCGTCCACCTCCAGCGGGGGCAGCCCGGCCAGCGTGGGCAGCTGCTCGCGCAGCCGCGCCGCCAGCTCGGAGGCGCGCAGCCGGGAGGCGGGCGCCTTGGCCAGGCACTGCACCAGCAGCTGCCACAGCTCCTCGGGGATGCCGGGCAGCGGTACGACGGTCTCGGTGACGTGCCGGCGCAGCACCGCGCCGGGGTGTCCGCCGCCGAAGGGGGTGAAGCCGGCCAGCAGCTCGTACAGGACGGTGGCCAGCGCGTAGATGTCCACGGCGGCCCGGGGCGGCAGGCCCTCCACGATCTCCGGGGCCAGGTAGTCCGGGGTGCCGATGATCTTCGTGGCGCGGGTCCGCCGGGGCGAGTCGATCAGTTTGGCGACGCCGAAGTCGGTGAGCAGCGCCGGGTGGGCGCCGCCCGGTCCGAGCGGGCCCTGCATGTCCAGCAGGACGTTCTCGGGCTTGACGTCCCGGTGGACGACGCCGGCCGCGTGGGCCGCGGCCAGCGCGTCGGCGACGTCGGCGACGATCGCGACGGCCGCCTCGGGAGCGAGCCGCCGTTCCCGTTCCAGGCGGGTGCGCAGGTCGGTGCCGCGGACGAGGTCCATGACCAGGGCCAGGTCGTTGCCGTCGACCACCAGGTCGCGCACGGTGACGATGCGCGG
Organism: Streptomyces sp. NPDC029296; assembly: GCF_055569255.1. Classification (NCBI taxonomy): domain Bacteria; kingdom Bacillati; phylum Actinomycetota; class Actinomycetes; order Kitasatosporales; family Streptomycetaceae; genus Streptomyces; species Streptomyces sp. NPDC029296. The sequence continues at coordinate 149,496 of NZ_JBVHXT010000018.1, forward strand.
GTGTTCCAGGCCGAGCAGCGCGGTGCGCTCCTGCACGAAGCGGCCGACGAGCTCCTGATCGGAGGCGAGGTCCTCACGCAGCAGCTTGATGGCGACGGGGCCCTCCGGTCCCTCGCCCAGCCACACCGTCCCGGCGCTCCCCCGCCCCAGGATCTGGTTCGCGGTGTACCGGCTGCCGATCTTCCGTGCCAAGACTGCTCCTACAGACGCGTGTTGTCGTTAAAAGTACGCGTCCGGCGGGTCGGCCTTCTCCGCCGAGGCGGAAATCACCCGGCAGATGTCGACAAATCTCCAGCCTCGCGGTCAGTTCCCGGAGGAGCCGCCCAGGTCCTTGACCCAGCCGCCCACCGTGCCGGCCCAGTCGGTCAGCTGGTCCCAGTAGCCCTTGCCGGTGCCGATCCAGTCCTGCAACGGGGTCAGCTCCCAGATCAGCCAGCTGACGACGACCAGGATGACGATCGTGAACAGGCAGCCCTTCAGGCAGCCCAGCCCGGGGATCTTCATCGGGTTGGCGCCGCGCCGCCGCGGCGCCCGGGGCTCGCGCGCGGGCCGCTGCGGCTCGGGCGGGGCGGGCGGCGCGTACCGCTGCGGCTGCTGGGCCGGCTGCGGCGGCTGGGGCGTGGAGTACCGCTGGGGCTGCTGCTGCGGATAGCCGTGGCCGGGGGCCTGCTGCGGGCGCTGCCGGCCGCGCGGCTGGGGCTGCTGCGGGCGGGGCTGGGGGGCCGGGCGCGGCTGCTGCTGGGGCCGGGGGGCGACCTGCCGCTGGGGGCGGCGGCGCAGCGGGTCCTCGTCCGGGTCGAGGTACTGGATCTGCGTCTGGTCGTTGCGGTCCCGGGCGGCGCGCAGCTGCGTCTGCCAGGGGTGCGGCTGCTCGGGCTGCTGCCCCTGCTGTCCCTGCTGGTCCGGCGGTACGGGGGGCAGGACGGCCGTGGGGTCCGCGGCGCCCGTGTGGGGCAGCACGGCCGTCGGGTCGGCGGCGCCGGCCGGGCCGCCGGTGTGCGGCAGCACACTGGTCGCGGCGTTCGGGTCGTACGCCCCCTGCGGCGCGTTCGCCGGCAGCACCCGGGTGGGGTCGGCGGCGCCGGGCGCGTCCGGGACGGCGGCCGGGGCCGGGTCCGGGGCGAGGAGCGCGCCGACGCCGTCGGCGGCGGCGATCTGCGCGGCGTTCGCGTGCACCCCGACGCCCTCGGCGACGACCCGCAGGGCCCGGGCGAGGTTCTCGGCGCCGGGCCGCTCGTCCGGGTTCTTGCGCAGGCAGCGCTCTATGACCGTCCACAGCGGGTCCGGGACGGTGGAGGGGCGGCGCGGCTCGGCGCTCAGGTGCTGGTGCAGCACCTCCAGGGCGGTGCTCCCGGCGAACGGCGGGCGGCCGGTGACCAGCTCGTACAGCAGGATGCCGGCGCCGTAGACGTCCACGGCGGAGGTCTGCGGGCGGCCCTCGGCGGACTCCGGGGCGACGTAGGCGGGCGTGCCGACGAACTCGTGGGTCCGGGTCAGGCCCGGGGAGTCGGCGAGGCGCGCGATGCCGAAGTCGGTCAGCATCGGGTGCATCTCGCCGCCGTGCTGCCGGAGCAGCACGTTGGCGGGCTTCAGGTCGCGGTGGACGACGCCGTCGGCGTGGCTCGCGGCGAGGGCGTCGGCGATCTGGGCGGTCAGCAGGGCGGCGCCGACCGGGGTGAAGGGGCCGTTCTCGCGCAGGTGGCGATGCAGGTCGGGGCCGTCGACGAGGTCCATGACCAAGGCCAGCAGATCGCCCTCGACGACCAGGTCACGGACCCGGACGATGTTCGGGTGGGTGAGCCGGAGCAGTACGGAGCGCTCGCGCAGGAAGCGCATCACGATGTCCGGGTCGCTCGCCAGCTCCTCCTTGAGGACCTTGATCGCGACCGTTTCCCCCGGCTGTCCGGGCACGGCGGCCTCGGCACCCGCCGTCTCCCTCTGGCGGGCACGCCAGACGGTGCCTGTGGCGCCGCGTCCGAGCGGCTCCTCAAGCAGGTACTTGCTGCCGACTGGCCGCACGTCACGCGCTCCCTGCTGGTTGCTGTCGCTTGCTCCCCGGTCCCGGAGTCCCGGTGTTCCGCCCCACTGTAGTGCCGTGCTACGGGGCACCACGTACGCGTTCCCGGGCATCCTCGGGGCGTTCGGGACGGGGTTCGACGGAAAGACGCGGGACGCGGTCCTCCGGTTGCCCGGGACCGGACGTGACCGATCTCAACTGATCGCCGACGGGTTCCGGGTCCGGCACTTTTGGGGGCAGAGCCGACCAATCAAGATCACTTGTCACCGGGTTCCGGGCGCGTGGCCGACGGCAGGTGCGAGGATGCCTCCAGCAGTCCGCCGGGACGGTGCCGGCGGCTGCTGGCCGACGTGCTCGTGTGGGGTGGGGGGAAGTCCGCGCCCGCGCAGACCCGCGCAGAAGGGACCGCTGACGCCGATGCAGATCCGGCTGACCGTCGTAGACCCGCTCGGTCCGCCCCCGCAACGGGGCCGCGCCGTGTGCCGCGACGTGCTGGTCACGGCGCCCGTGGGCACGGAGCTGGGCGCGGTGGCGTCGGCCCTGGCCGGGGCGGTCGCGGGCGAGGGGGGCGCGGGGCGGGAGGCCGGCGCGTCCGTGGTGCTGTACGCGGGCGAGGAGCGCCTCGATCCGCGCCGGTACACGCTCGGCGAGCCGCCGCTGGTCGACGGGGCGGTGCTGTCCCTGGGCGTTCCGGCGGCGCCCGAGCCGCGTCCCGAGCTGGACGACGCGCCGACGCGGCTGCACGTGGTGGCGGGGCCGGACGCGGGCGGGGTCCATCTGCTGCACGGCGGGCGGATCACCGTGGGCCGCTCCGCCGACGCGGACGTACCGCTGGACGACCCCGACGTCTCCCGGCTGCACTGCGCGGTCACCGTCGGCGCGGACGGCCGTGTCTCGGTCGCCGACCTCGGCTCCACGAACGGCACGTCCCTGGACGGCACGCGGGTGACCGACCGGCCGGTACCGGTCCCCGCGGGCGGCCTGCTGCGGGTCGGCGAGTCCGCCCTGCGGGTGACCGCGTCGGGCGGGGCGGCGACACGGGTGCGGGCGGTGCCGGACGGGGAGGGGTGCGTACGGGTGGCCGTGGGCGGGGCCGGGGTCTCCCCGGCGGACGCGGACGGCCCCGGCGGAGGGTCCTCGCCGTCGGCGACCGCCGCTCCGGGCGTGGACACGGTGTCGTCCCCGGGTGCGGGGCATCGCGGTGGGGCGGCGGGCGGCGGCAGCCGGACTCCCTCCCCCGCCGGGGAGGCCCACCACGGCTACGGCTCGTGGGGCGCCGCGGCCGGGGCGCAGGAGCACCGGCGCGGGCAGTCACCGGTGGTGCCGGGGCAGGCCGGGGCGCCGGAGGCGGAGAACCGGGGCACGGGCTCCGCCGCGCCGGGCAGGGCATCCGGTCGTGACACCACCCACGCGGGACGCTTCGGGGTGGCCGGCGGGGCGCCCGGAACGGCGTACGCCGGAGCACCCTGCGTCGAGAACGCGCGCGTGGACCGGGACCCGCGTCCCGGCGCACGCAAGGACACCCCGGTCAGAGGCACGGACGCCCCCCGGGGCACCCACCCCGCGCCCGCCGGCCCCGTCCAAGGACCCCACCCCGGCTCCCCCGACGCGCGGTACGGCGGCCACCCCGGTCACGCCGACCCGTCGTACGGCACCGCTCCCGCGCCCGCCGCCGGGGCACAGGGCACGTACCCGGGCCCCGCCGACGCCGGGCCCGGCCACCACTCCGGATACGCCGACCCCGCGTACGGCACCCGCCCGGGATACGCCGACGGGTCCCAGGGCACCGTCCCCGGCCCCGCCGGCGCAGCACAGGCAGCAGCCCGCCCCGGATCCGCCGACGCGCGGTACGGCGTGCTCCCGGGTCCCGCCGACACGCCGTACAGCGGGCGCCCCCGGTCCGCCGACGCCGGGCCCGGCGGCCACCCCGGATACGCCGGCCCCTCGTACGGCGCCGCTCCCGTGCCGGCCGCCGGGCCGCGCGGCGCGTATCCGGGGCCCGGCGACGACCCGCAGGGAACCCGTGCCCGGTCCGACGCCCCGCAGGGGACCCGTGGCAAGCCGGCCGGCGCCCCGCACGGGGTCCGGCGGCGGGGGTTCGGGGCCTGGGCGCGGCGGCTGGCCGGCGGCCGTGGGGAGCAGGCGGCCGGTGCCGAGGTGGACGAGAACGCCCCCGGCCCCGCCGCCGACGGCGCCCCGGCCGCCGATGCCGCGGGCCGGCCGGACACCTGGCCGGACCCGGCGGCGCTGCTGCTGACGGCGCTGGGGCCCGGGCCCCGGCTGTGGGAGCGCGGGCCGGGCCACCCGGAGGCGCTGACCGTGCGGCTCGGTACGGCGGACCGGAGCGCGCCGGACGGCTCGGGTCTGCTGCCCGCCGTACCCGTGACCGCCGCGCTGCGGGAGGCCGGCGCGCTGGGCCTCGCCGGTCCGCGCCCCCGGCTGTCCGGGCTGGCCCGCGCCGTGCTGGCCCAGCTCGCCGCGCTGCACTCCCCCGACCTGCTGGAGATCGTGCTGATCAGCGCGGACCACTCCCGGCCGGTGGAGGACCGTACGGCGGAGTGGGCCTGGCTGGGCTGGCTCCCGCACGTCCGGCCGGGCCACGGCCAGGACTGCCGCCTGCTGCTGGCCTACGACCGCGAGCAGGCCGCGGCCCGCACGCAGGAGCTGCTGCGCCGGCTGGAAGACCACACGGCGACGGCCGGGGAGTTCGGGGCGGCCCGGGACCGGGACGCCGCGACGGGCCCGGCCGGCATATCCGTACCCGCTCCCGCTCCCGTCCCGGGCCCCGGCGGTCCCGACGCCCTGCCCCGCACCGGCGCCCCCGCCGGTTCCCCCGGCCCGTTCACCCTCGTCGTCGTGGACGGGGACCCGGGCGGCTCCGCCCTGCGGGACGCCCTCGCCCGGCTGGCCGTGGCCGGGCCGGAAGCCGGGATCCACGTGGTGTGTCTCGCCGAGACCGAACCCGCCTCGCCCGTCTCCCCCGTGGCGCGGACCTACGAGACCGCGTGCGCGGTGTCGCCCGCCTTCCGCCACTGCGGTGCCGTCGCGCTGCTCAGCGGGGACGTCGCCACCGCGCTGCAACTGCTGCGGGTCGGTCCCGGCGGCCCGGTCGGACCCGGCACGCACGCCACCGTGGACGCCGTCTCCGCCGCCTGGGCGCAGCGGTTCGCGCGGGCCCTGGCTCCGCTGCGCCCGGACGGCCCGGACGACGAGCCGCACGTGCGCGTGTCGGCGCCGCTGCCCCAATCGGCCCGGCTCCTGGACGAACTGGGGCTGGCCCGCGCCACCCCGGCGTCGCTGATGGCGCGCTGGGCGGACGCGGCGGACGACACCGAGTCGCCGGGCGGCCGGGCGCGGGCGGTGCTCGGTGCGGGGCCGCGCGGCCCGGTCACCGCCGACCTCGTGGCGGACGGGCCGCACCTGCTCGTCGAGGGCCCGCCCGGCAGCGGCCGTACCGAGCTGCTGCGGACCGTGGTCGCCTCGCTGGCCGCCGCCGAGCGGCCGGACCGGCTGGCCGTGGTGCTGCTCGACGGCCGGGACGGCGTCGGCACGGGCGCCGGGCGCGGCGAGGGGCTGCGGGCGTGCACGGACATCCCGCATGTGACCACCCACCTGATCGCGGGCGACCCCGTGCGCATGCGGGAGTTCGCCCAGGCGCTGAGCGCCGAGCTGAAGCGCCGCGCGGAGTTGCTGGGCCGGACGGACTTCGCCCGGTGGCACGCGGGACGCGAGGTGTCCGGCCGGCTGGTGGCCCAGCGCACCCACACCCCGGCGCCGGCCTCCGGAGACATAGAGGCACCGCCCAGCTCCACCATCCGGCTGCGGCCGGGCGGGGGGGGGGGGGGGGGGGGGGGGGGGGGGGGGGGGGGGGGGGGGGGGGGTGGGGGGGGGGGGGGGGGGGGGGGGAGGGGGGGGGGGGGGGGGGAGAG
>NZ_JBVHXT010000019.1:0-62980 GCF_055569255.1 Streptomyces sp. NPDC029296
CACCCCCCAGGTCATCTCTTCGACAGGGGGGAACAGTCATGCCGGGCCCGGAGGCCAGCGGCCCTCTTGCAGGACCGCAGAAAACATAACGGGGGCGGCGGGCTATCCCCGCGGAGGGTCCAGGCGTACCGGCGCGTCCGTGCGGGCCGTGATGTCCGCCATGGTGACGCCGGGGGCGGTCTCCACCAGGGCGAGGCCGTCGGCGGTGACGTCGAGGACCCCAGGTCGGTGATGACGCGGTGGACGCACCGCTCGCCGGTCAGCGGCAGAGTGCACTCCTCGAGGATCTGCGGAGAGCCGTCCTTGGCGGTGTGTTCCATCAGGACGACGACGCGGCGTGCGCCGTGGACGAGGTCCATGGCGCCGCCCATGCCCTTGACCATCTTCCCGGGGATCATCCAGTCGGCCAGGTCGCCGGCCGCCGAGACCTGCATGGCGCCCAGGACGGCCGTGTCGATGTGGCCGCCGCGGATCATGCCGAAGGACAGGGCCGAGTCGAAGAAGGAGGCCCCGGGCAGGACGGTGACCGTCTCCTTGCCGGCGTTGATCAGACCGGGGTCGACTTCTCCTCGGTGGGGTAGGGGCCCGTGCCGAGGATGCCGTTCTCCGAGTGCGGGACGACGTGCACACCGGGCGGGAGGTGGCCGGGTATGAGGGTGGGCAGGCCGATGCCGAGGTTGACGTAGGAGCCGTCGGGGATGTCGGCGACGGCCTCGGCGGCGCTGTCGCGGACCTTGTTCACGTGCGGGGGTTTCCTTTCAGGTGTGGGCGCCGGGCAGGACCGTCGACCAGCCACCGTCGACGACGAGGTTGGCGCCGGTGATGTACGACGCCTCGTCCGAGGCGAGGAAGACGGCCGCGTTGACCACGTCGTCGGGTGTGCCGGTGCGGCCGAGGGGGATGTGCCGGGCGATGCCGCGCATCGGATGATCGTCCGCGAGGAGGTCGGCGCGGGAGCCTTCCGTGCCGATCATTCCGGGACTGACGCAGTTGGCGCGGACGCCGTACGGCGCGCCCTCCGCGGCCAGTTGCCTGCTCAGGGCGATCACCCCGCCCTTGGACGCCGAGTGCGCTGTCCGCTGGTTGGTGAGTGAACCGGTCAGGCCGGCGGTGGAGCCGACGGTGAGGACGCAGCCGCGGCTGTCGATCAGGTGCGGCCAGGCCGCCCGGACGGTCAGCCACACCGAGTCGAGCTCGGCGCGCACGGTGAAGGCGAAGTCCTCGTACGGCTGGCTGCCGATGCCCTCGAAGCGGACGGCGCCCGCGTTGGCGTAGACGATGTCGACGCCGCCGAAGGCGTCGACGGCCTCCGCCACCCACGAGCCCACCGACGCCTCGTCGGTGACGTCCAGCGGGCCGGGCGTCAGGGCGGTGCCGCCCGCGCGGGCGATCAGCCGCCGGGTCTCGACGGCCTCCTCGTGCAGCAGGTCACCGCCGACCACGAGCGCGCCCTCGGCGGCGAACCGCAGCGCGGCGGCCCGGCCCTGGCCGCGGGCCGTGCCGGAGATCAGCGCGACCTTGCCCTCCAGCCGCTTCACGAGGCCCCCTCGCGCAGCGCGTCGGCAACGGACTTGACCCCGCCGTGCGCGGTGAGCCCGCCGTCGACGGGGATCTCGGCACCGGTGATGAACGACGACTCGTCCGACAGCAGGAACGCGACCAGGGGAGTGATCTCGTCGGTGGTGCCGGTGCGGCCGAGCGGTGTCTCGCGGATGTTGGCCTCGCGGAAGACGGGGGCGGCGGAGGCGGTCATGTCGGTCTCGATGTAGCCGGGGTGGACCGTGTTGACACGGATGCCGCGCGGACCGAGTTCCAGCGCTGCCGTCTTCGACAAGCCCCGCAGCCCCCACTTGCTGGCGGTGTAGGCGACCGGGTAGTGGGCGGTGAGGGCGGCCGAGGAGCCGACGTTGACGATCGAGGAGCCGGGCGGCATCAGCGGGGCGAGGTGCTGGATGCCGAGCAGCGGGCCGGTGACGTTGACGGCGTGCACCCGGTCGAAGTCCGCGGCCCGTACGTCGCCGAGGCGGGCGCGCCAGGTGATGCCGGCGTTGTTGACCAGGCCGTGCACCTGCCCGTACGCCTCCTCCAGCTCGGCGGCCAGTGCGGCCCACTGCTCCGCGCTGGTCACGTCCAGGTGCCGGCAGCCGGGCGCCTTCGTCACATCGGTGGCGACGACGCGGGCACCCTCGCGCACCAGCGCCTCCGCCTCCGCGGCGCCCTGGCCGCGGGCGGCACCGGTGACGACCACCACCTTGCCGAGCAGCCGCTCGGGGCGCGGGCCGGTCACGGGCGCTCCCGGTCGCGGCGCCGTCCGGTGGGCAGCGGCACGGGGGCGGCGCCGGGGACGACGGTGCTGGTGAGCGTGCCGATGCCCTGCACGGTGAGGGTGACGGTGTCGCCGGGCTTCAGCGGGGGCGGTGTCCGTTCGCCGCGCCGGCCCCACAGCTCGGCGAGGCAACCGCCGTTGCCGCAGGTGCCCGAGCCGAGCACGTCGCCCGGGACGACCCGGGTGCCGCGCGAGGCGTAGGCCACCATCTCCTCGAAGGTCCAGCTCATGTTCGACAGCAGGTCCGACCCGACCGTCTCGCCGTTGACCTCCGCGGTGAGCGCGAGGCGCAGGAAACCGTCGGCATCCCGGTAGGGCTCCAGTTCGTCGGCGGTGACCAGGTACGGGCCGAGCGTGGTGGCCGTGTCCTTGCCCTTGCAGGGGCCGAGGCCGACCTTCATCTCGGCGGACTGGAGGTCCCGGGCCGACCAGTCGTTGAAGACGGTGTAGCCGACGATGTGGTCGCGGGCCTGCTCGGGGGTGAGGTCGCGGCCCTCACGGCCGATGACGGCGGCCACTTCCAGCTCGAAGTCGAGGACGGCCGAGCCGGGCGGCATCGGGATGCCGTCGCCCGTCGCGTAGATCGCGTGCGGGTTGGTGAAGTAGAAGGTCGGCGCCGCGTACCACTGGTCGGGCACGCCCGCCGCGCCGTCCACCGACCGCCGTACGCCCTCGACGTGCTCCTCGAAGGTGACGAAGTCCCGGACGGAGGCGGGCTGGAGCGGCGGCAGCAGGCGGACTTCGCTGACGTGAGGGCCGGGCGGCACGTCGAGCGCCGCCGCGCCCGCGGCGAGCAGGCCGGGCAGACCGCCGGACTCGCGCAGCAGGCCGGTGAGCGAGGCGACGCCGGGCAGGGGGAGAAGCGTGCCGTCGTCCTGCACTACGGCGACTCGGACGCGGTGGTGGTGCTCGTAGGCGGCGAAACGCATGGTGCGGCTCCTGGCCGGTGAGGCCCGGGGGCGTGGCGGGTCTGAGTCAGGGCAGGTGACAGGGCCGGCCGCGCCCCCGGGAGCGGGAGAGGGGAATCAGACCGGCGGGGCGACGAAGACGCCGCGGTCGGGGTCGTTGAAGGATTCCTTGGCGACGAGTTCGTTCATGGGGTTGGCGGTGCCCCACTGGTCGGTGACCTCGGGCCGGGAGAAGTCGTAGACGTGCGGGTGCCAGGTGTCCTCGTCGAGGCACTCCAACTCGGTGGTGTACTCGACGGTGTTGCCGTGCGGGTCGAGGAAGTACGTGAAGGTGTTGTCGCCGGCCATGTGCCGTCCGGGGCCCCAGATCTTCTTGAAGCCGGCGCGGATGACGCGGCCGGAGCCGCGCATGTACTCGTCGATGCCGCGCATCTCGAAGGAGATGTGGTGCAGGGACGTGTGCGGGCCCTTGGCCAGCGCCATGGAGTGGTGCTGGTTGCTGATCCGCATGAAGTGCATGACCTCGCCCATGTGCGGCGAGCTGAGGGTGTCGGAGAGGCGGAAGCCGAGGTGGGTCTCGTACCACTCGCGGGTGCGGTTCAGGTCGGGGGAGTTGAGGACGACGTGGCTCAGCTTGACCGGGATCGACTCCTTCTCCTCGATCCTGCGGTGCTGTCGTACCGCCACGTCGGCCAAGACCTCGACGGTGCGGCCGTCGACGTCGAAGAAGCGGAAGCCGTAGCCGCCGCCGGGGGTGTCGGCCTTGCCCGGCCGGGTGATCAACCGAACGCCCCCGGCGAGCAACTGTTCGGCGAGGGTGTCCACGTCGGCGGCCGAGGCGGCGCCGTAGGAGACCAGGTCGAGGCGCTTCTCGTCGGCCTTGCGCAGCCGGACGACGTACTGCTCCGGGGAGCCCTCGGCGGCGAGGAAGGAGATCCCGGAGTCCTCGGCGACCTTGGTCAGGCCCCAGACACCGGCGTAGAAGTCGAGCTGCTTGTCGTAGTCGGGCACGGCGAGGTCGACGTGGCGCAGATGGGTGAGCAGGCGCATGGTGTCAGTCCTTCCGGAGGAGGGCGGAGGCGTTGCCGCCCCGTACGGCGTGGAAGTCGGCCTCGGGGAGCCGCGCGGCGCGCAGTGCGCCGACGGGGTCCTCGGTGCCCATGTCGAAGGGGAAGTCGGAGCCGAGCAGCACCCGGTCCGCGCCCGCGACCCGCACCAGCTCCCGCAGCACGTGCGGGTCGTGGACGAGGGAGTCGAAGTACAGCCGTTTGAGGTAGCTGCTGGGCAGGTGGGCGCAGCCGGCGCCCGCGTCGGAGCGGGTGGTCCAGGCGTGGTCGGCGCGGCCGATGTGGGTCGGCAGGTAACCGCCGCCGTGAGCGGCGATCAGCGTCAGCCCCGGGTGCCGGTCCAGGACACCGGAGAAGACGAGGTGGGAGAGCGCGACGGCGTTCTCCACCGGCTGGCCGACGGTGTTGGACAGGTACCACTGGTCCAGCCGCTCGTCGAGCGTGCAGCCGAAGGGGTGCAGGAAGACGAGCGCGCCCGTCTCCTGCGCCCGGGACCAGAAGGGCTCGTAGGCCGGGTCGGACAGTTCCCGTCCCGGGGCGTGGCTGGAGATCTCCACGCCGGACAGGCCCTGCGCCAGCGCGTGTTCCAGGGCGGGCACCATCAGGTCCGGGTGCTGGAGCGGGACGAGCCCGAGTCCCCGCAACCGGTCGGGCGCGGCCGAACAGTGCGCGGCCGTCGCCTCGTTGGCGAGCCGGTAGACCTTCTCCGCGGTCTCCTCGCCGGCCCAGTAGTGGTAGTGCGAGGGCGAGGGGCTGACCAGTTGCACGTCCACGCCCTGCGCGTCCATCGCCGCCAGCCGCAGGCGCGGGTCCGTCATCCTCGGGGCGCGCTCGCGCACCATCGGACCGTTGACCTCCAGGGCGGCCGGACCGCCCCGGCGGGCGTCGAGCGCCCTGGCCTCGGCCAGGCCCGGCAGGCCCGCCACCAGCGCCTCGACCTCGGGCAGCAGGACGTGCGCGTGCACGTCCACCGTGGGTGTCGTCGTCACGGCAGCTCCCGCAGCATCGTCATGGTGCGGCCCATCAGTCCGGGCACGTCCGCGTCCCGCACGCCGTCCAGCTGCCACTGGCCGAGCCGCACGGACGCCTCGACCACCGCCCGCACGCGCGGCATCCGGCGCTCGTGGTACTCCCGCAGCAGCGCGTCGTCCCACTCCCGGCCGCTGGTGAGCAGTTCGGCGAGGACGAGCGCGTCCTCCAGGGACATCGCCGCGCCCTGCGCCAGGGTCGGCGGGCAGCAGTGTGCCGCGTCCCCGGCGAGGACGACCCGGCCGCGGTGCCAGGAGCCCTCCACCAGCAACCGGTCGAACCACGTGTAGTTGACCTTCGCCGGGTCGGTGATGTGCGGGACGATGTCCGCCCAGTGCCCGCCGTAGCCGGCGGCCAGGCGGCGCATCTCGTCGGCGTAGCTCTCCGGGGGTATGGAGGCGCGGTCGCGGTTGGCCTCGACGACGTACGCGTAGATCGTGCTGTCGCTCGTGGGGCAGTAACCGGCGATGAAGGCCGGGCCGCCGTAGGTGAGGTCGGTGCGGACCACGCCGGCCGGGCGGGGGACGGCGACACGCCAGATGGCCATGCCGGTGGGTTCCGGCTTGTCGGTGATGCCGATGGCCGCGCGGGTCGCCGAGCCGAGGCCGTCGGCGGCGATCACCAGGTCGTAGCGGCCCTCGGTGCCGTCGCTGAAGCGTACGGTCACGCCGTCGGCGTCCTGCTCGAACTCCGTGGCCCGGGTGCCCAGCCGGACGCGGGCGCCACAGGCGCGTACGGCGTCGATGAGGATCTGCTGGAGCCGGGGCCGCTGCATGCCGACCGTGGCGGGCAGGTCGTCGCCTCCGGTGCGGACGTCCCGGGCGACGTGCAGGACGGTGCCGTCGGGAGCGGTGATACCGACCGAGCCGAAGCCGAAGCCGGACTCCTTCACGCGTTCCCAGACGCCGAGTTCGCGCAGGACGCGCAGGGCGTTGCCCTGGAGGGTGATACCGGAGCCCGCGGTGGCGTTCCAGTCGTCCTTGGCCTCGACGAGGTCCACCGCGATCCCGGCGCGGCGCAACAGGACCGTGGCGGCGTTGCCGGCCGCGCCGCCGCCGATCACCAGGACCGTACGGGGTGTGCTCATGGGGAACTCCTTCGTTCCTCGGGTGCGTTGACGGCGGTCACTTGACGGCGACGGGGTTCACGGGGGAGCCCACCGCTCCGGTGACCGGCAGGGGCGCGGCGGTGAGCCAGAACTCGTACACGCCGTCGGCGGCGCAGTCCTCGGCGAGCGCGTCGAGGTCCCACATCTCGCCGATCAGCAGGCCGATGTTCGGGATGGCGACCTGGTGCAGCGGCTGGAAGGCGTGCGCGAACTCGTTCGGGCGGACCTCGAAACCCCAGGTGTCGGTGGCGATCGCGGCGATCTCGGTGCGGTGCAGCCAGCCGGCCGTGGTGAACGACAGGCCGGGCGCGGGACCGCCGGCGTAGTCGCCCCAGCCCTCGCGGCGGGCCCGGGCGAGCTGCCCGGTGCGGACCACGACGATGTCACCGCGGCCGACGCTCACCCCGTGCGCCTCGGCGGTGCGGGTCAGATGCTCCTCGGTGACGGCGAACCCGTCGGGCAGCTCACCGTCCTCGCCGGCGACCCGGCCCACGTCGAGCAGCACGCCGCGGCCGGCGACGTACGGCGCCATGTGCTCGATGCCGGTGACGAGGTCGCCGTCGGAGGTGACGACCTTCTCGGCGTCCCGGCCGTTCCACGCCTTGCCGTGGTCGAAGATGTGGCCGAGCCCGTCCCACTGGGTCGAGCACTGGAGCGGCATCGCGATCACGTCGTCGGCGCCGCCGAATCCGTGCGGAAAGCCCTGGTTGCCGAGGGCGGCGTCCGTGCCGGTGTCCAGCATGGTGTGGACCGGGTTGGTGCGCCGCCGCCAGCCCTTCTGCGGGCCGGTCATGTCGAAGGACTGGGACAGCGAGAAGCTGACGCCCCGCCGCACCAGGGCCGCGCCCTCGCGGCGCTTGCCCTCGTCCAGGAAGTTGAGGGTGCCGAGCCGGTCGTCCTCGCCCCAGCGTCCCCAGTTGGAGTACGCCTCGGCGGCCTCGGCGATCGCGCCCTCGGCGTCGTCCCGGTTCATGACGCCGCCTCGGCGACACACCGGGTGCGCTGCGCACCGAGCCCGGTGACCGTGCCCTCCATGACGTCGCCGTCGCGCAGCAGCCGGCCCCAGTGCATGCCGTTGCCGGCCGGGGAGCCGGTGAGCACCAGGTCGCCGGGGAGCAGGCGGGCGGTCTGCGAGGCGTACGACACCATGCGCGCGACCTTGAAGATCATGTCCTTGGTCGACTCGTCCTGCATGGTCTCGCCGTTGAGCCTGAGCGTGACGCGCAGGTCGTCCGGGTTCGCGATCGACTCGGCCGGGACGATCCAGGGGCCGAGCGGGGTGAACCCGGGGGCGTTCTTGCTGCGCAGCCAGTCCGTGCCGATCTGCGGCATGTCCCGGCGGAAGACCGTGGCCCGGTCGGTCAGGTCGTTGGCGATGGTGTAACCGGCGATGTACCGCGCCGCTTCCCCCACCGGCACCCGGTGGGCGGGCTTGCCGATGACGACCGCCAGCTCCAGTTCCCAGTCGGGCTGCTCGGCCCACGCGGGCAGCACGACATCGTCGTACGGACCGGTGATCGCGCTCGGCAGTCCGATGAAGACGTACGGCAGGTCCTCGGCCGCCCGCCGGTCCATGATCTCCGCGGCCTCCGCGCGGCGTTCGCTCTCCGGTCGCTCGTCACCGGGCGCGCGGTGGGCCACGTGCAGGTCGATCACGTGCTGCCGGTAGTTCGCACCCGACTGGAACACCTGGCGCGGCGACACGGGCGCGTGCACGCGCAGGCCGGTGACGGCCGCGCGGGCCGGGCCTGGGCCGGCCGCGAGCGCGCGCAGCCGCGGCAGTGCCGTCTCCCAGCGGTCCAGGACGTCCAGCGTGGTCAGCCGGTCCTCGCCGAAGGCGTCCCGCAGATCGACGGCGAAGCCGTCCGGGGTGACCAGGGCGGGGAATTCCGGCCCGTCCGGGGCCGAGAGGGTGGCAAGGGCGAAGGGTCCGGCGAAGAGCGCGGACGCGGGTTCGGGTTTCACGGACGTGTCCTCCTGATTGCGGTGGGACTAATCTGGACCCGCCGCTTGTGATCAGGGAAATAGATTCTGTGGATGGTCGGCATCCACCGGGTTTATTTCCGCCGCTCACCGCCCTGCTCGTTGTCCAGCGCGAGGACCGATCCGTGAACCTGACCCGCCTCGACCTCAACCTCGTCGTCGCCCTGCGCGCCCTGCTGGAGGAGCGCAACGTCACCCGCGCCGGGCAGCGCGTCGGTCTCAGCCAGCCCGCCATGAGCGCCGCCCTCGCCCGGCTGCGTCGCCACTTCGACGACGACCTGCTCGCCCGCGTCGGCGGCCACTACGAGCTGACCGCCCTCGGCCAGGTCCTCCTCGACCGCACCGCCACCGCCTACGACGTGCTGGAGCGCCTCTTCTCCAGCCAGGCCGACTTCGACCCGGCCAGCGAGAGCCGCGAGTTCCGGCTGGTGGCGTCCGACTACGCGATAGCCGTCTTCGGCACCGAACTCGCCCGCGTGGTGCACGAGGAGGCCCCCGGCATCCGGCTGCGCTTCACCCAGACCCAGCCGGTCGTGGTCGACGACACCGCCACCCTGCTCAGCGCCACCGATGGCCTGCTCATGCCGCACGGCGTGATCAGCGACTTCCCCGCCACCGACCTCTACGACGACCGCTGGGTCTTCCTCATCGCCGACGACCACCCCACCGTCGAGGACCGGCTCACCCGGCACGACCTCGCCCGGCTGCCGTGGGTGACGTACCAGCGCACCTACGACGCGCCGGCCGTGCGCCAGCTCGGCATGCTCGGCATCGAACCGCGCGTGGAGGTGTCCGTCGACAGCTTCCAGCTCCTGCCGCTGCTGGTCACCGGCACCCGGCGCATCGCTCTGATCCAGGCACGGCTGGCGCGGATGCTGACGCCGATCGCCGCCGTCCGGCTGGTGGAGCCGCCCTACGAGGCGGTGCCGTTGCGCGAGGCGCTGTGGTGGCACCCGGTCCACACCCATGACGCGGCCCACATCTGGCTGCGGGAGACGGCCAAGCGGGTCGGCAGCCGCCTGCCCGGCGTGCCGTAGAAGAGGCCCACGGGGACGGCGCCGCGCCGCCCCATCCACGGCGTGGATGCGGGGCATCGGCGTTTTCGATGAACCGGGGGATTCCGCTGGACGGGGGCGCACCGCACAGTGACCGCATACGTCATCGGCCGGTGCCGCCGCGACGGAACGCGGCCGGGTTCGCCAGGGCACGGCCGGCCGCGCCGAGCCGCGCGGACCGGCGATGACCTACGCACCCGTCACCTGTGGGAGAGGAATCCGCCATGCCCGCTTACCGGCCGGACAGCCTGAGGCGCGCCGTCGGCGTCGCCCCGGCCCACCGATTCAAGGAGGTCGCGCCGGCTGTCGCACGGCTCGCCGCGGGAGCCGTCATGATGGTCCACGGTCTCGACACGTTCATCGACGGACCGGCCGGGTTCGGCGCGTTCCTGAACGGCAGGGGTGTGCCCGTGCCAGCCATGACGGCGTGGGCGGTGACGGCCGGGGAGTCGGTCGCCGGGGTGTTCCTCGTCCTCGGGCTGCTGGCACGGCTGACCGCGCTGTCGCTGACCGTCCACTTGTGTCTGGCGGCGGCGCTGGTCAACGCGGACACCGGGTTCATGACACCCCAGCAGGGGGCCGCGAGCGGGGCGGGGACCGAGTTCCCGCTGATGGTGGTGGCGGCGCTGCTCGTCGTCCTGCTGGCCGGGCCGGGTCCGCTCGCGCTCGACCGCGTTCTCGGTGTCGAAGCGGTCGTGCCGAGACGTCACGGGCCCGCTGACGACCGCCCGTCCGCGGTGCGCGCCTCGGTCGTCAGCGGCGCGATCGGGGGCGTGATCGGCGCGGTGATGAGCGCGCTGGCCAACTACGTGATCGTCGGGGTGCCTTCCAGTGCCGGGGCGAACGCCGCCAACCACGCCGTGTCCGGGCTGATCAGCGGCTTCCTCGCCGGATTCCTCGGGCTGCTGACGCACCAGCGACGCCACGGCCCCCGGGCGCGGCCCGCGGCCGGTGACACCCCGCCCGCACCTGCCGTTCCCGTGCCGCCGCTTGATCCGCGTGCCTCGCGGGACTCCGCGTGAACAAGAAGGCCCCGGCCACCAGCACCGTGTTCGGTGGGGAAACGGTTCAGGCGGTGCCGCTACCCGTCTGACCGGCCGTGGACCCCAGGTGATCCAGGAGGGCGCGGGCGCCCCGGACGGCGAGGGCGACGGACGTCAGCGTGGGGTTGCAGGCGGTGGCCGTCGGGATGACGTTGTTGCCGGCGACCCACAGCCCGCTGGTGTTCCAGACGCGGCTGTGACTGTCGCAGACGCTGGTGCCGTCGTCGGCGGGTCCCATGCGGGTGGTGCCCTGGTAGTGCAGTGAGCTGCCCGCGGGCAGCAGGAGGGGATCGTCGTCCAGGGGGATGCCGACGGCGGCTCCCGCTTCGGCGACGGCCTTCTTGGCCTGTTCGATGGTGGCCAGGTCGCGGTCGCTGTAGCGGTAGTGGACGCGCGGGGCGGGCAGCCCGTAGGCGTCGGCCGCGGTGTCGGTGAACTCGACGCGGTCGTCGGGGGAGATGTCCTTGGCGCAGAACCAGCCCAGCCCGACGACCGCACCGGGCTCGATCACGGTGTCGTCGGCGAGTGGGACGGGGGAGGCGTCTAGTTGCATCACCTGGCCGTGGAAGGGGTGTGCGTCGGTGTACGGGACCCAGCTGACGCCGCTCTGGGGGACGATGGCGCCGTCCTTGTCGCGGGTGCGGCCGGTGACGGCGCGGTGGGCGGCGACGATGTCGTCGGGCAGCCGGACGGCGTGGACGATCTGCGGCTGGTCGTTGAGGTAGCGGCCCAGCGCGGGCGGGCGGATGCCGGAGGCGTGCAGCAGTTGAGGCGTGCGCAGGGCGTCCGCCGCCACGACCACCGCCCGCGCGGCGACGGTCCTCTCCTCACCGGTGACGAGGTCGCGCACGACGACCCCGGTGGCGGTGTCCTCGTCCAGGACGAGGCGCAGGCCCAGGCACCGGTCGGCGATGTCGACGCGCTCGTCGGCCGCCGCCCCGCCGAGGACGACGTCGGTGCCGCTCCAGGTGTGGGCGCCGTCCGAACGGGTGGTGACGGCCAGGGGCATGGGGGCCACTCGCCGGTGCGCGGGCCGGCCGGGGTCGAAGAGCGCGGAGAGCCGGCGGCGTACCTCGTCGGCGAAGGGGGCCCGGTCGAAGGCGTGGGCGTCGACGTGCAGGAGCCGCTCGGCGCGGGTGAGGTGGGCGTCCATCTCGGCGTCGGGGATGAAGCCGATGCGTTCGCTGTCGCCGGGGCGGGGGCAGGCGCCGGTCCAGTGCGCGCCCATGCCGCCGACGTTGGTGGACAGGGCGGCGGCGGGCAGCTCGCGGGTGCCGAGCAGCCGGGTGCCGGGGCGGCCCGCCGGGCCGGGGCCCTCGGAGTCCCGCTGGGCGCGGGCCCGTTCGGCGGGGTGGGGGATGCTCTTGACGTGGGTGCCGGGCCGCTCGGTCAGGCGGGGGCCGGCGTCGAGCAGCAGGATCGTCGCGGTGGGGTGCTGTTCGTAGACCTCGCGTACGTAGGTGCTGCCGGTGGGGCCGCTGCCGACGACGACGAGGTCGTAGGCGGTTGCCGAAGGGAGGGACATGTGGGGCTCCGGGGTGAGGGGTCAGGCCACGACGAGGGGGCGCAGGGTGTGGTGGGCGATGGCCAGGCCCTGGCAGACCTTCTCCGGGGTGCCGCTCCACAGCGGGTCCTCGTGCTCGACGGAGAGGGTGCCGGTGAACCCGGCCTCGTACAGCCGGTCGACGACACGGGCCCAGTCGACCTGGCCGCGGCCGGGGACCCGGTAGCGCCACCAGCCGGTGGCCCACGGGTCGCCGTTCTTGGCGGTCGTGCCGAAGAAGCCGTAGCGGTTCCGGGCGGCCACATCCAGCTCGATGTCCTTGGCCTGGGCGTGGACGATCCGGTCGGCGTACGGCGCGATGGTGGCCAGCGGGTCGATGCCCAGCCACAGCAGGTGGGACGGGTCCCAGTTGAGGTACAGGCCGAGGGAGAACATCCACTCCCACAGCTCGGGGGAGTAGGCGATGTTGCCCGGGTGGCCGTCGGGGTGCCAGCCCTCCATCACGCAGTTCTCGATGATCAGCTTCACGTCGCGCTCGCCGGCGTACTCGACGAGTTCGGGCAGGACGCGTTCGGCCTCGCGCTGGTTGCCGGGCACGCTGCGGGCCGGGTCCCGGCCGATGAAGGTTCCCACGTACGGCACGCCGAGTGCCTGCGCGGCGTCGATCGCGTGCTTGAGGTGGGCACGGATCCGGGCGCGTCGTTCCGGGTCGGGGTGGAGGTTGTTCTCGTAGTACGCCAGAGCCGATATCGCGAGCCCCGTCTGTCGCAACAGCCCCTGTACGCGCTCGTGTTCCCTCCCGTCGAAGTGCGCGACGTCGATGTGCGCCGCCTCGAAGTCGCGGCCGCCGGTACCGGGCCAGACGGCGACCTCCAGACGCTCGTAGCCGGTCTTCGCGGCCCGGTCGGCGACGCGCTCCAGCGGCCAGGCGGGCAGGCAGGCGGTGAGCATGCCGAGCTTCATGCGGGGATCTCCGTCCAGGTGGCGTCGGCGGCGGCCGAGTCGAGCACGGCCCGGGTCAGCCGGGCGGCACGCAGCCCGGCGTCGAAGGTGGGCAGGCCGTCGGGTATCTCGCCCCGGACGGCGGCGTAGGTGTCGGCGACGAAGTCGGCGAAGCACTCGCGGTAGCCCTGGGGGTGCCCGGCGGGCAGCGCCTGAGGCCGGCCGCCGGCGCGGGCGGGGTCGCGGATCAGCGTGCGGTTGGCGTCCGGACCGCCCACCCAGAGGCTTTCGGGCTTCTCCTGGTCGAAGACGTAACTGGCGTCGGGCCCGTCGAAGGAGAACCACAGCCGGTTCTTGCGTCCGGCGCTGGCCTGGCTGATCACCAGGGAGCCCAGAGCCCCGCCGTCGGTGCGGAAGGAGATCACGCCGCCGTCCTCGGTGGCCGACGGGCGGCCCGCGCGCACGGGGTGAGCGGTGCCGAGCATGGCCTGCAGCGCCGTGATGCGCTGCCCGGTGACGAACTCCATCAGGTCGCACCAGTGAATGCCGATGTCGCCGAACGCCCGGCTTCCGCCGCCCCGGGAGGCGTCCACCCGCCAGTTGTCGGCGTCGGGCGAGGCCAGCCAGTCCTGCAGGTACGAACCGTGCAGCAGCCACGGCCCGCGGGTGCCGGCGCCGATCAGCGAACGCGCCAGCCGTACCGAGGGGTAGAAGCGGTAGACGAACGGCACCGCCGCCACGCGGCCCGTGCGCGCCGCGAGGCCGGCCAGGTCCGCCGCCTCCGTCACGGAGAGTGCCAGCGGTTTCTCGCACACCACGTGCTTGCCGGCCTCCAGTGCCCGCCGGGCCATGTCGTAGTGCAGGTGGTTGGGCGTGCAGATGTGGACGACGTCCACGTCGGAGGCCAACACCTCCTCGAATCCGGCCGGTTCGGCGCCGGGCACGCCCTCGGCCAGCTCCCGGGCGCGTCCCGGCGAGCTGCCGACGACCAGGCGTACGCGGCCTCTCGCCGCCGTCACGGCGCGGGCGTGCACGGATCCCATGAACCCCGTGCCCACGACCGCGGCCTGAATCTGCTGCGACATGGCAGCCTCCGGCTTCTTCGGAAGAACGATCGGGCCCACTATTGCACGTGGCATGCAAAAGCCGTCAAGCGTGTGCTCCACCACGGCGGAAGTGCGGAATGATGGCGGCATGCCACGTCGACCGCCCACCGCCATCGATCAGTACGAGGCCCTCTCCACCGTCGTGCGCCTGGTGCGCCGGGGCCGGGCGCGCACCCGCCCCGAGCTCGGCGCGACGGCGCTCCTGGGGCGCACCGTCATCTCCCAGCGGGTGGAGGAGGCCATGGACCTCGGGCTGCTCGAAGACGCCGACACCGGCCCGTCGAGCGGCGGCCGGGCGCCCAGGCGGCTGCGCTTCAGGGCCGAGGAGGGGCTCGTGCTGTCCGCCGTCCTCGGTGCCGGCGCGCTCGACGTGGCCGTCACGGACCTCGACGCCCGAGTGCTGGAACACCGTCATCTGGAGTGGCCGGTCGCCCGCGGGCCCGAGGAGACCCTCGGCTTCCTCGGCGACCACTTCGCCGGCCTGCTCGAGGGGCGCGACCCGGAGCGGCTGTGGGCCGTGGTGATCGGTGTTCCCGGCCCCGTGGAGTTCGCCACGGGCCGGCCCTCGCAGCCGCCGATCATGCCCGGCTGGGACGGCTTCGACATCCGCGGACGGCTCCAGGACCGCCATGGTGTGCCGGTGTGGGTCGACAACGACGCCAATCTCCTCGCCCTCGGCGAAAGCAGGAGCGCCGGCCTGGACGACGACCAGCACCTGATCTTCGTCAAGGCCGGCACCGGTATCGGCGCGGGCGTCGTCAGCCGGGGCCGCGTCCACCGCGGCAGCAAGGGCGCCGCGGGTGACATCGGGCACGCCCGGGTCCTGGAGGACAACTCCGTGATGTGCCGGTGCGGCCGCACCGGCTGCCTGGAGGCGCTCGCCGGCGGCTGGGCCCTGGCCCGGGACGCGGTGACCGCCGTGCACGAGGGCCGCAGCCGTTTCCTGGCCGACATCCACCGTGCCACCGGAGAGATCACCCCGGCCGACATCGGCCGCGGTGTCGTCGCGGGGGACGCCTGGTGCCTGACCGCCGTGGCGCGGGCCGCCGAGCGCATCGGCAGCCTGATGGCCGCGCTCGTGAACTTCTACAACCCCGACCGCCTGGTCTTCGGCGGAGGCGCCGTCACCGCCGGGGACACCTTCCTCCGCGTCGTCGACCACACCGTACGCAGCCGGGCCCTGCCCCTGGCCTCGGCGGACCTGACCATCCGGGCCTCGGCGGCGGGTGACACCGGGGGCGTCGTGGGCGGGGCCCACCTCGCCGTCGAGACCCTGCTGTCCGCGGACGCGCTCGCCGCCTGGGCGCCGGGCGGGCGGCCGTCCGCGGTGGAGCCGGACCGGCTCGTCGGCGGGGTGTGAGACGCCCCGCCAAGCCGCGGCCCTCGGACCGCCGGGGCGCGGGCGGGCGCACCGCGGCGCCTTCCATGGCGGCTGTGCCGTACATAAGGATGGCAGCAGCCATTGACTTATGTCTGTGGTGTGCATAAGTTCCGTCGACAGCGAGCGGGCTTCGGACGAGGCCCGCCGCGGTCCTCCGGCAGCCGCCCACAGTCCCCCGCCCCGCCCCGGCGTGCGTGGTGGCGGCGTGCCCTCTGCCTCCCGAAGGGACTCGACGATGAGTGCCGTGCCCCCTCCCGCCACCGCCGTGACCCCGGAACCCTCCGCCCGGCTGCCCGCGCCGGCCAAGGCCGCCCAGTTCGGCTACGGACTCGGTGACCTGGCGTCCAACCTGACGTGGACCACGCTGACGGCGTTCCTGCTGTACTACTACACGGACGTCGCGGGCCTGGCCGCCGCCACCGCGGGCACCATCCTGCTGGTCGGCCGCATCGCGGACGCGGTCATCGACCCGGTGGTCGGCCTGGCGGTCGACCGCACCCGTAGCCGCTTCGGCCGCGCCCGCCCCTACCTGATCTTCGCCGCACCCGTCCTCGGCACCGCCTTCGCCCTGGCCTTCTCCTCACACGGCAGCGGCACCACGGCGGTCGTCTGGGCGGCGGCCACCTTCGTCGCCGTCGGCATCAGTCACTCGCTCGTCAACGTCCCCTACGGCGCGATGCTGCCCATGCTCACCGACGACGCGGACACCCGCCTGAGGATGAGCGGCTACCGGTTCGTCGGCGCCTCGCTCGGGCTGATCACCGTCTCCCTCGCCGTCATGCCGCTCGTCGGCGCCCTGGGCGGTGCCGACCGGGCGCGCGGCTTCACCGGCATGGCCATCGTCCTCGGCGCTGTCGGCACGCTGCTCTACTGGATCGTCGCCCTGCTGTGCCGGGAACGCCCCGCCGCACCGGTGGCCCGGGAGGCTCCCACATGGGGCGCGCTCGCCTCGTTGCGGCACAACCGTCACTGGCTGGGCGTGAGCGCCGCGTCCCTCATCGCGTTCGTCCGCCTGGGCATCATCACCGCCGGCGCGGTCTTCTACGCCCGCGAGGTCCTCGACGACGCCTGGGCCACCAGCTACATCCTCCTCGCGTTCTCCCTGTCGGCCCTGATCGGCTCCCTCGTCACCCCCTGGTTCCTGCGCCGCACCGGCAAGCGCCGCGGCATCAACATCGGCCTCGCCGTCACGGCGGCCCTGTACGTCCTGCTCTTCTTCCTGGACGGGCAACCGACGGTGTTCCTCGCTGTCTTCCTGTTCGCCAACATGATCGGCGGTTTCGGCTTCGTCGCGGCCCCGGCGCTCGTCTCGGACGCGATCGACCACCACGAGACCCTCACCGGCCGCCGCGAGGAGGGGCTGCTGTACGCCGGTTACAGCTTCGCCACCAAGGCGGGCACCGCCCTCGGCGGCTCCCTCTTCGCCTGGGCCCTGGCCTGGGGCGGATACCGCACCGGCCACGTCTCCGACCGGGCGGACCAGGCCATCGAGTGGGCCTTCGTCGGACTTCCCGCCGCGCTCTGCCTGGCGCAGGCGGCCTGCATGGCCCTCTACGGCCTCGAGGACCGCGAGCACTGACCCACGGGCCCCACGGCAACACACCCACACCTCCCCGCAGCAACCAGCAACCCGTCACGAAGGACCGACCATGCTCGAACGGCCGATCATCCAGCAGCGCGGATTCCGCAACACGACCGATGACACCGGGGTCACGGGCTTCCAGCTCCTCCTGCGCAACCCCAACTACCGAGGCATCGCCGGCAGCCTCGTCGACGGCGCCGACGTGATCGTCGACGGACACCCCTTCCCGCGCGAGGCGCAGCGCTGGACCCTCCAGGGCCGTACGTTCACGCTCGACGACCTGCGCGCTTCCACGGACGTGCGCTGGCAACTGGACGAGACCGCCACGCTCTGCGTCGACCACCCGGGCGGTCTCGGCGCGGGCGTCCACCGGATCGAGGTCGCGGTCCACCTGCGCCGGCCCTACATCCCCGAGGTCGCCGGACCCTCCGTGTTCCGCGCCGCCACCACGGCCACGATCGTGCCCGGCGACGACGGAGCCCCGCACGGGCTGCGCTACGGCGTCTCGCTCTACAGCTACTCGGGCGACCTGTACACGTCGATGACGCTCCAGGACGCCATGGCCGACATCGCCGACCTGGGCGCCACCGGCATCGAGATCCTCGGCGAAGGCAACATCCCCGGCTACCCGCACCCCGACTCCGGCTGGATCGACACCTGGCACCGGCACCTGGACCGGTACGGGCTCACGCCGACGAACTACGGCTCCTGGGTCGACACCGCCATGTGGCGCGACCGCGACCTCACCGCCGAGGAGGGCCGCGCACAGCTCGAACGCGACCTGCGCCTGGCCAAGCTGCTCGGCTTCACCTCGATCCGCCCCAAGTTCGGCGTCGTCACCCCGGAGCTCGACCCGCACCCCATCTGGCAGCCCGCGGTGGAGCGGGTCCTCGACCTCGCGGCCGACCTCGACATCGTCATCTGCCCCGAGATCCACAGCCCCACCCCGATCAGGCACCCGGTCACGCAGGCGTACCTCGACTTCATCGACCGGACCGGCAGCGACCACTTCAAGCTGCTCATCGACACCGGCATCTTCCAGACGGCACCGGTCGACGACGGCCACGAGGGCTTCGAGGGCAAGAAGCGCCCCGCGTTCCTGGAACCCCTGGCCGTTCCCCTGTCCCACCTCGCCGACGTGCTGCCCCATGTGCACTTCATCCAGGCGAAGTTCTTCGAGATCGACGACCGGCTCACCGATCTGCACATCCCCTGGCACGACATCCTCGCCACCCTGCGCTCGGCCGGCTGGCAGGGCTGGCTCTCGAGCGAGTACGAGGGACGCCGCGAACCCTACCGGGGCCGCGACCAGGTCCGCCGCCAGCACGCCCTGCTCCGATCGCTGAACGGGAGCGCGGGCCTGGCATGACGTCCGGGAGGGCGTCCGGCCGGGTGTCCGGGATGCTCGTACTTCCAGCCCGCGAGAGAGTCGTGCACCGGCGTCATCGGGGACAGCGTCAGGTCGGTGACGAGGTGGCCGGCCGAGACGACCTCCCGTACCGGCAGGTCCGCCAGGGGAGCCTTGACGTGCTCGAACAGCTGAAGCCTGGCCGGGCCGGTCCAGGCGGCCTTGACGGGGCCGGAGTGCCCGAAGGGTCCTGACCGCACGGCCGACGGCGGCAACGTGTCCGAGTCCGCCGGCCGCCGGCGGCGCGACGAGCTGATCGGACCGCCCGCCGCCCGGGCGCCACCGGTCGCGCCGCCGGCCGCACAGCCCGGCAGGCAGTTCCTGGCTCCCTTGGCATCAGTGACAAGCTCTCCTGGGTCATAGAGTCGGCGTGTGACTGACGAAGACTCCACGTTCGACGTGCTGGCCGTGCTGAGCGACCCCGTGCGCCGCCGCCTCTACCGATACGTCGCCGCCGCCCCCGACGAGGTGGGCCGTGACGGGGCCGCGGAAGCGGCCGGGATCTCCCGGTCGCTGGCCGCCTTCCACCTGGACAAGCTGGTCGAGGCCGGGCTGCTCACCGTCTCCTTCCGGCGGCTGTCCGGGCGCACCGGCCCCGGGGCGGGGCGGCCGGCGAAGCTGTACCGGCGCGCCGAAGCGGAGCATTCCGTCTCCGTGCCGCCGCGGTCGTACGAAGCCGCCGGCCGGCTGCTCGCCGAGGTGCTGGAGAACGCCGGGCTGGACCGGGAGTTGCAGGCCGCGGCGAGGGCGGCGGGTGCGTCCCATCCGGACGCCCGTGCCGACGACGTGGAGGCGGCGCTGCGGGCCCGCGGCTACGAGCCCTTCTGGGACGGGGAGACGCTGCGGCTGCGCAACTGCCCCTTCCACGTGCTGGCCACGGAGTTCCCCGCCCTGATCTGCGGGATGAACCTGGCGCTCATCGAGGGCCTGGCGCCTGGGCAGTGGACACCGGAGATGGATCCGTGCCCTGGCGGATGCTGCGTAGCCCTCTCTAAAAATAAAAATCATTGACGATAGAAGTCCGGCCAGGTCATGCTGTGCTCATGACTGAGTCTCACCTGGCGCAGGTCAACATCGGCCGCATCGTCGCCCCGCTGGACAGCCCCGAGTTGGCCGATTTCGTCGCCCTGCAACCGGAGATCAACGCGCTTGCCGACCGGAGCCCCGGGTTCGTCTGGCGCATGGTGGACGCCGGTGGCATGGACGCGACCGGCATCCGGCCCGACGGGAGCGACGCGCGACTGCTGTTCAACTGCTCGGTCTGGGAGTCGGTCGAAGCCCTTCGGGACTTCACGTACCGCAGCGATCACCTTCGCGTACTGGGCCGCCGCCGGGAGTGGTTCCGCCGCATGGCCGAGGCGCACCAGGCCCTGTGGTGGATCCCGGTGGGCCACCGCCCGACCGTGGCCGAGGCGGTGGAGCGGGTCGCGATGCTGCGCGAGAACGGGCCCGGCCCGCAGGCGTTCACCTTCCGCGACCCGTACCCGGCCCCGAGCGAAGAGGCGCGGCTCTAGCTGGGCCCGGGGTGCGGGGGACACCCGCTCTTCCGGGGTTCGCGGCAGGAGCCTGCGGGAACGGCCAGGACCGGTCGGCGGCAAGGTGGGTCTTGTGCGGATATCCGGGTCAGGGACGGCCGGTGCCCGTGCCGCGGTAGGCCCCCGCATCGTGTGTCTTCCGGCGGCGGGGGATGAGGCCGAGCAGACCCAGGAGGCCGGCGAGCCCCCAGAGCCCCCACCCTCCGTCGTCATCGTCCTTGTTCCGATCGTCCTGTGCCTGGGGTGAAACGGTCTGCACGGTGGCCGTCTGGGCCACTGCCGGTGTCCGCGCTTCCGCGGTGACGGCAGCGGGGCCCGCGAGCAGAGCGGCGGTCAGGAGAGTACTGACAGTCGTGCGACGCATGGTTCCTCCTTGGCTCACATGGAGATTGCGGTGGCGTCCCGTGGGTCGAAGCCGCCTGCACCAGTCCGGCATACGCCCCGGTAATGCGCACGTGGCGGAGTGGGTGGGTACCGCCATTCGAGTGAAATACGGGGCTGTGTGCGGTGTATCTGCCGCAGCGCGGCCGCCACCTTCCACGTCCGTGCGGAGTGCGCGCCGTGGGCGGCGATCAGGCCGGTGGGCGGAAGCGGACGGCGAGCAGGGCCCGGTCGTCGGGGAACGCGGCCTCGGGCTGGTGGTGCAGGAACCGGTCGCACAGCTCGGCGATGTCCAGACCGCTGACGGTGCGCGCGAACGAGGTCAGCCGTTCCATTCCCGTGGCGAGGTCCTCGCGACGGCGCTCGATCAGCCCGTCGGTGTACAGCAGCAGGGTGTCGTCGTCGTCCACCGTGGTGGCGGCCAGTCGGTAGCAGACGTCGCGGACGGGGCCGAGGGGCGGTGAGGTGGCGTCGTCGAGGTAGGCGCTGGTGCCGTCGGCGTGGATGAGCAGTGGCGGCGGGTGGCCGGCGCGGGCGTAGGTCAGGCCGCGCGTCCGGCGGTCGAAGACCAGGTAGCAGGCGGTGGCCATGCGGTTCGGATGGTAGCGGCCCAGGAAGGTGTTCAGTTCGTCGAGGACGGCGGCGGGGTCGGTGCCGCAGCGCGGCACGATGTTGCGGAGGGCGGCGGTGATCTGCGCCATGACGGTCGCCTCGTGCAGTCCGTGGCCGGCCACGTCGCCGATGCTCAGCCCGATGTGATCGGCGTCCACGTCGTAAACGTCGTACCAGTCACCGCCGACCGAGAGCAGGTCGCTTCCCGGGGCGTAGCAGGTGGCCGTCTGCAGACCGGGCAGGCGCGGCAACTGGGGCAGCAGACTGAGCTGCAGGCGTTCGGCGACCCGATGCTCGTGCTCGTGCAGCCCTGCCCGGCGCAGAGCCTGGGCGATCTGCTGGGCGACAGCCGTCACATGCTCGGGAGTGGTGGAGTGGTGTGCGCCGTGGACGATCAGCATGCCCAGCTGGACGCCGTCCGCCTCCAGCGACAGGGCGAGCGGAACCGCGTCCGCTGCCTCGCGGGGAAGCGAGCCGTCCGAGGAAGACGGCCGGTCCAGGTCGGTCCAGCCCCCCGACCCGGCCGGGAGGCGGTTGTCCTCCGGCTGCAGGGGCGGCACCAGCCGCGCCGAGTGCAGGTAGAGCTCCGCCGCGGTGGCCCCGAGGGCGGCCGGCGCGACCTCGCTGACGACGCGGGAAACCTGCGCGAGGGTGATCGCTCCGGCCAGGGCCGCGGTCAGGTCGTACAGGTGCTGCAACCGGGCACGGGCGGCCTGTTCGGCGGCCAGCAGCCGCGCCCGGTCCACTTCGGTGGCCCGACGGAAGGCGACCTCCCGGTTCAGCGCTTCCACCTGCTGGCTCAGCACGACGAACCGGTCGGACGTCCCGGCCTCGACGAGATGCAGTTGTATGGCCGGCTGCGGGCCGTCCCACCAGGTGGCGCGCGCCCCGTGGCAGCGGAAGCGCCGCGTGCGGCCGTCCGCGTCCTTCATGACCAACGCTCCGGGCACGGGGCTGCCGCTGCGCAGCCATACGGCCAACTGCCGGCGCAGCCACTCTGTGTCGTCGGGCCGTAGATCGAACAAGCTGGCGTCCGGGCGCAGGCGGTCGTCACAGCGGCAGGCCGCCGGGTTGGCGGCCAGTACGCGGCCGTCGGCCCCGCAGAGCAGCACCGGGTGGGGCAGCGGTTTGGTGATGGCCCGGAAGAGGCCAAGGGTCACGGGGCCACAGCCGGGTCGCCGAAGTACTCGCGGCCACTCGACGTCTCGATGTCCACGTCGGGGACCAGGTGCACCACCACGCGGCAGCCCGCGTCACCGCGCGCGATGGTCTCCTCCAGCTCCACCCGCGCGTAGCCCAGGTTGCGGGCGGCGATGGTGCCGAAGACGTTGGACGTCATCATGCACATCGACTCCCGGCCCAACACCTTCTCGGCGAACGGGCACACCCGGTTGCCGAGCACGATCTTCGTCTCGTCGTGCTCGATGACATGGAAGTCACCGTTGATGCGGCGCTTGAGATCCACCAGCGCCTCGGCGACCTGTTCGCCCGTGAGGCGGTCGGTTCCCAGCGCCTTGAGGTACATCTCGTCGATCTGGGTGCCGACGGCTTGCCCCACCAGGCTGACGTAGCCGGACGCCTCCTCCAGGCCGATCACCGACTCCAGCGACGTTGCCAGCTCACGCACCAGGGTCCGCAGGAACACATCACGGTCCAGCGAAATCTCCGCATCCGAAACCTGTCCCATGCCGGCTCCCTCACCTCGGACCGCGACGGCAGCGTGTCCGGCGTGGCCTCGTCTCTTGCGACGGGACCTGATTCTGCCAGCGCCCGCCGACCCGCCACTACCGACCCTGCCCCTCCTTCGACGAATGATCTTCACACAATCTGACGCTCCTCCGGTAGGCCCGGATGGTTCACCAGGTAGGCGGGGGTAACCCGACACACGGCTGCCACCGTTCCGCACACCGCGTCTGTCCGCAGGGGTGCAGGGTCCACGCACGTTGGAGGAAGCTCGTGAGAGGCGCACCGATCATCCCATCCTGCGAGTCGCGTTTCCCCGCGGTCACGGCGAGCATCGCTACCGCTCGGCACTGGGTCCGTGACTGTGTGGAAGGTTTCGGCGAGTCGCTGCGCCGGCACTCGGTGGTGCAGACCGCCGAACTGCTGGTCTCGGAACTGATCACCAACGCCATTCGTCACGGCACCGGTTCTCCCCTCATCCGGCTCACCTGGAACGGGCGGCTGCTGTGCATCGCGGTCAGCGATGACAGCGACCGTCAGCCCCGCATGCGCGCCACCGCGCACACCGAGCCCGGCGGCTTCGGCATGCAGCTCCTCGAACGACTCGCCTGGCGCTGGGGCGTCACCCCACGCCAACCCGGCAAAACGGTCTGGGCGGAACTCAGCCTCGACTCCTGAGGTCGCCCCACCAGAGGCGCGGATTGCCGTGCGCGCCCCGGACATGACAGGGCTGAAGGCCGTGGCGTGCGGCACCGCCCGGCCCGGAGCACGCCGACTGCCACGTCCGGCTCGATGCGTCCGGGCCGGACCTCGCCGCCCGCACCCGGGCGGTCCACCGGCTCGCCCATGCCGGAGTGCGGATGCACCAAGCCGCCGTCGGGGACGCGGACGTACGACACGTCCTCGACTCCGCCGAGCTCCCGGACAGCCCCCCGGAAGCGGGTCCCCGCACATGGCCGAGCACATCGAAAGGGCGCCGGACGGCCGGCCGCCGCGTTCCGCCCGGCTCGGCGCAACCGCGTCGACAACAGGCCCCCACCGGCCTGATGGCCCTTGAGGGGCGCACGTGGCACGCGGCCTTGGCCGTGGGCGAGCAGGTCGTCGCGGGCCGGATCGTGCCGGCTTACCGTGCGAACCTCACGGCCTTCACCGTCGGTTCCGTCAACGCGTCGCCGGATGAGCTCGGCAGGCGCCCGTCACGGTGACGACGACCGGAGGCACGGTCGTGCCCCGGCCCGGGACAGGGGCCTCGCCGACGGGTCCGACACCGGGGCGGGCCGGGCACGGGGCCCGGGTGTGGGCACGGGCGGGCGGGGCGCTCTTGTGCCGGACGGCTCCGTGTAGTGGGCTGTGCGGCCATGAAGAGAAGAAGCGTGACGGTGCTCGCCGCGGCCCTGGTCGTGGCGCCCCTTCTGGCGGGCGCGCCCGGTCAGCGGGCCGAGGCCGCCGCCGACGGTGCGGCCGGTGCGGCGCAGCGGGCCGGTTCCTCCCCGGTGGCCGGACTGGACCTCGACACGGTGACGATCCCCGAATTACAGAGGCGCATGGAACGCGGGTCGCTCACGTCGTCGGCGCTGACACGGGCGTACCTGCGACGGATCGAGACCATCGATCCGAAGCTGCACGCGGTGCTGCGCACGAGCCCGACGGCGCTGCGCCAGGCGGCCGCCAGCGACGCCAGGCACCGTCGGGGGACGGTCCGCGGTCCGCTCGACGGCATCCCCGTGCTGCTCAAGGACAACGTGAACACCCGCGACATGCCGACGACCGCCGGGTCGTTCGCGCTGGCCACGCGTCCCCCGGACACGGACGCGGTGCTGGTCGGCAGGCTCCGGGCGGCGGGCGCGGTGATCCTGGGCAAGGCCAACATGTCGGAGTGGGCCAACTTCCGCGCCGCGAAGCCGACGTCGGGGTGGTCGGCCGTGGGAGGACAGACGAACAACCCGTACGTCCTGGACCGCAATCCGTGCGGTTCGTCCTCCGGTTCGGCCGCCGCGCTCGCCGCGTCCCTGGCCCAGGTGGCGATCGGCACCGAGACGGACGGCTCCATCGTGTGCCCGGCCGGGATGAACGGGGTCGTCGGCCACAAGCCCAGCCTGGGAGTGGTCAGCCGGTCGGGCGTCGTCCCGATCTCCGCCGAGCAGGACACCGCCGGGCCGATGGCGCGCAACGTGACGGATGCCGCGCTCACCCTCTCCGTGCTCAGCGGTCGCGACACCGTGCGCGCCGGCGGTCCCGGCCTCACGGACGCGGCGAAGCGCCCCGGTGGTCTGCGGGGCAAGAGGATCGGGCTGTGGCGCCTGCCTTCGCTCGGTCCGGAGACGGACGCCGTGATGACGCGCGCGGCGGACCGGCTGCGCGGCGCGGGCGCACAAGTCGTCGACGTGACGCTGCCCTACCAGGGCCGGCTTGCCGAGCTCGAGTTCCCGGCGCTGTTGAGCGAGTTCCACCGGGACATCGACGCCTACCTCGCCACCCGAAGCGGACCGCGGAGCCTCGCCGGGCTGGTCGAGTTCAACCGGACGCACCCGGCCGAGCGGACCTGCTTCGCGGGCCAGGAACTGTTCGAGCAGGCGCTGGCCGCGCCTTCGACCACCGATCCACGCTACCGGGCCGTGCGGGCGGAGCTGAAGGATCTGTCCCGGAGGTCCATCGACGAGACCATGGCCGCCCACGGCCTGGACGCCATCGCTTCCCCGGCGAATCCGCCGGCTTGGACGACCGACTGTGCCCGGGGCGACAACGACGTCATTCCGTCCTCCACTCCGGCCGCCGTCGCCGGATACCCGTCGTTGTCCGTGCCCGCGGGATCCGTCGGCGAGTTGCCCGTCGGGCTGCTCCTGATGGCCGGCGACCGCGAAGACGCGGAACTTCTGTCGCTCGGAACTCTGGTGGAGCGGCGATTGGCCGCCTGGCGGGCGCCCCGGTACCTGCCGTCCGTGCCACCCGGCACCTCGCGGTGAGACGGCCGGCCTGCCGCCGCACCGGCTCCACGGGAGCGGCGGCCTTCCCCGGCGATCCCGGAGTCACGGAAGTCTTCCCGCGCGGGCCGGTTCCCGAGGGTGCATCCGCGGATGCGGGACCACGTACATGGCCCGCGTCGATCACGCCCGCGCCGCCCCCGGCAGTGGAGCCGGGGGCGGCGCGGGTATGTCCTGCCCCTTCCGGGCCGCGCGCCGGGTGACCGGTGCGGGCGCGGGCGCGGCGGGTCAGCCGACGTGCCAGGTGAAGGCGCCGCCGTTCCGGGCGGCGACGGCGAACATCACGATCATGAGGACGAGGTCGGCCACGCCGAGACCGATGTCCCACTTCGCCATCGTGGAGCCGGTCTGCCGCAGGGCCACGGCGCCGAAGATGATGGCCAGCGGCCCCAGGACGATCGGCAGGATGAACAGGCCGACGATGCCGCAGACCAGTCCCGCGATCGCCAGACCGCTGGTCCGGCTCGTCTTGTGGGCGCCTGTGCTGTAGGACGACATCACTTATCTCCCTAATCGTCGTTACTGTCTGCTTTCATCTCCTCCGGTTCCCCTCTGCTTGCCCGTCACGGCCGGGTCATGCCTGTCGGATGTGGACCCAAATCATCGCGGACGAAGCGGAGTTGGCGGCTCGACGGGAGTACCGAACCGGTCCGCTGGGCGCGGCCCGTCCCGCACCCTGCGTCCGGAGCCGGGGAGGGCTCGACAAAAAGCGGCGAACTCCGGGGAATGCCGCTCGGGAGTCGGGGTAGACGCTGGCTTGCCGGAGAACCGGCCAAGGACAGTAACGACCGATTGGATGGGCGCACAATGGCGACGACGACCGTGCAGAGGACCGCGCACGTGGCGGACGTACCGGAGATCGCGGATCCCTCCAAGGTCGCGCCCAAGGACGCGCGGGAGCTGTCGAAGCTGTTCTTCGACCAGTTGGCGGTGCTGGAGGAGGGGACCCCCGAGTACCAGTACGCGCGCAACACGCTCATCGAGATGAACATGTCCCTCGTCCGCTTCGCGGCCGGCCGGTTCCGCAGCCGGGGCCCGGAGGAGATGGAGGACATCGTCCAGGTCGGCATGATCGGACTGATCAAGGCCATCGACCGGTTCGAGATATCCCGTGAGGTGGAGTTCACCTCGTTCGCCGTGCCCTACATCGTCGGCGAGATCAAGCGGTTCTTCCGTGACACCTCCTGGGCCGTGCACGTTCCGCGCAGGCTTCAGGAAGCCCGTGTGCAACTCGCCCGCGCGAACGAGGAACTGCGCAGCCGGCTGGGCCGGACGCCGACGACCAAAGAGCTGTCCGAGCTGATGAGCCTGCCGGAGGACGAGGTCGTGGAGGCCCAGCTGGCCTCCAACGGCTACAAGTCGGCCTCCCTGGACGCGGCGATCAACGGCAGCGAGGACGGCGAAGCCGCGCTGGCGGACTTCATCGGCGCCGACGACGCCGCCCTCGGCCTGATCGAGGACTTCCGCTCCCTCGCCCCGATGATCGCCGAACTCGACGAACGCGACCGCAAGATCATCCACTGGCGGTTCGTCGAGGAGCTGACCCAGGCACAGATCGGCGAGCGCCTCGGCGTCTCCCAGATGCACGTCTCCCGCCTGATCTCCCGCCTCCTGGGCCGCCTGCGCGAAGGCATGCTGGCCACGGACTGACGGACCGGAGGAGCGGTACCCCCGCTCTGTTCGGGCACATGTACGATCACGCGTCGGTGGATGAGGGGCTCCTGACCGCAGGGGCCCCTCCGGCGTGGGGATCGGTACGTGGACAGCGACAGAAGCAGGAACCAGTCGGCCATGAGGCGGAGCGCGCTCGTGGCCGTCGCCCTTGTCTGCTCGGTGGCGAGCGGATGCGGCGCCGGTGACGGCGAACCGGAGGCAGGCCCGACGGCTGGGTCCGGCCCCGGGCGCACCGTGGCGGCCGGTTCACCGGCACCCGCCCGGCCGGAGCCCCGGAAGGTCACCATGTCACTGGCGGAGATCGCCGACAGCCCGGGCACCTTCAAGCGGTTCCAGGACTTCGTCGCCCGGTACGGAACGACCCGGCAGAAGCGGGCCGTCAAGCACCTGACGGGCTGGCGCGGCTACGAACGAAAGCCGGCCTACCCGGCCCTGGAGGCCGGTTCGGACTACCCGACCGTCGACTACGAGGCGATCGACGCCGGGGACGCGGCCGAGCAGGACAAGATGCTGGACCTGGAGAAGCAGGGCCAGTACATCGCCGAAGCGTTCGCGGCCTGGTGGGAGCCCGACGAGAGGTCGGTCCTCCAGGTGTACGACCGCAGCGGCGACTACGCCGCCGGAACCGCGTGCATCCGGCCCGACACGGTCGAGAAGGAAGGATCGTGTCTCTGACCCGGCCTGCGCCCGCACCTTGGTGATACCGCGCGGCACCTTGGTGATACCGCGCGGCGCCCGAGTCGATGCCCGCGAGAGCCGCCACGCCCCCTCGGCCCGTCAGACCCCCGGATCGGCGTCGGCCGGGCCGGGACGCCGGCCGCGAGCCGCCTCCAGCTGGGCGGCGAAGGACAGGCCGAGGAACAGGGCGATGGAGGTCAGGTAGGCCCACAGCAGCAGGGACATGAAGGCGCTCAGGGGACCGTAGACGGTGTCGAACGAACCGCTGAGCTCGAGATAGACGCTCAGCAGCCAGGTCAGTGTCATCCACAGCACCAGGTACACGGCGGCGCCGAAGGCGAGCCAGGTGTAGCCGGGCTGTTTGCGGCGCGGTGCGCGGCGGAAGACGGTGCTGGCCGAGAGAAGGGCGAGCAGCAGGCCGAAGGGCCAGCGAAGGATGTTCCATGCCCGCCGGGCGCTGTCGTCGAGGTGGTAGACGGCCACCGCCGCCGAGGCGAGGTCGTCCCCGGCGACCATGGCGACGAACCCCAGTCCGAGGGGCAGTCCGGCGCTGACGGCCATGATCAGGCCGCGCAGGTACTTGAGGTGGAAGGGGCGGTCGCGTTCGTTGCCGTAGATCCGGTTGGCGCCGCGCTCGATCTGGCACATCGCGGTGGTGACGTTGACCAGTGAGAAGACGGCACCGAACCAGAGGGCGATCGCGGCGCCGTCGCCCGCCGTGCGCCGGCTGCGCTCCAGCGCGTCGTCGACGACATCGGC
Source organism: Streptomyces sp. NPDC029296 (assembly GCF_055569255.1). Classification (NCBI taxonomy): domain Bacteria; kingdom Bacillati; phylum Actinomycetota; class Actinomycetes; order Kitasatosporales; family Streptomycetaceae; genus Streptomyces; species Streptomyces sp. NPDC029296. The sequence continues at coordinate 28,746 of NZ_JBVHXT010000019.1, forward strand.
GCTGGGGCCCTGGGCGATCCTGTGGATCGTCAGTTCCGCGAGCCTGCCTATGCTCTCCGTGTGCAGCGTGGTGGACAGGCCGACGAAGGCGATCGCCAAGGGGATGACGGCGAGAACCGTCTGCAGGGCGAGGGCACGGGAGTGACTGAACCCGTCGGCGTAACGGAAGCGGACGAAGGCGTCCCTGAGCAGCGGCCAGCCGCCGTAGCGGCGCAGCGCCGCCCACGCCTCGTCGCCGGACAGCTCCTCTCCGCTCATGTCCCGTGTCTCGGGCACCTTCGTCGCGGTACCCATTCACTTCCCCCCTTCCGGCGACCACGCGACCGGAGCACCGGACCGGGCCGTACGGGTGTGACCGCGGGCCCGGCCCGACGTGGACGGCGGGCCGCCGGGCCGTCGCACGTCCGCGGGGTGACGGTCCACGGCCACGGTGCCCGACGGGCAGACGCCGGGGCCCACCCCCGGTCTCTCGCCGGGCGGCCCGGCAGGTGTCCCGGATACAGCGGTCGGCATGCGTACTTCCCTGGTCGACGTCACGCTGCGATGCCCGGCCGGAGGCGGAATCCCCCGGCCCCTCGCCGTATGCCCGCTGAGCCCGGAAGCAGACGGGCCGTACGCGCCGCACTCCGCCCCGGTGCCGTCGTCGATCACTCCGCTGACCGTCTCGGGACGCTCAGCGGACGGCGCCGTCGGCGGGGAGTGCCGCGGTGCCCACCGGGCATCCTGGTTCTCGGGCTCCTGCGGCAGCCCGCACCGATCCGGCCGCATGATCGAACGGGAGAGACGACGTGATACTCGACGGCATGCCGACGGCCCCGGCCCAGGGCACCGCGACGGACGCGGCAGCGCGCAAGCAGCGTCTGCGCCGCCGCCTGGAGCGGCTGATCGGCATCGCCGCCACCGAGGGAAACGAGCTGGTCCCGCTGCGCAATGGCGACGAGATCTTTCCCGCGATGCTCGACGCGATCGGTTCGGCCCGGCACACGATCGACATGATGACGTTCGTCTACTGGCGCGGTCAGATCGCCCGCGACTTCGCCTTCGCGCTCGCCGAGCGCGCCCGGGCGGGGGTACGCGTCCGGTTGCTGCTGGACGGTTTCGGCGCCAAGGAGATCGAGCGGCAACTGCTGGACCTCATGGACACGGCGGGTGTGCAGGTGGCCTGGTTCCGCAAGCCGGTCTGGCTGTCGCCGTTCAAGCAGAACCATCGTTGCCACCGCAAGGCGCTCGTCGTCGACGAACAGACCGCGTTCACCGGGGGCGTCGGCATCGCGGAGGAATGGTGCGGGGACGCCCGGGATCCGGGGGAGTGGCGCGACACCCATGTCCAGGTGCGCGGGCCCGCCGTGGACGGCATCGCGGCCGCGTTCGCGCAGAACTGGGCCGAGTGCCACGACGAACTGTTCGACGACCGCGACCGCTTCACCGAGCACCCGCAGCCCGGCTCGTCCATCGTCCAGGTCGTGCGTGGTTCCGCCAGCATCGGCTGGCAGGACATGCAGACCCTCATCAGGGTCATGCTCACCTCCGCCGAGGAGCGTTTCCGCCTCGCCACCGCCTACTTCGCGCCCGACACCTACTTCATCGACCTGCTGTGCCGCACCGCCCGCCGAGGTGTGCGGGTGGAGATCCTCCTCCCCGGTCCCCACACCGACCAGCGCGCCTGTCAGCTCGCCGGCCAGCACCACTACACACGGTTGCTGGAGGCGGGCGTCCACATCCGCCAGTACCAGCCGACCATGATGCACGCCAAGATCATCACGGTGGACTCGGTCGCCGCCCTGATCGGCTCCACCAACTTCAACCGCCGCTCCATGGACCACGACGAAGAGGTCATGCTCGCCGTGCTGGACGAGGAGTTCACCGCCGCCCTCGACCGCGACTACGACGTGGACCTGGAGCGCAGCGTCGAGATCGACCTGCACCGGTGGAGACGGCGGACCGTGCTCCAGCGGGCCAAGGAAGCCGCCGTCACCCCGGTCCGCCGCTTCTTGTGACCGTCACGGCGCGGTCGAGGCCCGCGGCCCGGTGCGGCACGCCGGACGACCGCGGCACGGTATGCGGACCGGGTCCCGTCCGCTGAGCGGCGGCCCGCTCCCGCGCGGGGCGCACGGGAGCGGGCCGGGACGGGCGGGACGGGGCGGCGGTCAGGGCAGTCGGTAGTCCGGGCCGAGGACCGCGCCGGCCTCCGGGTGGGTCTGGTCGTACCCGCGGGCGTCGCACTGGAGGCCGCCCACGACGCAGTGGTCGACCATGGCCTTGAGGGTGCGTTCCTCCCACGCGTTGAAGAAGTCGTAGTGGAAGGAGTAGCCGCGGCCGCTGGCCAGGCGTACCTGGCTCATGTCGCCGTTGACCGGGAACGCCATCTTGAACTCGATCATCGGGACGGCGACCGGGTGGTCGGCGGGACACATGTTGTCGTTGGTGCCGGGCTTGACGACCGGGTAGGCCATGTGGCTCTGGTGGTCCGGTGTGTCGAGGTACTTCCCGTCCCAGCAACTGGGCGCCTGGAAGCGGAGGTTCAGCTGCACGTCGGCCCGGTTCGGGCAGCTCGCGGGAAAGTCGGTGTTGAAGTAGCTGTCGCCGCATTCCCAGCCCTCGACGAAGCCGCGGTGGTGGCGGAACGCGTCGGCGCTCTGCATCGGGTCGCCCACGACGAACCGCAGTCCCTTGGGGAAGGGCCGCACGCTGGTGTAGTCGGTGACGCCGGACTTGTAGTAGATGGTCTGCGGGCCCACGGGCAGGATCTTCTGGTCGCCCTTGTACAGCGAGGGCATCCAGTACGCCGAGGCGTCGGCCGGCGCCTTGCAGGTGGTGGCGCCGCCGTAGAGGGAGGCGGTGGTGCTGCCCGCGTTCGTCGACGTGTTGCCCATGAAGGTGTGGTCGTGGGACTTGCCGGGCTGGCCCGGGTAGACGATCGGGTCGTCCGGGGCGGTGTGTGTGACCGAGCAGTTCGCCTGGAACTCGTGGAAGTAGCGGGAGGGCGGGGTGGCCGTGGAGGGTGTGACGCCCGTGACCTGCGGTACCGCCGGAATGTAGCCGTCGCCGTCCGGGTCGTCGCCGGACGCCTGGGTGGAGGCGGCCATCGTGTGCCCGGTGTGGGCGACGGCGGCGGGTGCCGTGCCGCCGGTGTCGGTGGCGGCGGAGGCGATGGTGCCCACGCCGAGGACGCTGGCGAGCATCGCGGTGCCGAGGAGGAGTGCGGGGAGCCGTTTCGGACTCGATTTCATGGGATCTCCTGCCCGTGGGGTGGGAAGAGGCCCGCGCACACGCGCACGTGTCACGCGGGTGGCGTTGGGTGGAGCGGTGGTGGCGAAACCCTCACGGCCGCGCCACCTTCGTCCGGGGCACAGCCGTCAGCCGTAGATCCCCAGCTCATGGAGGGAGTAGCCCCAGCTCGTGCCGCGCGCCGTCAGCTGGAGGCGCACGTAGCGGCCGGTGGCCGAGACGTCGAGGGTGTCCACGTCACCGTCACCGGCGGCCGTGGAGTACACCGACCGCCAGTCGGTGCCGTCGTTTGAGACCCGCACCTCGTAGGACTTGGCATAGGCCGGGTCCCAGACCAGCTGCAGCCTGCGCAGGGCCTTCGAGGAGCCGAGGTCCACCTGGAACCACTGCGGGTCGCTCCAGTCGCCGGCCCAGCGGGTCTCGGCGCGGCCGTCGACGGCCAGTGCCGGGGCGCAGGGGCAGTCACCGTAGGACGGCTGGAAGGAGGAGGCGGTCGCCGGCCGGTTCAGCGCCAGGTTGGTCCCGCTCACCGGCGGGGCGACGACCCTGACGGACCGGGTCTCGATGCCGGCGTTGCCGTGCCCGTCCTCGGCCTGGACGTACACCTTCCACACGCCGAGCCGCTGGGGTGCGGTGACGGCGAAGTTCCCGTTGCCGGTCGAGCGCCACCGCGCCTCGACGAGCCGCTTGTCACCGTCGGCGTAGTTGCCGCTGAGGAAGACCTTGTACGTGATCGGGTCGCCCTCGGGGTCACGGACGTCGGCGTGCACGGTGAACTCGCCGCCGGCCGGCGCCGAGGAGGCGGGGGTGACGGTCATGTCGCTGATGACGGGGGAGGTGTCGGAACCGGCCGTCGATCCGGTGTAGGCCTTCTTGACGGCGTAGTACGACAGCCGCTTCAGCCCGTCGGGCACCAGGTTGAACCAGACACCGCCGAAGTCGTGCTCGGTTCCGTAGTGGAAGAGGGTGGCCCCCAGCGCCACGCCCCGGTGGCCGGTCACGCAGTTCCACGCCTTGGTGTACCCGTCCGCCTTCTGCACGTCGGTCGGCTCGTCGGGGACGCCGTTGACGTCGTCGGGCACCTCCCACTCACCGGCCGGGCCGGTCTCGGTGATGATGTACGGCTTGGTGTAGCCCCCGTCGATCCAGTCCTGGCGCACCTTGCACGCGTTGCTGTAGGAGTTCACCGCGTAGAGGTCGAGGGCGGGCGCGTTGCGCTGGTAGTACGGCCAGGCGCCGGTCCACGCGTCCGTGGACGTGACCGGGTGGTCCGGGTCGATGCCGTGGATCTTCTTGGCGACGTCGTTGACGAAGCGGGTGTAGGCGTTGCGCTGCGCCTCCAGCTCGGTGCCGCTGTAACAGTTCTGGAGTCCGAGGACCGACTCGTTGCCGACGTTCCAGATCAGCGTCGCCGGGTGACTCTTGTAGGCGTCCACCCACTTGGCGAACTCGGCGAGCGAGTTGTTCTTGTACGCCGTGTCCGTCACGTAGTTCACACAGCCGCCGGCCCCCGGCCCGCCGCCCGGCTGCAGCCAGAAACCGTTGACGACGTGCATCCCGTTGGCCGCCGCCGCGTCCAGGAGCGCCTTGCTCGACGCGTCGGTGCCCCAGGTGCGGATCGTGTTGGCGCCCATCGCCCTGACGCCCGGCAGGTACGTGGGACCGTCGGAGACCGCGGGGCCCCAGGTGACTCCCTTGACGGTGTACGGCTGGCCGCCCACCGTCAGGCGCCAGTCGCCCTGGGTGCCCTCGACCTTCACGGCACCCGAGGCGGGCGGTGGGGTCGTGTCACCGGCGGAACCGTAGACCTGGAACTCCCACAGCGAGTAGCCGTATCCGCCGGACCGGGCCAGGCCCCGCATCCGGACGTAGCGGCCGGTCCCGGACACGGCGATGTCGTCGGTTCCGCCGTCGCCGCCGGTCACGGTCTTCAGGGTGTGCCAGTCGGATCCGCTGTCGGACGCCTGGATCTCGTAGCTCTTGCCGTAGGCCGTCTCCCAGGTCAGGACGACGCGGCTGAGGTTCGACACCCGGCCCAGGTCGACCTGGAGCCACTGCTGGTCGCTCCACTGGCTGGCCCACCGGGTCCCGGTCGGATCGCCGTCCACCGCCGCGGCGGCCGCGTAACCGTCGCCCTCCTGCGAGGAGGCGGTGGCCGGCCGGCCCTGCGACAGCAGGGTGTCCGCCGCGTGCGCGCCCGGCGCGGCGGCGAGGGGGAGCGAGGACGCGAGGAGTGCGCCCAGGGCGAGCAGGGGCACGCCGGCTCGGCGTGGGGGAAGGGGGCTGGGAAGGGACCTGGACAAGAGGGGCTCCTGACGGGTCGGGACGCCGGGGGACGGAGGCGGTGCGGAGCGGTGGGAAGGCCGGGACGGAATCCATGGGGGAGAGCGCTCTCCGGGAACCATGCCCGGCAGTCATGCCTCGGTCAAGAAGGTGAACAGGCTTTTCTTTAGCCTTCACTTAAGACGCCAGACTTGGGAGACGCGACATCCAGGGTGTCCCGTCGACGAGCGTGCCGCGCGCCCGGTACTTCTGCCCGCTGCGCGTCAACTCGTCGCCCGGCCTCCCTGGCCGGTCACTCGACGACTTGTACGCCGTCCGGCTTGGGGAAGGGCATCATGCTCCAGCCGGCAGGCCAGCCTTGCCGTCGGGTCTCGCCCGCTTCGGCTGCGAGAACCCGTGGAACGCGCCGCTTCCACCATTGGCCCGGGTCCTCTTCCCGGCCGGGCCAGGAGAGGGTGGCCGTGCGGAAGCGGCTGTCGAGCCGGTCCAGTTCGGACTGCCGGATCGCCCGCACGCGGGAGGGCAGGGACGGCCAGGCTCCGGCCAGGGCCTCGCGGCACCAGATGTCATGGCCGAGGTCGGGTGCGGACCATGCGTAGCCGTCCTCCACGTCCTCCACGACGTCCTGCCATGCCGCCAGGAGCGAGTTGAGCGTCCACGACTGCCCGTCGGCCCGACATCCGACCGCGGCCGACACCGCCGCCCGTACCGCCTCGTACTCCTCGGCGGTCGGAGGTGTCTCGTCGAGCTGCTCGGATGATGTCCGGTCCATGCGTCGAGTGTCTCCGCGAGAGGTCTCCTCCTGAGGGCTTTTCGGGGGAGTCGCGGAGGCGGAATCCCGACCGGACGCCCCGGGGCAAGTGGCGAAAGTTTCGGTGTATCGCCGCCGGTGCGCGGTTGCGGAACCGCTCGGACGTCCTGTTGTGGCGGCTGGTTCGGCGGAGAAGGTTGACACGTCCGGCCGACTCTCTACTATCCGGGGGGCACGAGTTTCCGAATGGCGTCCGAAATTTCGGACCCTCTTTCTTGGGTGCCTCCCGGAAAAGGAGCTTTGGTGTTCAGACGGTCAGGTGGGCGGCTGTTTCGTCTTCTGGCGGCTGCCGTGTTGACGGTGGGCGCGTGTGTGTCGGCTTCGGTGCATTCGACCGCTTCGGCGGCGCCGGGGAGTCCGGCTCTGACTCCGCCGCTGGGGTGGAACAGCTGGAACAGTTTCGGGTGCGGGGTCACGGAGGCGCAGGTGCGTCAGGCCGCGGACGCGATGGTGTCCTCGGGCATGCGGGACGCGGGTTACCGGTATGTGGTGGTGGACGACTGCTGGTTCGATCCGCAGCGCGACGCGCAGGGCAACCTGCGGGCGAACGCGGCGAAGTTCCCGAGCGGTATGAAGGCGCTGGGGGACTACATCCACGGCAAGGGGCTGAAGTTCGGCATCTACCAGGTGCCGGGCGAGCGTACCTGCGCGCAGGCCACGGGCGGCTACCCGGGGTCGACCGGCAGCCGGGGTCACGAGGCGCAGGATGCCGCCGCGTTCGCCTCCTGGGGCGTGGACTACCTGAAGTACGACTGGTGTTCGTCCAGCGGTACACGCGAGGAGCAGGTCGCGCGGTTCACCCTGATGCGCGATGCCCTGCGCGCCACCGGACGGCCGATCGTCTACAGCATCAACCCCAACAGCCTGCACGCCATCACCGGCGCCGCCTACAACTGGGGCGAGGTCGCCGACCTGTGGCGCACGACCGAGGACCTGCTCGACATCTGGCAGAACGGCAACACCAACAGCTACCCGATGGGGGTGGGCAACGTCCTGGACGTCACCGCGCCGCTGGCGGCACAGTCGGGACCGGGACACTTCAACGACCCCGACATGCTGGTCGTGGGCCGGCCCGGCCTGTCCCTGACCGAGTCCCGCTCCCACTTCGCCCTGTGGGCGCTGATGGGGGCCCCGCTGATGGCGGGCAACGACATCCGTACGATGTCGGCCGAGGTGAGCGCCGTCCTGCGCAACCCGCGTCTGCTGGCGGTGGACCAGGATCCGCTGGGCGCGGGCGGGCGCAGGGTCCGTGACGACGGTGCCACCGAGGTGTTCGCCAAGTCGCTGGCGGACGGTTCGGTCGCGGTGGGCCTGTTCAACCGGTCGGCGGGGACCGCGACGGTCACCACGACGGCCGCGCAAGTCGGCCTGTCGGGCGGGCCGTTCTCCCTCACCGATCTGTGGACCGGCGATACGTCGAGCACGTCGGGGCAGATCTCGGCGAGCGTGCCCGCGCATGGTGTGGCCGTGTTCCGGGTGAGTGGTGGCAGCCCGCTGGCCGCCACCACCTCGCGTCTGCGGGGCGGGGCGTCCGGGCGCTGCGCGGACGTGGACAACGCTTCCACCGCCGCCGGTGCGGCGGTACTGCTGTGGGACTGCCACACCGCCGCGAACCAACTGTGGACCTCCTGGGCGGGCGGTGAGATCCGCGTCTACGGGGACAAGTGCCTGGACGCCTATGACCAGGGCACCACGAACGGTACCCGGGTCGTCACCTGGCCCTGCAACGGCCAGGGCAACCAGAAGTGGACCCTCGGCACCGACGGGACGATCCGCAACGTCCACGCCGGACTGTGCCTCGACGCCAGTGGGGCCGGAACCGCCAACGGCACCCCGCTGGTCCTGTGGACCTGCAACGGCCAGACCAACCAGAAGTGGAACCGCGCTTGACGAGTGGAGCGAGTCGGACCCGTGCGACGACACGCCACAGCGCTTCGCCCCCGGACCCGGCACAGGTTCCCCAGGAACAACGGCTGCGCCCTCCGGGACCCCGGCGACCTACGAGAACCGAGCAAGGAGACGTGGATGAAGGGAACGGCTATGACACGCAAGGCGTCATGGCGGAGACAGGGCGGACGCACAGCGGTGCTGACCGCGGTGGGCTCCTTACTGGCGGCGCTGTTGTCCGCGTGGGGCACGGCGGGCACGGCGCATGCCTCCACCGGGAACGGAGCCGAGGCCGTGCGATACGCCGGCCGGGATGCGGGCGGCCGGCAAGGGCGACCGGTCCCCGCGACGGGCGTGCTGGAACGGGTGCACACCGCGGGGCGGGTCAAGGACGCCGGAAGCACGGTGCAGTACAGCTGGCCCGGCGTGTACTTCGAGGGCCTTGTCAGGGGCACCGGCGTGGGCATCGTGCTCAACGACTCGGCGGCCGACTACGACGTCCAGATCGACGGAACCACCGTCGCCACGTTGTTCACACCCGGTAACACCACGCACTGGATCAACGGCCTGCCGAACGCCACGCACACCGTGCGGCTCGTCAAGCGCAGCGACAGCCCGGGTGACATCAGCGCGTTCGGCGGTTTCGTCGCCGCGCCCGGCGGGGCCGTGCTGCGCAGGCCGGCGCCGCGCGACCGGCAGATCGAGTTCATCGGGGATTCCCTGACCGTGGGCTACGGCAACCTCTCGACCTCTCGCGAGTGTGCCGGAGACGAGGTCAGGCGGACCACCAACGCCGACGTGAGCTACGGCGCCCTCACCGCGCGGCGACTGAACGCCGACTACCAGATCAACGGGTATTCGGGCCTCGGCATGGTGCGCAACTACAACGGCGGCTCGCCGGACGTCACGTACCGGACCTTCTACGACCGTGCCCTGCTGAGCGTGTCCGGCGACGTGTGGCAGAACCCCGGCACCTGGCACCCTCGGCTGGTGGTGGTCAACCTCGGCACCAACGACTTCTCGACCGCCGTCAACCCCGGCGAGCCGTGGACCCCCGACAGCCTCGCGACGGCCTACCGCACCGCCTACGGAGACTTCCTCCAGAAGCTGCGGACACGGTACGGGGCCGCGACCACCATCGTGGCAGTGGGCGCGGGCCAGTTCGCCGCCCACGTCCAGCAGGTCGTCAAGGCCCGCAACGACGCCGGCGACAGCGGGGTGCGCTACTGGTTCCTCGACGACTCGGGGCTGGACTTCCAGGGCTGCCACTGGCACTACTCGGTACACGACGACCGGCTCATCGCCGACCGGCTCACCTCGTTCATCGCCGGTCTGCGCGTGAACTGGTGACGCCGGCGACCAGCCGGGAGCACCAAGAGGGCAGGTAGGAACCCGGCCCGTGGGAGACAACCCGGCCGAGCTGCCACCGTCGCGCGGTGAGCTCGGCCGGGCGGGCCCGTCCGCCCTCAGTGACGGGCCGCGTCAGGAGCGCGCCGCACACCGACGGCTGCCGTCAGCGCGCCGATGACGGCCAGCACGCCGGAGACCAGCGCCGCGGTGTGCACACCGTTCATGAAGGCATGGTGGCTGCCCTCGATGATCGCCGCCTTGAGCTGGTCCGGCATCTCGCCCGAGACCGGGGCGACGCCCATGGACACCGCGTCCTTCGCCTCGCCCAGGCCTTCGGCCGCGGTCGCGGGCACGCCGGACGCGGTCAGTTCACCGGTGAGGGTGGAGCCGACGCGGCTGCTGATCAGCGACACCAGCACCGAGGTGCCGAGGGCGCCGCCGACCTGCAGGGCCGTCGCCTGCAGGCCGCCGGCGACGCCGCCGTCCTTGACCGGTGCGTTGCCGACGATGGCGTCCGAGGAGGAGGACATCACCATGCCGACGCCCAAGCCGAGCGCGACGAACGGGGGCCACATCAGGGCGTACGAGGAGTCGGCGCTCCAGCCGAGCATGACGAAGCAGGCGGCCGCCTGGAGAGCCATGCCCAGCGGCATCGTCAGCCGGGGACCGAACCTCTCGGTGAGCGCGGCCCCCAGCGGGGAGGCCACGACCGACGCGAGGCTGAGCGGCAGGGTGCGCACACCCGCCTGTACGGGGGTGAAACCGCGGACGTTCTGCAGGTACAGCATCACGAAGAAGATCACGCCGAGCAGGACGAAGAAGTTCAGCGCGGTGATGACGGTGCCGATGGACAGGGCCGGGTTGCGGAACAACCGCATGGGCAGCAGAGGGTGGGCGATCCGCGTCTCGTACCAGCCGAACAGCAGCAGCAGCACGACGCCGGCCGCGATGGCACCGAGGGTGCCGCCCGAGGTCCAGCCCCACGTCTCGCCCTTGACCACGCCGAACACCACGGCGAGCAGGCTGACGGCCAGCAGCACGACGCCGGGTATGTCGAACTTCTCCCGGGCGGCTGCCGTGTTCTTGCTCTGCGGCAGGACGATGACGCTGAACAGGAGGGCGATGACGCCGATGGGGGCGTTGATGTAGAAGACGGACTCCCAGTTCACGTGCTCGACGAGCGCGCCGCCCACGATGGGGCCGAGGGCCGTGGAGACGGAGGAGACCATGGCCCAGATGCCGACCGCCATGCCGAACTTCTTCGGTGGGAAGACGGCCCGCAGGATGCCGAGGGTGTTGGGCATCAGCAGGGCCCCGAAGAAGCCCTGCACGGCACGGAAGGCGATGACGCCCTCGATGGAGCCGGTGAGCCCGATGGCGACGGACGCCACCGTGAAACCCGCGACGCCGATCAGGTAGAAGGTGCGGCGCCCGAACCGGTCGCCGAGCTTGCCGCCGAGTATCAGGGCCGCCGCGAGGGCCAGCAGATAGGCGTTGGTCACCCACTGCAGGTCGGCGGTGCCGGCGTTCAGGTCCCGGCCGATCTCGGGGTTGGCGATGGAGACGACCGAGCCGTCGAGGCCGACCATGAACAGCCCGAACGCGACGGCGATCAGGGACAGCCATGGGTTGGCACGCCGGCCGCGCGGGCGGTCCGCGTGCTGCGCCCCGTTCACGGGCGCGGAGGAACTCGGAACTTCGGAGGGCATGACGATTCAGTCCTTCACGAGGATGTCTGGGTCCGGACGGCAGGGGACGTCCGCGCACGAGGGAGGGCGCGGCCGCCGTCGTCGGGACCGCGGGGCGGAAACAAGGAACCCGAAAAGAGCGACAGGGCGAGAGGTGAACCGGAAAGGTCCCTCAACGCGCGTACCGGACCACCGTGGGGTCGGTACGCGTCGTCACCGGTCGGAGTGGAGGCGCTCCGCGAGCGCGTTCAGCGACCCCAGGGCCGCGCCGAGGGCCTTCAGATCCCCGTCGGTCATCGTGCTCAACGCGCCCATGACGTGGGCGCTCATCAGCCGGTTGACCTCGGCCAGCTCGAGCCTGGCCCGCTCGGTCAGGTGCAGGTGCGCGACCCGCTTGTCGGCGGGGTCCTGCCGACGCTCCAGCAGACCTTGCTCGGTCAGCTGCGACACGAGCGCGCTGACGTTGCTGGGCTTCATCCGCAGGGCCTCGGCGGCCTTGCGCACCGTCACTCCGTCGTGGGCCTCGACGTGCCGCAGCAGGGCGAGCTGGGCCTCGGGAGGCTTGGGGTGGGGATGTTCCTGGCCGACTCGCCGGTCCAGGGCGCGGGACAGCGCGGGCAGGGACGCCACGAGGCCCGAGGCCACCCGGCGAATGTCCTGAGCGGACACGCTGCGCTGATCCATGGCACCCAGCATAGGTATGAGCAGATAACTATGTCAACATACGTAATGCGGCGGCCGTGCCGTCCTATCCGATGGTCTTGATCTCCTTCATGGTCAGGTGGGACTCCAGGCGCCGGACGGCGGGCAGGCAGCTGAGCTTGCCGGTGAGGAACGCTTCGTAGGCGGCATGGTCGGCGACGGCCACGCGGATGAAATAGTCGGGGCGCCCGTACATGCGGCGGAACTCGACGACCTCCTCGTAGGACGCCACGGTGTCCTCGAACTCCTCGAAGCTCTTGCGGTCCTGGGCGTAGATCTCCACGTCGATCAGGACCTCCAGGGCGCGGCCCACGGCCTCGGGGTTGATGACGGCCCGGTACCCGGTGATGACCCCGGCCTCCTCCAGCCGTTTGACCCGGCGCAGGCAGGGCGGCGGGGTGAGGCCGACCCGCTTGGCCAGCTCGACGTTGGTCAGCCGCCCATCCTCGCGCAGATGAAACAGAATTTCTCGGTCGACCGCATCAAGGGTGATTTTATTGCTCACAGGGTGATCCTAAGGCAAAGATGGGCAACCATATAACGCGCGATTCTTCATAAAATTGCGCCATGGATGCACCTTCTGCCGCCACCGGCAGCCGCCCGCGGCCCGCTCCCGCCACTCCGTCCACGGCGCTTTCCCAGGCGGGCGCGGCGTTCAAGGACTCCGCCGGAGTGGGCCTGGGATTCCTTCCGCTCGGGCTCGCCTTCGGCGCTCTGGCGACGCAGTCGGGTCTGGACTGGTGGTGGGCGGGGCTGTCCGCCATGCTGGTCTTCGGCGGGTCGTTCGAGTTCCTGCTCATCGGGATGGTCACCGCCGCGGTCCCGCTGGCCGGCGTCGCGGCGTCCGCCTTCCTGGTGAACGTCCGGCACGTCTTCTACGCGCTGTCCTTCCCCCTCGACCGCGTGAGCGGCCGCCTCGGCAAGGCCTACGGCACCTTCGCGCTGTGTGACGAGGTGTACGCGCTGACCACCGGGAAACGGGCCCGCTCCTGGTCCGGCCCGCGCATCCTGTGGCTCCAGTTCCTGCTGCACCTGTACTGGGCCGGCAGCGCGACGACCGGAGCCCTGCTCGGCTTCCTCATACCCGAAAGCGTCACCGGCCTGGACTTCGCGCTGACCGCCCTGTTCACCGTGCTCGCCCTCGATGCCGCGCGGGACCTGCGCGGCGATCTGCCCACCCCTTTGCTGGCCGTGCTCGGCGCCCTGACCGCCCGGCTGCTGTTCCCGTCGCAGATGCTGCTGGTCGCCTTCGCCCTGTTCACCGCCGGCCTCCTGGCCCGCCACCTCGCCACCGGCAGGAGGACCGCTCATGTCTGACACCGGCCACGCCGTCGCCGCGATCCTCGTCTCCGCCGCCGTCACCTGGGCCCTGCGCGCCCTGCCGTTCGCGGCGCTGGCTCCCCTGCGCACCAGCACCACCGTGCGCTTCCTCAGCACCCGCATGCCCGCGGGCGTCATGGTGATCCTCCTCGTCTACTGCCTGCGCGACCTCCCGGTGACCGAGGCCCGCGCCGTGGCCCCGTCGGCCGCCCTGGCCGTCACCGTCGGGCTGCACCTGTGGCGCCGCAACGCGCTGGTGAGCATTCTCGGCGGCACCGCGGTCCACGTCGTCCTGGCGAGTACGGTCTTCGCGCGCTGACCCCAGCCCGGGAGGAGTTCCGGCGATCGCCTCACCGGCTTGCCCTTACGGCCCGCTTGCATAATTGCAGACGGTGGCCCGACATTATTTCGGGTAGCCGGCATGCTTTTCGCGAACTGGTGTGAGGAATGCGGCATCACCAGTACTCTCTCCCCCTGCGTGGAGCCGGCGGGCCGGATGACGTGACCCGCCGAGGAGGACTGAGGGGGATCTTTTATGGCCGAATCCGACCGCTTACCGAACGGTTTTCCCGACGACGAGGGTGCGGACGATTTCGTCCGGGAATTCCGTCAGGCGGTGTCGCCCGCCGAGCGGGAGATGCTCGCGCACACACCGCCGCTGGTGATCCTGGACGTCGCAGGGAACGCCGCCGAGTACGACAGCCGCGTCCGGAGACTGACAGGAGCGCTGGAGCAGGCACTGCGCGGCCAGCGGGACGTGAAGCTGGTCCCGTACGCGATCCCCACGGCCGACGACGGCTCCGAACTGCTCTCCGGCGCGGCGGCCCGCGGACTGGCCCTGGGCAAGCCCAGGCACATGACACCGGACCGGCTGCCCGGCTTCTGGCCGTTGTGGGACTCGGTCGGCTACATCAGGGAACACGCGGACGAACGGCGGGCTCCGGGCGCGGAGGTACTGCGCGACCACGCGCACGGCCAACTGCGGATGCACCGCCAACTGCGGCGTGAGGGACGTCTGCAGGTCTTCCTGTGGGCGCTCGGCGGCAGCGAGTCGCCACCGGTCGGCGGCATCCGCGGCTGGCTGCTCGGGTCCCTGTGGCAGGGCATCACCCGGACCTTCCCCCGCTGGTGCTGGGAGCGGCGCAAGACCCGTGGGCTGCTGCGCGCCCCGCGCGTGCTCCGCCCGGCCCGTCAACGCTGGCTCGGCGGCATGCTCGGCATGTCCGGAGACGCCGAGACCCTGTTCGCGGTGATGGACGAGGTGGCCGACCGTCAGATGTCACGCCTCGTGCTGCCGCCCGACCACCCCCGGCACCAGGAGTCGCTGTCCGCCCTCGAATCGCTCCTGACACGCGCCCTGCTGGAAGACCTGAGGACACCGAAGGTCGGCAGTGTGCGACCCCTGCAACGCCGCCGCACCGCACGTCCCGTCCTCCTGGTTCCGCTGCCCCGGGAGGAAAGGCCGGGCGCCGAGGCGGTGGAGCGTTTCCTGTGCTCTTTCCACCAGGAGCGGAAGAACACCGCACGGGCGGCGGGCCCCCTGGTCATCGCGGTCGGCACGCCCTCCCGGCAGCTGTTGCAGAACCTCGGCGACCCGGCGGCGTCCAGCCTCACCTCGGCGGGACGGCTGCTGCACCAGTCCGACCCCGGCGTGGTCCTGGTGCGGCTGAGGGAGGAACCCTTCGGCAGGGAGGGGCTGATCATCCGTCCGACATCTCCGACGTCGTACCGTGTCGGCGGACGCACGATGACCGCGGGCGTGGCCGGCGGCACGGCGTTGGCGCTGGGACTTCTCGGGGTCGGCGGTGCGGTGTACCTCGCGCCGGTGGAGCGGGAGTCGAGGAGTTGCGCCGCCGGTGACATGCCGGTCGCCGGGAGCAGGTACTCCCAGCCCGTCCCGCTGCGCCCGAAGCAGTGGTACGACGAGACGCGCGCGAAGATCGACGCACAGAACCGGGAGGCCGAAGACTTCGTGGCGCGGGGCAGGACCGTGCGCACCGTCGTCGCGTTCACGTCGAACGGGCCGACCTCGAAGACGGACACCCTCTTCGACGGAACGATTCCGGAGCTGCGCGGCATCGCCATGTGGCAGCACGATCTGAACCAGTACGCGATCTCCGACGATTCGCGGGTACCGCTGCGCGTCAGGGTGGTCACGACCGGCAAGGGTTTCGAGAACGCCGAGCAGGAGGCACGGAAGCTCGTCGACGAGGTGAAGGACGGCAAGGACGGCAAGGACGGCAAGGATTACGAGGAGGTGATCGGTGTTCTCGGCTTCGCCCAGAGCAAGGAGACGACGCTCAGGGCCCTGGACATCCTGAAGCAGGCCGAGCTTCCCGTGATCGGCACCACCGCCACCGCTGACGAGATGCTGGTCAGCGCCAACTACTGGCCCCTCACGCCGCTCAACAGCACCGAAGCGCACATCGAGGCGAACTTCGCCACCGGCTTCCCCATCATGGCGCACGCCGACGGCGGCTGTGAGCCGGCCAAGGAGGCCGTGGTGATCCAGAGTTCGGCGGACCTGTACAGCAAGAGCCTCGCGGACAAGTTCCGCGAACATTTCCGCGGCGACACGCGCTTGGTCAACTTCTCCCAGGCGGGTGACTTCGAGGGCGCGCCCGCGGGCACGCCGCGGATCAGGAGTGCGCACGATCTGGCGGCGACGGTGTGCGACGCGTTGCGCGGCTCCGATCCGACGGTCGTCTACTGGTCCGCGCGCGCCCGTGACTTCGTCGCCTTCGTCAACGCCCTGGACACGCAGGGGACGTGCATCGACCGCGACATCACCATGCTCGGCGGCAACGAACTCACGAACGTGGTGCTCACGGGCGAGTTCAACGACAAGGACTGGCTCCGGCTGTACTACTCGGCGCACCGGCTGCCGGCCGGCGACAGTGCCGCCGAGGAGAAGACGAAGCAGTTCCTCGTCAAGTACGACGCCTTCGTGCGCGGACCCTCCAAGGACGACCCCTGGCGCGACGACGGCCACTCCGCGGTGTCCTATGACGCCTTCCACGTCCTCTCCCGGGCAGCCGACATGGCCCTCTCGGGTCAGGGCGGCGTGGACCCCGATGCCATGCTCACGGCCTTGAAGAGCGGCATCACCTTCGACGGCGCGACCGGTTACATCTCCTATGGGCAGGGCAACATGCCGCCGCGGGACAAGACCCTGGTCATCCTGCGCCAGTCGGAGCAGGGCTCGAAGGTCGCCCTCCGGTGCGGGGCGTACCGGCAAGGCAGGACCGGCCGCACGGAGGTGGCCGCTTGCGACGCGCGGTAGGCGGTTCGTCGTGATCGGGCGCGGTCGCGGAAAGGCGGTGCGCTGACCGCTTCGCCGGCCGCCCTGTCCTCCCTGCCGGGGGAGGAGTGGCGCGGACACGAGGAGCCGGACGACGCCCGCTGCCGGTGTCCGGTGGACCTCACCGGCCGGTGAGCCGGCGCCGGCCGGCCCCCTGGCGGAGGTGCTCGCGGCCCCGCGCGAGGGAGGGACCGCGGGAGGCGGGCCCCCGGCCGTCCCTCCTTGATCAGAAATGCTCCCCCCATCTAGTAGAATGTTCAAGTACTCAGCGGGGTGGAGGGGGCGGGAATGTCCGCACAAGAGGTGGTTTTCGGGGCACTGCTACGGGAGATGCGGCTGGAGAAGTCGCTGACGATCGAGGCTCTGGCCGACGCGTCCGGCGTCAGCGTGCGCGGTATCGGCGACCTGGAACGCGGGCGCCGGGCAGCCCCGCAACGGCGGACGGTCGCCGCGCTCGCCGACGGGCTGGGGCTCGGCGACACCGAACGCGAGCGGCTGCTCGCCGCCGCCCGGGCCGGCCGTACCCCCGGATACAGCCCCGTCGGCGTGCGCTCCTTCCCCCGTGGCGTCGACGACTTCGTGGGCCGCGCGGACGAACTGGCGGAACTGGAGAAACTCGCCGGACCACCACCGGCGGACGACGGCACCGAGGCGGACACCGGGACCGCGACCGCCCAGCCCGTCGTCGTCGCCGTCCACGGCGCGCCCGGAACCGGCAAGACCACCCTCGCCCTGCGCGCCGCCCGCCGGCTCGCCGACCGCTTCCCGGACGGCCAGCTCATGGTGGACCTGCGGGGCACCGACCGCACCCCGCCCGCCGCCTCGGAGCTGATGGTCCGGGTGCTCAAGGCCTTCGGCGTGCCCGACCGCGACCTGGCCAAGTCCGGCCCGCAGTCCCACCCGGCCCTCTACCGGCAGGTACTCGCCGACCGCCGCTGCCTGCTCGTGCTCGACAACGCCCGCGACGAGGCCCAGGTACGTCCGCTGCTGCCCGGCTCCGGCCGCACGCTGGTCCTCGTCACCAGCCGCCGCATGCTCACCGGACTCGACGACGTGCACCGCCTGCCGCTCGGCCGGCTCGACGCCGCCGAGTCCGCCGCCTTCCTCGCCTCGCTCGTCGGCGAGGACCGCGCGACGGCCGAACCGGACGCCCTGCACGAGGTCGCCCGGCTGTGCGCCTACCTGCCGCTCGCCCTGCGGGTGGCCGGCAACTGGCTGGCGACCCGCACCGGCTGGAGCGTGCGCCGGCTCGCGGACCGGCTCGCCCGCGAGGAACGCCGTCTGGACGCGCTGTCAGCGGGCGACATACGGGTGGCGAGCGCCTTCGACCTCTCCTACCGCCAGCTCACGCCCCCGGCCGCCCGCATGTTCCGGCGCCTGTCCCTGGTCCCCGGCCCCGACACGGGCGCCGCCGGCGCCGCCCGCCTCACCGGCCAGGACCTCTACGACGCCGAGGACACCCTGGAGGAACTGGTCGAGGCGGGCCTGCTCGGCGCCACCGGGGACCGCTACCGGCTGCACGATCTGCTGTGCCTGTACGGCCGTACCCGGCTCGCCGCCGAGGACGACGCCGAGGACGTCGGGCGGGCCCGCCGCTCGATGTTCCACTGGCTGCTCGAGACGGCCGTCGTGGCCGGCCGCTGGTACGAACCCGACCACGGCGCGCCGCCGTCCACCTGGCAGGGCACCGTGGACCTCTCCAGCGCCGACAGGGCACGCGAATGGCTCCAGGCCGAGGCCCCCAACTGGCTGGCGGCCCTGCGCGCCGCCGCCGCGGACGGCGACCACGCGACCGTCGTCGAGGTGGCCGAGTCCCTGCACTGGTTCTCCGACCAGTGGATCTTCTGGGGGCACTGGCCGGAGGTCTTCGAGATGGCCGTCCGCTGCGCCGAGGCGCTCGGCGACCCGCTGCTCGAAGCCACCCAGCTCAACTACTACGCCTGGGCCGTGCTCCTGTGCGAGGGCAGACCCGGGGACAGCCTGGAGTACTCGGCCCGCGCGCTCGCCGCGGCCCGCCGGGCCGGCGACCGCCTCCAGGAGGCGTGGGCGAACCACTACGCGAGCTGGGCCCACCACCTCCTCGGCCGGACCGGCCCGGCGTTCGACCACAACTCCCGGGCCATCACCCTGTTCGACGCCGCCGGGGACCTGCCGGGCATGCTCCAGGCGCTGCTCGGCCGTGCCCTGGACCTGGAGGGCGTCCAGCGCAGTGAGGAAGCGGCCGAGGCGTACCAGCGGGCCCTGGCTCGGCTCGACGAGGCCGGCGACCGCCTGGAACCGCACATCGCCGCCGTCACCCGCGTCAACGCCCTCGCGGGACTCGGCCGCTCCTGCGCCCGCCTGGGCCGCTGCGAAGAAGCCGTACGGCACCTGCGGACCTCCGTCGAACTGTGCCGTACCGACGGCAACATCGCCCTGGAGAGCCGCTATCTCCGCTCGCTCGGGGACATACTCCTCGACGCCGGCCGCGAAGCCGAGGCCCGCGAGGCGTTCGCGCGCTGCATCGCCCTCGGGCCCGGCGCCGACCCGAGGCGGGTCGCCGAGGCCCGCTCCCGGCTCGCCCGCCTGGACACGCCCTGACCAGGCCCGCCGCCCGGCGAAGGCGGCCCCGCAACCCTATGTGCCGGCCGCCGGCCGGACTTGCCCCTGCGCGCACGGCACTGTTCCCCGCGCGCACATCCCGGCACTGCCTGTTTCTGCCTGGAGAGTGCCTGGTGCGCGGTACCGCCGGCTGGTTGATTTCCGCTGAGGAGAGAGAGGAGAGCCGGGTGGACCTCGTGCTGTCGACGGACATGGTGCCGGTCGGGGACAGAGTCGACCGTTGGCGGGCCGCCCTGGCCACGGCCCCGACCCCGATGGCCGTGACATCGCGCGGCGGCGTCGCCTTCACCGGCCGGATCACCGGCGGCCACCTCGGGCACCTGCCCGTCTGCTCCCTCCAGGCCGACGCCCAGCGCGTCGGCCGGGGCGGGCCGGGCGTCCCGTGCGTGGCGGTGCTCGTCCTGACGGCCGGCACGGTGACGCTGGTCCAGGACGGCCGCAGCGCGGTCGCCGAGGCCGGCGACCTCCTCGTCTACGACACGGCACGGCCGTACACCCTGGACTTCCCCGAGCGGTTCGCCTGCCACATCGTCCACCTGCCCCGCCGCGGGCTGGACGTGTCCGACAAGGAACTGCGCGCGGTCACGGCGACCGCCGTCAGCGGAACGGACGGGATCGGCGCCGTCCTCGGCCCCTTCCTCACCCGCCTCCTCGACCCGGCGGACTCCTACGGCCCCGCCGTCGCGGCACGGCTCGCGGCCGGCGTGGAGGACCTCTTCGGCACGCTGGTGGCCGAGCGCGGTCCGTCCGGCGGCGCCGACAGCGGACGCGGCGAACTCGTCCTGCGCATCCGCGACCACATCGACCGTCATCTGGAGGACCCCGGGCTGACACCGGAGACGGTGGCGACGGCCCACCACATCTCCGTGCGCTACCTGCACCGGCTGTTCGAGGAGGAGGGCATCACCGTCGCGCGCCTCGTCCAGCGCCGCCGGCTGGAGGAGTGCGCGCGGGAACTGGCCCGCGGCGGCCGGGCCGCGCCCGCCGTGGCCGCGGTGGCGCACCGCTGGGGCTTCGTCAACCCGGCCCACTTCAGCCGGGCCTTCCGCCGGGCGTACGGGCACTCGCCGCGCGAATGGCGGCAGTTGAGCGCGGCGGGCCGGACACAGGGCGGGCGACAGCCGGGTACGACCGGCCGGACGCCGGGCGAGACCCACGGCGTCCCCTCCCGCATGGCCGCCACCGCACCGGCGGCCGGTACCGGGCGCACCGCCGCCGTTACCGGCCGGGACACGTTCCGTGCGGCCTGACGGCGCCCCCACGGGGATACCGGGCGGGACGGCCCCGGCGCCCCCGGGGGCCGTCGCGCCGTGGCCCGGGGCGGCCGGGCTGCCGTCGGAGGCCGCAGCACCGTCGGCCGGGCCGGGTGGGCTGTCGTCGGAGGCTGGTGTGCCGTTGTCCAAAGCGTCCGCGTCGCCTCCGCATACCGCTGCTCCGTCGGCCGCGCCGGCCGGGGCGGGCGGGCTGCCGTCCGGGGCCGCCGCGCCGCCCTCGCGTGCCGTCGCGGTGCCGCTGGTGTCGGCCGGATCGTCCCCGGTGGCCGTGGTGCCGCCGTCCGAGAGGGCCGTGGCCCCGCCCCCGCCGGCCGTTTTCGCGCCGTCCGGGTCCGACCCGGCAGGTCTCGTGGCCCAGACCCCTCCCGTCGGCGGTCCTCCGGTCGCGGGGCGTCCGGCGCGGGACCGTCCCGCGCTCGCCGGGCGCGGAGCCGAGCAGGCCCTGCTGCGCCGGGTGCTGGACGGTGCCCGGTCGGGCAGCGGTGGCACCGGCACCCTCTTGCAGGGGGCGCCCGGCATCGGCAAGACGGCCCTGCTGGACTGGGCCCACGCCGAGGCACGGGCCCTGGGCTTCACCGTGCTGCGCGCGGTGGGCTCCGAGGCCGAGGCCGGCGTGGCGTTCGGCGCGCTGCACCAATTGCTGTGGCCGCTCACGAGCCGTATGCGTGCGCTGCCCGAGCCACAGCGGCGGGCCCTGGCCTTCGCCCTCGGGGAGGCCGCCGAACCGGTCCGGGGCGGTTTCCTCGTGGGCGCCGCCGTGCTCGCGCTCCTCGCGGGCGAGGCACGCATGCGCCCCGTGCTGGTCCTCGTGGACGACCTGCAATGGGTGGACTCCTCCAGCGCGGCCGTGTTCGCGTTCCTCCAACGCCGCACCGCCGAGGTGCCCCTGGCATTCGTCAGCGCGGGCCGCCCCGAGGGGCCCACGGCCGAGGGCAGGCCCGGCACCGTCGTGGACCTCACCGCGCTGGACGGGGAGCACGCCCGCACACTCCTGAGCACCCGGCACCCGCACCTCGCGGTCACCACGGCCGACCGCATCCTCCAGGAAGCGGCCGGCAACCCGCTGGCGCTGGTCGAACTGCCCGTGCACCTCCACCCCGACCAGGCCCGCGGCGTCATGCCGCTGCCGAGAAGGTTCCCCCTCGGACACCGGCTGGAGCGGCTGTTCGCCCCACGGCTGGACCGCCTGTCCGCCGAAGCCGTCCACGTGCTGCTGTACGCGGCGCTGGGCGGCACGGCGGCGATCTGGGTGACCCCGGCCCTGCTGGACGGCCTCGACCCGGGGCGCGCCGACGAGGTGCTCGACGAGATCGAGACCAGCGGCCTGGCCCGCCTGGAGCCGGACGGCCGGCTCACCTTCCGCCACCCCCTGGTGCGCGGCGCCGTCGTCGCCCGCGCCTCCGGGCCCGAACGGCGGGCCGCCCACCGCCGGCTCGCCGCCGCCCTGCCGCACGACGACCCCCGGGCGCTCGGCCACGAGGCGGACGCGACCGTCCTGCCCGACGACACGCTGGCCGGACGGCTCCAGGAAGCCGGCCGCCGGCTCGCGCTGCGCGGCGGCGACGCCGAGGGCGCACTCCTGCTGCACCGCGCGGCGGCCCTCAGCACCGCCGCCGGGACCCGCGCTCGCCGCCTGACCTGGGCCGCCGCCATGGCCGCACGCGGCGGACGGCTGCCGTACGCGGCGAAACTCGTCGAGGAACTGCGCCGCGCGCCCGTCCCCGTCGACAGCGCGCCGCTGTACGCCTACGCCGTCGTCTACGTCGACCAGAGCCACCACGTCGACTTCGAGTCGTCCTTCACCCTCCTCCCCCAGGCCCTCGACGCCCTGTCCCGCACCGGACCCGGCACCGGACCGTTCGACGACCTCGCCGAACAGGTCTACTTCAAGCTGCTGCTGGCGACGGTGTACACCTCCGACGCGCGCGGCTGGGCCGCCCTGCACGCCCACCGGCACCAGGTCTCCGCACTGGCCGACCTGTGCCGCCGGGCCTGGTCCGACCCCGCCCGCACCGCGCACGGCACGGGCACCGAACTGCGCGCCATGGCCGCCACGATGAGCCAGGAGCAGCAGGCGGGGGCGGCATGGCTGCTGCTGTGGACCGCCGCCGCGGTCGACATGGCCGACGCGTCCCTGTGGCGCCGCTTCCTGGGCCAGCACGCCTACGCCACCCAGGGCAGCATCGCCAAGGCCGGCGGCTACCAGAACTATCTGCGGGGCCACTGGGACCAGGCGGAGGTCTGCCTGCGCGAGGCCGAGGCGGCCGACGCCCTCGGCTACCACTGCAACGCCCTGCTCTTCCGGCACCACTACGCCCATTTCCTGGCCGGACGCGGCGACGAGGAGGCCCTGCTCGCGGTGGACCGGGCCATCCGGCCCCTGGCCGAACGGGTCCGGATGAAGTTCGTGACGGACCACCTCACCCATCTGCGGGCCCTGGCCGCCCTCGGGCACGGACGTGACGAGGAGGCGTACACCGCACTGGCCGGCCTGACCCCGCCCGGCGTCCTGCCGCCCGGCCTGCCCTGGTTCCACCTGCCGTTCTTCGACTTCGTGGACGCGGCGCTGCGCACCGGCCGGACCGCGCGGGCACGGGCGCACGTGGCGGCGGGCGAGGCGGCGCGCATGGGCGACATCTCCCCGCACCACGCGTTCCTGCTGGCGGCCGCCCGGGCGCTGGCCGCCGCCGACGACGAGGCCGACAGGCTCTACGAGGCGGCGTACGCCGTGCCCGGCGCCGACCAGTGGGTGTTCGAACTGGCCCGGCTGCGGCTGGCCCACGGCGCCTGGCTGCGCGACCGCCGCCGCCCGCAGGCGCCCGAGGTCCTCCAGCAGGCCCTGGAGACCTTCCGCGCGCTGGGCGCCGTCCCCTGGGCCGACCGCGCCGAACGCGAACTCCGGTCCGCCGACGGCGGGGCGGGCGGTCCCGACGCGCTCACCGCGCAGGAACTGCGCATCGCCCGGCTCGCCGCGGACGGGCTCACCAACAAGGAGATCGGCGCCCGGCTGAGCCTGTCCCCGCGCACCGTCGGCGGACACCTGGCGAAGGTCTTCCCCAAGCTGGGCATCGCCTCACGCGCCGCCCTGGCGCACGCTCTGGAGCGCGGCACCGCGTAGGCGGCTCCCGCGAGCCGGCCGTACCGAGCCGCGCGGCACGCCGGCCACGCCCCGCGACAGGTCACATCCGCCATCGGAGCACAGGTCATACGCACCCAGGACAGGTCACCCGCACCCGCAGGACAGGTCACATGACCTAACCCCTCCCCGACGCCCCCGACGAGGCTGAAGGCGTGACACATCCGTCCCGCCAGGGCCGGAGGACCGGGAGGGGACAGCGTGCGGAACGAGACAGGAACAGTGCCGGCACCGGGGGCGGACCGGGCCCGGGAGTGGGAACGCGCGGTCCGGGGGCGGCTGGCACCCGTGGAGATGACCTTCCCCTCGGGGACCGCCGGCTTCCGGGGCACGCTCGGCTCGGACGACGCGGGCCGGCTGCGGCTGCTGTCGATGCGGGCCGCCCCGCTGCGGCTGAGCCGCCCGGCCCGCCCCGAGCCCGCCGCCGAGGACGGCCGCCTGGTCCTGCTCGTGCAGCAGGAGGGAACCGGCGCCATCCGCCAGGACGGCCGCGAGGACGTCGTACGCGCCGGTCAGCTGGCCCTGCTCGACCTGAGCCGGCCCTTCGCGCTGGACCAGCGCACACCGTTCCACCTGTACGCCCTGCGGATGCCCGAACGCTCCCTCGGGCCATCCGCGGGACGCGTCCGGCAGATCACCGGCCGCGCCATCCCCGCGGGCGAGGGCGTGGCCGCGCTGCTGCGCCCGCTCGCCACCGAACTGGCGTCCGGCACCACCGCCTTCGCCGACCACGTCAAGGAGCGTCTCGCCGGCCACCTCGCGGACCTCGTCGCCACGCTCGTCGACGAGCAGGCGGGCGGACACGGCGACAGCGCGCCGGACACCCCCCGCACCCTGCTGCTGACCGCGATCCGCGCCCACATCGACGCGCACCTGCGCGACCCCGCCCTGTCACCCGCCCGTGTCGCCGAGGCCCACGGCATCTCACTGCGCTACCTGCACGCGCTGTTCGAGGACGAGGACACCACGGTGCACCGGCTCATCCAGCAGCGGCGGATCGAGGAGTGCGCCCGCGAACTGCTGCGCCGTGGACGCGCCGGCCGCACCATCTCCGCGGTGGCCCGGGGCTGGGGGTTCAAGAACGCCGCGCACTTCAGCCGCGCCTTCAAGTCCGCCTACGGCTGCTCGCCCAGCGAGTGGCGGGACGCCGCGGCGAAGGACGGCGCCGCGTGAGGGCGGCGCACGCGGCCGACGGCACCACCGTGTGCGGGAAGCGTGCCGGGGCAGGTGAGCCGTGATGTCCCCGGTACAGGAGGAGAGTTCATGTTCGACGGGTTCGAGCTGACACGTCGCGAGGGGAACGGCGTCCGGCTGCGGGTGCGCCACGGCGGCAGCGGCCCCGCGGTCCTGCTCCTCCACGGCCACCCGCGCACGCACGCCACCTGGCACCGCGTGGCCCCGATGCTGGCCGCCGCGGGGCACACGGTGGTCTGCCCCGACCTGCGCGGCTACGGCGAGTCCGACAAGCCCCCGACCGACGCGCGGCACAGTCCGTACGCCAAGCGCGCCATGGCCGGCGACTGCCTGGAGGTCATGCGCGGCCTCGGACACGACCGGTTCGCCGTCGTCGGCCACGACCGGGGTGCCTATGTGGCCACCCGCCTCGCCCTGGACCACCCGGAAGCCGTGTCCGCCGTCAGCGTGCTGGACGCCGTGCCCATCGGGGAGGCACTACGGCGCTGCGACGCGACCTTCGCCGCCAGTTGGTGGCACTGGTTCTTCCTCGGACAGACCGACAAGCCCGCCGAACGCGTCATCAACGCCGATCCGGACGCCTGGTACAAG
This sequence comes from Streptomyces sp. NPDC029296, assembly GCF_055569255.1. NCBI lineage: Bacteria > Bacillati > Actinomycetota > Actinomycetes > Kitasatosporales > Streptomycetaceae > Streptomyces > Streptomyces sp. NPDC029296. The sequence goes on from NZ_JBVHXT010000019.1 coordinate 54,112, forward strand.
GCGACCGCCGAGCAGATGGGCGCCGAGGCGTACGACGACTACCGCCGCGCCATCCACGACCCGGCCACCGTGCACGCCATGTGCGAGGACTACCGCGCCGGACTCGGCATCGACCGGGAGCACGACGACGCCGACCGGCGGGCCGGCCGGCGCATCGGCTGCCCCGTACAGGTGCTGTGGGCCACCCGCGACGACATGACCGGCCTCTACGGCGATGTGCCGGGTGTCTGGCGCGACTGGGTGGCGGGCCGGCTGGACGGCGCCCCGATCGAATCCGGGCACCACATGGCCGAAGAGGCGCCCGAAGCACTCGTCACCGCCCTGCTGGACTTCTGGAGGAGCGGCGAAGAGCGGGACCTCGGCGCGGAACGCGCGGCCGGCCGGCCCACCTGAGAACACCGCGAAGGCACCGCCCGTCCGGGGCGGGAACCGGACGCCATTGGTCGAGGGAACCGCGCATACGGTGGGCCGGCCGGGGCAGACGCCCCCTGGGGAGAGCCACCTGGAGGGTGCGCTCACAGACGTGGGGCCCGGTACGACGGTCCGTGTTGGGAGAGGGGTTTGTGACTGTGTTGCCGCCTGCGGAGAAGGAACTACGAGCGGTACTGGCGCGCTATGCCGAGGCTCGCTTCCGCCACGACCTGCAACCCACCGGTCATTCGAGCCGGGAACTCGAAGTCACCTCCCGCAGGCTGTGCGTCCTGACCGTCACCGAGTCGGTGGACCAGGCCCTCGCCGCCGCCGACGCCCTCCTGGACCGGCTACGGGCCGACCGCCGGGCCGCCCGGGTGCCCCGGACCCCGGCAGCCTGACGGGAACGGCGCCGCTCACCGGACGACGGGCAGTGCTCCGGGGGCGGCGGGCAGACGGGCCCGGCCGCCGTGCGGACAGGGCACGATCCGGTCGCCCAGGCCGAGCCTGCCGGCCTCGGCGAGGAAGGCGGACAGGGGCGAGCGCATCACCGTGTAGTCCTCGTAATGCACGGGCAGCACGGCGCGGGGCCCGAGACGCCGGACCAGTTCGGCGCCCTGCGCCCCGTTCATGGTGACCAGGAACCCGCCGGGAAGGCGGGTGCCGCCCAGGTGGAGGACGGCCAGGTCGGCGGCCGGGAAACGGTGGGCGATCTCCGCCAGGCCGTCGTAGAGGAGCGTGTCCCCGGAGACGTACAGCCGCAGCCGTGACGGCCCGCCCACGGGACCGAACTCGATCATGCTGCCCATCACGGGCGGCAGCAGTCCGCGCAGCACCGGCTGCCCGGCGTGCCGGCCGGGCAGCGCGGTGACAGTGGCCCGCACCCCTTGCCGCTGGAGGGTCAGTGCCTGCCAGGTCCGCAGACCCGCCGTCCGCCGGAAGCCGTGCAGCACCCGCAGGCGGCGCGCGGCGTGGGGCGTGCTCAGAACCGGGATCGCACGGTCCAGGGACCGCCGTGCCCTGCGGTCCCAGTGATCGCCGTGCAGATGGGAGAGCACGATCCCGTCGACGCGGGGCAGCTCCCGCGGGCCGAGGGCGGGCTCGGTCAGGCGCCGGCTCAGCAGGCCGTATCCGAGGTAGGCGTACTCGCCCCGGTGCAGGAAGTTCGGGTCGGTGAGCAGCGTCAGAGGGCCGTAGCGCAGCAGCACGGTGGCGTTGCCGATGAAATGGAGGTCGAGCGCGTCGTCGGTGGGCTCGTCCGCGATGGCCATGGAGTCACCCGCTCCTTCCGCCTGTGCCGGCGGGCGGGCCGCCGGCTTCCGGCCCCCGCACCGGAGTACCCCTCCGCTCGCGGCCGATTCCCCCGGCCCGCCGTCGTGCACGCTCAGCGGCCGTAGACCGCGCGGCGGGGGAGCGGTCCCACGTCGGCGTGCCGGCCCGGACGCTCGGCGGCGTGCCGCTGCCCGGGGCCGGGACCGGACCGGGCGGCCAGGGCATCGGCGACGGCCCCGGTGGCGAAGGCGTAGACGGCCTTGTGCAACAGGTCCACCACCAGTTCCCCGCGCGGCCAGGTCCGCGGCGGCGCGCCGACCCCGGTGGCGTTCTCCAGGATCTGGTCGTTGGTGAGCCTCACCACGGCGAACTGCGCCGACGCCACCGGCCCGCGCAGCCCGGCCTGCGCCATCACCGACCGCACCACCCCCAGCAGGGCACCCTGCCCGTAGTGCATCACCCGGTTCACCACCGGCGACCGCCGCCCCGGCCGCTCGGGCATCCCCGTCAGCCGCTGGAGCGTGCGCGCCGGAACGTGCGAGTCCGGCCGGCCGGTCAGACGCTGCTCGGCCTTCTCACCCAGCGTCATCACCACGACCCCGGCCGCACCCGCCACGAGCCCCTGCCACACCGCACGTCTCATCATGCCGCCCCGCGTACCCCGGCACCGGGCGTCGTACCACCACGACCCGCCGGTGTCGGTGGCACGCGCCATACTCGTGCGCGGTGCCGCCCGGGCACCGCGCACGAGGGGAGCGACATGGCCGAGGTGCTGGTCTTCCACCATGGGCACGGACCGACCGACGGCGTCCGCGCATTCGCCGACCGGCTGCGGCCGGCCGGTCACACCGTCCACGTGCCGGACCTGTTCGAGGGGCAGGTGTTCGACAGTCTTGAAGAGGGCATCGGCTACGCCGAGAGCGCCGGGTTCGGCACGGTCATCGCGCGCGGAACCGCCGCCGCCGAGGGGCTGCCCGCGCGACTCGTCTACTGCGGGTTCTCACTCGGCGTCCTGCCGGCGCGGCGACTGGCCCGGACCCGCCCCGGGGCCAGGGGAGCGCTGCTGCTGGAGGCATGCCTCCCGGTCGCGGAGTCCGGCGGTGCCTGGCCCGACGGCGTCCCGGTCCAGGTCCACGGCATGGACGCGGATCCGTTCTTCGCGGGGGAGGGCGACGTCGACGCGGCCCGGGCGCTCGTCGGGACGGCGGCGGATGCCGAACTGTTCCTCTGTCCCGGCGACAGGCACCTGTTCACCGACAGCAGCCTGACGTCGTACGACGAACACGCCGCGACGCGGGTCGTCGACCGAGTGCCGGACTTCCTCGACCGCATCGGATAGCCCGGCACCGACGAGCCGCGGCACGTCCGGGCCGGACACGGCGCCTTCGAGCGCGAGACGCGCCCGCCCACGGGCGTTCCGCCGGGGCCGGCGCGGCGGCCCCGCAGCGGTCACACCACCCGGATGCCCACGATGCAGGTGTCGTCGTCCGTGTCCGATCGGCTGTAGGTCAGCAGGCCGTCCAGTTGCTGGTCCAGGGTTGTCGGTGCCGTGCGGGCCGTGGTCAGCAGATGGGCCAGGGACTCCTCCACGGACCGGTCGCGGCGCTCGATCAGACCGTCGGTGTACAGCAGCAGCGTGTCCTGCGGCGCGAACTCCAGCTCCGCCTCCTCGTAGACGGCCTCCGGTACCGCGCCCAGCAGCAGGCCCCTGACCAGGGGCAGCGGCGCCGCCTCCGAGCCGCGGACCAGGACCGGCGGCAGGTGGCCCGCCCGCGCCCAGCGCAGGGTGTGCCGGTCGGGGTCGTACAGCGCGCAGACCGCCGTGGCGGTGACCGCGCCGGTCAGGTGGTGCGCCACGATGTTCAGCCACGACAGCAGCTGGCCCGGCCCGGCACCGGTCACGGCCAGGCCGCGCAGCGCGTTGCGCAGGACGACCATGCTGGTGGCGGCCTCGATGCCATGGCCCGCGACGTCACCCACGCACATCAGCACCAGCCCGGACGGCAGCACCACGGCGTCGTACCAGTCGCCGCCCACCAGATGCTCGGTCTCCGCCGGACGGTACCGCACGGCGACCTCCAGACCGGGCACCGTCAGCGGCGTCCGGGTCGGCGGCATGATGGCGTGCTGCAACTGCAGGGTCAGCCGGTTGCGCTCGGCGGCCTGCTGCTCGGTGTGCACGAGCTGGTCCCGGGTCGCGGCGAGCGCCACCTCCGTCCAGTGCTGGGCGGAGATGTCCTGGTAGGCACCCCGTACGACGAACAGCCGGCCGTCGGTGTCCAGCACCGGTTCGGCGACCACGCGGATGTGCCGGGTCACACCGTCGGGCCGCTGCAGCCGGAAGGCCGCCGAGGCGGGCCGCCGCTGGTGCAGCAGCGTGCGCAGGAACCGGCCGATGGGCACCGCGTCGTCGGGGTGCGCGTGCGCGGGCAGCTCCTCCAGGGGGACGGGCGTGCTCGTCGGGGGCCGGCCGTAGAGGTGGAACAACTGGTCGTTCCAGGTGATCTCACCCGTGAGCAGGTTCTCCTCGAACCCGCCGATACGGCCCAGGCGCTGGGCGTGCTGGAGCAGGCTCGCCAGCCGCGCCGTCTCGTCCTCGATGCGCCAGATCAGCAGCACGCTGTTGCCGTGCCGGCTGATGCTGATGTCCGCGACCGCCGCCAGCGACACCTGGTCGACGAGCGCGGTCAGCTGCATGCGGCGGGCCCGGAACGGCTCGCCCGTGGCGTACACCCGCTCCACCCGCTGGAACAGCTCGCTCTTGCCCGCGGCCATCGGGTACGCCTCCAGCAGCAGCGCACCGTTGACCACCGCCCGCGGCCGGCCCGCCGGGTCCAGGAAGTGGTTGTTGATGTGCTGGATGCGGAAGTCGACCAGCTGCCCGGAGTCGTCGAGATACGGCACCAGGACCAGGGCGGGGTCGTGCAGCCCGTCCGCGAGGTCCATCAACTCGGCGGTGTCGGGCAGGATGCGGGGTTCCTGCCCGGCCTCCCGGCGCAGGGTGTACGTCTCCAGGGTGTGCGCGCACAGCTCGGCGAGGGCGTCCACCTGCCGCATGATCTGCGGCGGCTGCGGTTCCAGCGGCCCCGGCCAGGCGATCTCCAGCACCCCGTGGATGCGGCCCCCGGTGCCCGCGGGCAGCGCCGCCCGGCCGCCGTCCGGGTGCAGGTGCCGGCCGATGGTGGGCAGCCCGGTCTCGGCGAGGGAGCCGAACCACTGACCGGTGCGCTCGGTCAGGCCCCGGCGCGCCACCGTCGCCACCTCCGGCGGCACATAGCGCCACCGGGTGGCCTCCGCCGGGGAGAACCCGGCGCTCCCGGCGAGTGTCAGCGAGCCGTCGGCGCCCGCGGCCCACACGGCCACGGCCACCGCGCCCAGCGGGCGCAGCGCGTGTTCCAGCAGGGAGTCGGCGACGGACTGCGTGTCGTCCGCGGCCAGCGCCCCGCTCTCGGCCGCCCGCAGCCGTACGGCCGCGGCGTCACGCTCGGCGGCGCCCGCGGCGGCGGCCAGGAAGGTGTGGGTGATCTCCGACATCCGGTCGCGGGCGGCCTGGTTGATGACCTCCACCGCGAACTCCAGCGGGGTCGCCTTGGCCTGCTCGGTCAGCTCGGCTAGCTGCCGGGCGGCCTGCGCCGGACCGCAGCCCAGCCGCTCCACCAGGATGCCCTTGGCCAGCTCGATCAGCGCCCTGCCCTCCGCCTCCGCCTGAGCGGCGCGCACCTCGCGGCGCAGCCGCTCCACGGTGGCGGCGAGCCTGCCGACGGGGGAGGTGGGGGAGACACCGGCCGGCTCCGACGGCACCGGATCGCCGGCGGCCGGCTCCCCGGCGGGCGCGGACGGCTCCGGGCGCGGTTCGATGCCCTCAGGCTCGTGTGACTGCTCGGTCGTGCTCACGATAGGGGTGCTCCTCGGCGCGGGCGCGCGGGCGCGTTCACGCGGCCAGCCAGCGGCGGACGCAGGCGATGAGGTCGTGGGTGTCGACGGGCTTGGTGACGTAGTCGCTCGCGCCCGAGGCCAGGGACTTCTCCCGGTCGCCGGGCATCGCCTTGGCGGTGACGGCGATGATCGGCAGGTCGGCGTACTGCGGCAGCTTGCGGATCTCGGCGGTGGCCGTGTAGCCGTCCATCTCCGGCATCATCACGTCCATCAGCACCATCGCGATGTCGGGGTTGCCGAGCAGCGTGTCGATGCCCTTGCGCCCGTTCTCCGCGTGCAGCACCCGGAACCCGTACATCTCCAGGATCCCGCTCAGCGCGAACAGGTTGCGCGCGTCGTCGTCGACGACCAGGACCGTACGGCCCCGGAAGCTGTCGTCGACCGGCGGGGCGAGATCCTGCGGGTCGTCGCCCCGGACCAGCGACAGCACGTCCCCGGGCTCCTCGGCCGACAGGTGCAGCGCGATGCGCTCGCGCAGCTCGTCCAGGCTGGACAGGAACTCCAGCGCCCCGTCGTCCCGGTGCGAGCGCAGTGCCTCGTCCCGGGCCACCTCCGGCCGGCGGCCGCTGTGGACGAGCACCGGCACGCCCGCCAGGCCCGAGTCGCCCTGCAGGGCCTGCAGGAACCGGCCCGCCTCCCCGTCGGGCATGTCCAGGTCCAGTACGACGCAGTGGCACGGCTCGGCCGCCAGCGCGCCCGCCGCCTCCTGCGCCCCCACGGCGGTGATGACCTCCACCGCGGCCAGCGGGGAGCCGTCGTCCGGGCTGTGCCGGGCCACTTCGGCGACCACGCTCTCGGCGACCAGGGTCAGCAGCCCGCGCGGCCGTTCCTCCACGACGAGCAGCCGGCGCGGCCGCTGCCGGGCGGGGGAGGACTGCGGTGCGACGGTGTCCTGGACGGCCGTACTGGCGGGGAGCAGCTCGGCCGGCTCCTTCGGCGCGAGCCGGCCGCTGCCGAGCAACTGCTCGAAGTCCGGCCGGGCCACCGGCAGGTACAGCGTGAAGGTGCTGCCCCGGCCGGGCGTGCTGTCCACGGCCACGGCACCGCCGAGCAGGTGCGCGATCTCCCGGGTGATGGACAGGCCGAGGCCGGTCCCGCCGTACTTGCGGCTCGTGGTGCCGTCCGCCTGCTGGAACGCCCCGAAGATCGTCTCCAGGTGCTGCTCCGGGATGCCGATGCCGGTGTCCCGCACCCGGAACGCGACGACGGCGCCGCCCCGCACGACGCCCTCCGGGACCTCCTCGTCGGCCGCCGGCTCGATGGCCAGCTCGACGCCGCCCTGCTCGGTGAACTTCACCGCGTTGGAGAGCAGGTTGCGCAGGATCTGCCGCAGCCGGGAGTCGTCGGTGAGCAGGTCGCCGGGCGCGCCGGGCGCGGTACGGACGGCGAACTCCAGTCCCTTCTGGGACGTCATCGGCCGGAAGGTGGCCTCCACGTACTCGATCAGCTGGCGCAGCGGCACCCGCTCCGGGGCGACGTCCATCTTGCCGGCCTCGACCTTCGACAGGTCGAGGATGTCGTTGATCAGCTGGAGCAGGTCGCTGCCCGCCGAGTGGATGATCCCCGCGTACTCGACCTGCTTGGGGGTCAGGTTGCGCGACGGGTTCTGGGCCAGCAACTGGGCGAGGATCAGCAGACTGTTGAGCGGGGTGCGCAGCTCGTGGCTCATGTTGGCCAGGAACTCCGACTTGTACTTCGAGGCCAGCGACAACTGCTGGGCGCGGGCCTCCAGTTCCTGCCGGGCCTGCTCGATCTGCAGGTTCTTCGCCTCGATGTCGCGGTTCTGCGACGCGAGCAGGGTGGCCTTCTCCTCCAGTTCGGCGTTGGAGCGCTGCAATTCGTCCTGCTGGGACTGCAACTCGGCCGAGCGGGCCTGGAGTTCGGCGGTCAGCCGCTGCGACTCCTCCAGCAGCTCGTCGGTGCGGGCGTTCGCCACGATCGTGTTGAGGTTCACGCCGAGCGTCTCGCGCAGCTGTTCCAGGAAGTCCCGGTGGATGGGCGTGAAGGCGGCGACCGACGCCAGCTCGATGACACCGAGGACCTGGTCCTCGAACAGGATCGGCAGCAGGATCAGCGCGGTCGGGACCGTCTGGCCGAGCCCGGACGAGATGGTGACGTAGCCCGGCGGCAGCGCGTCCACGGTGATGGTACGGCGGCTGCGGGCGGCCTGGCCGACCAGCGAGCGGCCGACGGGGAAGCGGGCGGGCCGCTGGTCGCCGTCGGGCCTGCCGTACGAACCGACGAGCCGCAGCTCCGGGCCGCGGTCGCCGTCCTCGGAGAGGTAGAAGGCGCCGTACTGGGCCGCCACCAGCGGCGTCAGCTCCTCCATGATCAGCTCGGCCACCACCGGCAGCTCCCGGTGGCCCTGCATCAGGCCGGCGATGCGCGCCAGGTTGGTCTTGAGCCAGTCCTGTTCCTGGTTGGCCCGGGTGGTCTCGCGCAGCGACTCCACCATGGAGTTGATGTTGTCCTTGAGCTCGGCGACCTCGCCGGACGCCTCCACCGTGATGGAGCGGGTCAGGTCGCCCTCGGCCACGGCGCTGGCGACCGCGCCGATCGCCCGCACCTGACGGGTCAGGTTGCCGGCCAGCTCGTTGACGTTCTCCGTGAGCCGCTTCCAGGTGCCCGAGACACCCTCCACCTCGGCCTGGCCGCCGAGGCGTCCTTCGGTGCCGACCTCGCGGGCGACGCGGGTGACCTCGTCGGCGAACGCGGAGAGCTGGTCGACCATCGTGTTGATGGTCGTCTTCAGCTCCAGGATCTCGCCCCGCGCGTCCACGTCGATCTTCTTCGACAGGTCACCCTTGGCCACCGCGGTCGTGACCAGCGCGATGTTGCGCACCTGGCCGGTCAGGTTGTTGGCCATGGAGTTGACGTTGTCGGTGAGGTCCTTCCAGGTGCCCGCCACGTTCGGCACGTGGGCCTGGCCGCCGAGGCGTCCTTCGGTGCCGACCTCGCGGGCGACGCGGGTGACCTCGTCGGCGAACGCGGAGAGCGTGTCGACCATCGTGTTGATCACGTCGGCCAGCGCGGCGACCTCGCCCTTGGCCTCGACCGTGATCTTGCGGGACAGGTCGCCGCGGGCCACCGCGGTGGCGACCTGGGCGATGGAGCGGACCTGACCCGTCAGGTTCGACGCCATCACGTTCACGTTGTCGGTGAGGGCCTTCCAGGTGCCCGAGACGCCCTTGACGTCGGCCTGGCCGCCGAGGCGTCCCTCGGTGCCGACCTCGCGGGCGACGCGGGTGAT
>NZ_JBVHXT010000019.1:63077-154238 GCF_055569255.1 Streptomyces sp. NPDC029296
GACCTCGTCGGCGAAGGCGGAGAGCTGGTCGACCATCGTGTTGATGGTGTTCTTGAGTTCCAGGATCTCGCCGCGGGCGTCGACGGTGATCTTCTGCGAGAGGTCGCCCTTGGCCACCGCCGTCGCCACCTGGGCGACGTTGCGGACCTGGCTGGTGAGGTTGCCCGCCATGAAGTTGACGGAGTCGGTCAGGTCCCGCCACGTGCCCTTGACGCCCTTGACGTCGGCCTGGCCGCCGAGGCGTCCTTCGGTGCCGACTTCGCGGGCGACGCGGGTGACCTCGTCGGCGAAGGCGGAGAGCTGGTCGACCATCGTGTTGATGGTGTTCTTGAGTTCCAGGATCTCGCCGCGGGCGTCGACGGTGATCTTCTGTGAGAGGTCGCCCTTGGCCACCGCCGTCGTCACCTGGGCGACGTTGCGGACCTGGCTGGTGAGGTTGCCCGCCATGAAGTTGACGGAGTCGGTCAGGTCCCGCCACACGCCGGCGACCCCCGGCACCTTCGCCTGGCCGCCGAGGCGCCCTTCGGTGCCGACCTCGCGGGCGACGCGGGTGACCTCGTCGGCGAAGGCGGAGAGCTGGTCCACCATCGTGTTGACGGTGTTCTTCAGCTGGAGGATCTCGCCGCGCGCGGGCACGTCGATCTTCTGCGAGAGGTCGCCCTTGGCCACCGCCGTGGCCACCTGGGCGATGTCACGGACCTGGGTGGTCAGATTCCCGGCCATGGCGTTGACCGAGTCGGTCAGGTCGGCCCAGGTCCCGGAGACCCCGGGCACCTCCGCCTGCCCGCCGAGCGTCCCCTCGGTGCCCACCTCCCGGGCCACCCGGGTGACCTCGGAGGTGAACACGGACAACTGATCGACCATGCCGTTGAACACGGTCGCGATGTCGCCCATGAGACCGTGGGCGTCCTCTGGAAGGCGCGTGCCGAAGTCGCCGTCGCGCACGGCGGTCAGGCCCGCCAGAAGCTGTCGCAGCTCCTGGTCGCCCGGCGCGGCGTCGACGGTCTCGGACTTGTCGCTGGTCATGCGCAACCTCGCCCCGCTCCCCAGGGGTCCCCGGCGGCGAGGACCCGAACACCCCGGCGGCCCGCAAGGGCCCCCAATGCTGTGCATTTCCGCACTTCACGGAATTGCGTGATGAGAAAATACGCCGCAGGCTAACCCACTCCGGCCCCACCGCACAAAACCTCCCCCGCCGTGCGCCCGCGCACACCGCCGCCGGGCGTACGGGGCCGTGACGGGCGGGTCCGGGGGGCGCCCTCACTGCCGCAGCGCCATGCGCGCGAGCCGGTCGCCGGGGAACTGCGAAGACGAAGGTGGAGCCGAGGATCAGCGGACCCAGCGCTTCGGGGATGAGCAGCGTGGTGATGATCCGCAGGGGGCCCGCGCCCATGGAACGGGCCGCCTCGATCACCCCGGGGTCGACGGTGACCAGGTTCTCTCCACGATGCGGGAGACCCCGAAGGCGGCGGCGACGATCAGGGCGAAGGTCGCGGCACCGGTGCCGATGGTGGCACCCACCACGCTCAGCGTCAGCGGGCCCAGGGCGGTGACGAAGACGATGAACGGGATCGGCCTGACCACATCGACCACGAGGTTCACGGCCGTGTGGACGAGTTTGTTCTCCAGCGGACCACCGCGGCCGGTCGTGTACAGCGCGATGCCCAGCAGCAGTCCGAGGAAGCCGCCCACGAGCATCGTCGCGGCGACCATCCACTCGTGGGTGACGACGACCGTCACGCCCAGTTCCGCGTTGACGCGTCGCAGCAGGCGCAGGACGTCCCGGGTGGTCTCGGGGTCCAGCGCACGGGCGATGCGACGGGCCGGCGCCCGACGCGCCTCCCGTGAGGTGGGTGATCAGCAGCGTCGCGGCCACCGCGACGGCTGCGACGGCCAGGGCGGCGTCCGTGACCAGCCGCCCTTCTTCCGCACCGGCTTCTCCGGGAGGCCGGGGACGGCCCCGGGCCCGGTCGGCGTGTTCGTCAAAGGTCTTGTCACTTCCTCGAGGATCGGATGGCGGGACGCGCTCACAGGACCGAGGCCAGCAGTTCCCTCGTGTAGGGGGCGCTCGGTGTGTCGAAGACCGTGTCGCGCGGTCCCGTCTCGACCAGCTCGCCGTCCTTCAGGACCGCGATCCGGTCGCAGAAGTGCCGTACCACCGCCAGGTCGTGGGAGATGAACAGCAGCGACAGGTCCAGGTCCTCGCGCAGGTCCATGAGGAGGTTCAGGACCTGTGCCTGGACGGACACGTCCAGCGCGGAGACCGGTTCGTCCGCGATGACCATGCGCGGCCGGACGGCCAGCGCCCGGGCGATGCCCACGCGTTGGCGCTGGCCGCCGGAGAACTCGTGCGGGTGGCGGGAGAGATGCGACGCGGACAGGCCCACCTGTTCCAGCAGCTCCGCCGCCCTCTTCCGCCGCTGCGCCGCGTCCAGGTCCGTGTGCACGCGCAGGGGGGTCGTGACGATCTGCTCCACCGTTCGGCGCGGGTTCAGCGAGGCGTACGGGTCCTGGAAGACCAGCTGGACGTCCCGGCTCAGCTCCCGGCGCAGCCGCGCGTCCGTCGCCGCGCCGGAGATGTCCCGGCCGTCGAAGCGGACCTCCCCGCTCGTGGGGCGGCGCAGACCGGCCAGGACCCGCGCGATCGTGGACTTGCCCGAACCGGACTCGCCGACCAGGCCCAGGGTCTCGCCACGGGCCACGCGCAGGCTCACGCCGTTCACCGCGGTGTGCGGGCGGGCGCGGCGACGGCCCGGGTAGTCCACGCGGAGATCGCGCAGTTCGGCCAGGACGCCGCGAGTGGGGGCGGTACGGACGCGGACCCGCGTGCGGGGCTCGGGTTCCGGGTCCTCGACCGTGGGCAGGCGGCTGCCGGGCGGGGTGCGCAGGGTGGGGGCCGCCCGGACCAGCGCCCGGGTGTAGGGGTGGGCGGCGGAGGTCAGCAGGTGCGTCGTCGGACCCTCCTCCAGGGCCTCGCCGTCGCGCAGGACCAGCATGCGGTGGCAGGTCGCCGCCACCACGCCCACGTCGTGGGTGATCAGCAGCATGGCCGTACCGGTCTCCGCCTGGAGGCCGGTGATCAGGTCGAGGACCTGGCGCTGGACCCCGGCGTCCAGCGCGGTGGTCGGTTCGTCGGCGATCAGCACGTCCGGGTCGTTGACCAACGCCATGGCGATGACCACCCGTTGGCGCATGCCGCCCGAGAGGTGGTGGGGGTGGTCGAAGGCGCGGGCGGCCGGGATGCCCACGCGTTCCAGCATCGCCGCCGCCCGCTCCCGCGCCGCCTTGCGGCCCGCCTCCGGGTGGTGGACGCGGTACGCCTCGGCGATCTGCGCGCCGACGGTGTGGTACGGCGACAGCGCGTCCAGGGCGTCCTGGAAGACCATCGCGACCCTGGCGCCCCGGATCCGCTGCAGCGTCTTCTCCGGCGCGCCCACCAGCTCCGGCCCGTCGTCGCCCAGCCGGATGCTCCCCTCGACCCGGGTGCGCGCCGGGTCGTGGAGGCCCAGGGCCGCGAGACCGATCGTGGACTTGCCCGAGCCCGACTCCCCGACGAGCCCCAGCACCTCGCCCGGGGCCACGTCGAAGGAGACGTCCCGGACCGCCGGCACCGGGCCGCGCGCCGTGCCGAAGGTGACCGCCACATCGCGGACGGACAGGGCGAAATGCCTGCTCATGCGAGCCTCACTCGGGGATCCAGCCAGGCCACCACCGCATCGGCGACGGCCACGAACACGACGACGAAGAACGCGGCCAGGAGCACGGTGCCGACGACCGTGGGCAGGTCGTTGCCGTTGACCGCGTCGACGGCCAGCTTGCCGACGCCGCCGAGGCCGAACACGGTCTCCGTGATGAACGCCCCGCCGAACAGCGCCCCGGCCTCCAGGCCGAGCAGCTGCACCAGCGGGCCGGCCGCTCCGCGCGCGGTGTACTTCAGGTGGGCGCGCAGGGTGCCCAGGCCCTTCGCGCGGGCCGTGCGCACATACCCGTGGTGCATGGTCTCCAGCAGCTGCGAGCGGGTGAGGCGGGCGAAGACGGCCGCGTTGACGAAGCCGAGCACCAGCCACGGCAGGAGCAGCCCCAGCGCCCACTGGCCGGGGTGGGCGGCGAGGGGGACGTAGCGGGGGAGCGGGAACAGGCCCGTGGAGTAGACGAGCAGGAACTGGAGCACGTAGCCGAGGAAGTAGATCTGGACGCTCGCGCCCAGCAGGTTGAAGCCGGACAGCAGCCGGTCCGTCGCCCTGCCCCGGCGCAGTGCCGCCGCCAGGCCCGAGCCGACGCCGAGGACGAGGATCACGGCGAGGGCGCCGGCCGCGAGGGAGACGGTCACCGGCAGGCGGTCCCCGATGGCGGCGAGGACGGGCTGGTGGAGGGTGTACGAGTAGCCGAGGCAGGGGGCGGGGCAGGGGATCGGGGAGCCGTCGACGTCCGCGATGGTGCGGCCGGTCACGATCCCGCCGATGTAGTCGAGGAACTGCGAGACGATCGGCTGGTCCAGCCCCATGCTCGCGCGGACGGCCTCGACCTGCGCGGTGTCGCACTTGGGGCCGCAGGCGATCAGGGCCGGGTCGGACGGGGCGGCGTAGAAGAGCGCGAAGGCCAGGGCGGTGATCGCGAGCAGCACCGCCACGGCCTGCACGGCCCTTCTGAGGAGGTATCGGGTCATGATCGCGGGGGTCAGCCGTTCCTGACGTACAGGTCGGCCGCGGCCGTGGCGCCGTAGAGCGGGTGGATGGCGGCCCCTCCGACGTCCTTGCCGCGGAACTGGGAGACGCTGTTGTAGAGGAAGGGCACCACGGGGACGTCCTTCATGACGGTCTGCTCCAGGTCGATGAGTTCCGCTGCCTTCTTCCGCGCGTCACCGATCCTTTCGATGCGGGCCAGCTCCTCGTCCACCCGCGGGTTGGCGTAGCGGACGGAGTTGGACAGCGGGTCGAGGTGACTCTCGAAGCTGTCGGGGAGCAGGGTCGACGGGGTGGGCCAGTCGACGGAGTTGCTCGACAGCCACAGGTCGTACGGGGCGTCGTTGCGGAACACCTGGTCGTGGAACGCGGCGGGCTGGAGGCCCTTCACCACCAGCTCGACGCCGATCTTGGCGAAGGCGTCGGCGAGGACCCGCGCGACCTGGTCGTCCTGGGCGCTGTCGACGGCGTAGGCGTACGTCAGCTTGGTCACCTTCGTCTTCGCCCGGGCCAGGTGCTGTCTGGCCTTGGCGATGTCACCGGTGGGGGCGACGGGGTAGAGGTCGTACTTCTTCCAGCCGACGACGGCCGGGGAGGACAGTGTGGTCGCGAAGTCGCCGGCGTGCCGGCCGCCGAGGACCTGGCGGGCCTGCCGGCGGGGGAAGACGTAGTGGATGGCCTTGCGGACCTCGGGGTCGGCGACACGGTCGTTCTTGATGTACAGGTCCGTGGTGAAGGCGCCCTGGCTGCCGGAGACGACCAGCTTCCGCTTGGCGGGGTCGCGTTCGACCGTGGAGATCAGCTCCGGCGGCAGCGTGCCCTTGGTGGTCAGGGTGGCCGGGCCCGCGCCCTGGCCGTTGAACACCTCCTGTGCGGTGTTGAGGTTCGCCTTGCCGAAGGTGAACTCGAAGCGGTCCGGGTAGGCGTGCCGGATCGGGTCGGTGGCCGGCTTCCAGTGCGGGTTGCGCTCCAGGGTGAGGCTCTTGTTCTGCTTGTGCTCGACGATGCGGTACGGCCCGGTGGCGAAGGGTTTCACGTCGTAGCCGGTGCCCGTGTCCTTGTCCTCGCGGACCGGCGAGGAGGAGGACTGGGCGGCCATGTACGGCACGTCGGACTGCGGCTCGGGGAAGTGGAGGACGATGGTCTTGTCGTCGGGCGTCTCGATGGCCTTCAGGTCGCCGTCCTTCTTGGGTCCGCCGTACTTCTCCACCGCCTCGGTGCGGTCCTTGGAGCCGGTGAGCCACTCGGGCCAGTAGGTGGGGCCGGCCTCGAAGCCGGGGGCGAAGGTGCGCTCGATGCCGTACTCGACCTGCCGCGAGGTGACGGGCTCGCCGTCCTCCCAGGCGATGCCGTCCTTCAGATGGTACGTCCAGGTCCGGCCGCCGTCGGAGGAGGTGCCGGTGTCGGTGGCGAGGTCGCCGACCAGTCTGGGCCTGCCGTCGACGACCTGATACTGCGTCAGCTGCCTGCCCCACAGAAGCGAGGTGCTGTACCCCTCGCCGGCGTAGATCTTCTGCGGGTCGAGGTGGCTGTAGTCGACCGGGTTGGCGATGGTGAGGGTGCCGCCCTCGCGGGCGCCGGGGATCGCCGGGGCGGGACCCTGGCTGTCCTTGGCGGTGCCGAGAGTGGCGGTCAGCCGCCGGCCGCTCCCGGCCGCGGTGCTGTTCCCGTCCCGGTCCGTGCCCGCGCCCGCGAAGCAGGAGCACAGCAGCAGGGCGGCGGCGGTGGCGAGAGCCGGGACGGCTGCGGTGCGCGGGGTGACTGCGGGCATGACGAACTCCGTTGTGTGGTGCGGGGAATGCCGGGTGGGGGTGGGTGAGGATGGGTGGGTGCGCGAGGGCTCAGCGGACCGTGTGCGGGTCGAGGGCGTCCCGCACGGCGTCGCCGAGGAGGTTGAAGGCGAGGACGAAGACGAGAAGGGAGGCGCCGGGGAAGACCATGTAGGTGGGGTCGTCGTAGAAGACCTCGGAGCCCCGGGAGATCATGCGGCCCCAGTCGGGGATGGGTTCGTTGATGCCGACGCCCAGGAAGGACAGGGCGGCTTCGGTGGTGACGAGCGCGGGCACGGTGAGGGTGATGTGCACCAACACCGGCGCCCACACGTTCGGCAGCAGCTCCCGGAAGACGATGTGCCGCCGGCTCGCGCCGAGGGCCCGGGCCGCCTCCACGAACTCGCGCTCGCGCAGGGACCGTACGACCGTGCGCAGCACCATGGCGAGCGGCACCCAGCCGAAGGCGGAGAAGACGAGGATGAGGACGGTGAACTGCATCCAGGCGGGTTCGCTCTCGTCGGGCCCCACGAAGCGGGTCTGGACGACCGGGCCGAGCGTGAGCAGGAGCAGCAGGGCCGGGAAGGCGAGCAGGACGTTGCAGACGAAGGTGAACGCCCGGTCGACGAGGCCGCTGAGGTAGCCCACGGTCACACCGACCACCACGCCGATGACGGCGACGACGGCCGTCGAGGCGAAGGCGATCAGCAAAGAGGTGCGGATGCCGTAGAGGAGCTGGGCGAGGACGTCACGGCCGAGTCCGGGCTCGACACCGAACCAGTGCTCGGCGGAGATGCCGCCGTTGGGCAGGACGGGCAGGCCCTCCGGACTCAGCAGGCCGGTCTCGTTCTGACCGTAGTGCTCGGTGGGGTTGTTGCCGTAGAGGGCGGTGATCAGGGGTGCGGTGACGGCGAGGACCATGAACAACCCGACGACGGCGAGCGAGACGATCCCGACCCGATCGCGCCGGAACACCTGTGCCACCGATACCGCTGCCATGCCGCCGTACTCCCGACCTGGATCATTCCGGGAGGCGGTGTTGCCTCTCCGGATATCGGACATTAGATCCGAAGATCGTTACGCCTGCAAGGGAGTGGAATCGAAGGTTGATACGTTCGATCACTTAGGATTGCAAGAATGTTGCGGCGTTCATGTTGCCGAAATGAAAATGCCCTCAATCCGCCGCGAATCGGATCGACGGGGGTGAGCGGTGTCACTCGTGGGGGAGCCGGCCCGGGGTACTCGGCGGCCATGCTGAGGGGTACCGCTGGGGCGTGCCGTGGCTCGACGGACCGGGCCGGTTCGCCGCGACCGTACGGCTGTCGCGGGCGGCCGGGCTGCCCCGGCGCCTGCCCGACGCCTTGGGGCCGGCCGTACGGGTGGACCGGGCCGACGGTCCCGGCCGGGCCCTCGACCTGCTGCTGACGAGCAGCGGTCGGGAACGCGTGGCCCGGCACCTGCCGTTGCCCCGCGCCGACGCGCTGGGCGGGCCGTACTCCAGCCTGCTGCCCTACCGGGTGGGCGGCCGTTCCGGTGCCCTGGCCGCCTTTCCCCGGTGCCGCGGGCACGCCCCGGTGCAGGGGGTCCCGGCGAGCCTGGCGCGGGCGCTGGCCGCCGGACCGCTCGTCTTCGACCTGTGCGCCGAGGGGCCCGGCCGTTCCTGGCGGGCGTTCGCCGTGCTCACCGTGCGCTCCGCGCTGCCGGCCGGCTTAGAGGAGAGCGCGGGCTTCGACATCTACGAGCACGACGCCCGGGGTTTCACGCCCGGCCCCGCGCTCGCCGCCGTCCGCCGCGCGGCTTGTCGGGGGTCGAGGGCCGGTCGCCGCCAGGAGGGCGGATCGCCCCGTTGACGGGCCGGGGGCGAGAAGGCGGGTGGGCCGGGCAGGGGTGCCGACGTCACCGCGGCGCAGTGACGTGGTCACCGGTTGCCGGCGGCCGGCCCGCCCGGCACCGGAGGCTCACTCGGCCGTGCCGTCCTGCGCCGCCCCCGGCTCCTCCGGGCCGTTCTCCGTCCGGCCCGGTTCCCGCAGGCGCACCTCGAGGTGGCCGTCGAGGACGCGCGTGTCGAAGACGGGCTGGGGAGAAGTGGCCGGGCCGCGTACGTTCCAGCCGTCCGCGAGCCGGAAGACGCTGCCGTGCCAGGGGCACCGGACGCACCCGTCGGCGACGGTGCCCTCGGACAGCGGCCCCGCGAGATGGCTGCAGCGGTCGGCCAGCGCGTGGAAGGTCCCGTCCGCCTCACGGACGACCAGGACCGGGACATCGTCCACGCTGCGCCGTGCCGTCCGGCCGGCCGGGAACTCGGCCACGGGCCCGATCCGGTGCCAGCCCTCCGAGACGACCTGCGGGACCTCCTCCGCGTGGTTCGCGCCCGCGGCCTGCCGGTAGGCGAGGTGGCCGCCCAGCAGACCCCCGGTCGCCACGGCCGTCAGCCCCAGGAAGCCGAGGCCGCGGCCGGCCATCGTGCGGCCCTTGACGCGGCAGACGAGCGAGGCGGCGTACAGTCCGACGGCCGCCGTGTTGGCCAGCGCGTGCACCAGGCCGACGCGCTGCTGGCGGGGGTGCAGTTCCGCCCAGTCGACGGCTCCGGCCAGCGCGGCCGGGGCGGCGGCGGTCAGTCCCACGGCGATCAGCGAGCCCGCCTCCCGTGCGCGGCCCGGACACAGGTCCAGCACCGCGGCCGACAGCCAGCTGCCGACCGGCACCTGCACCAGCAGCGGATGCACCGGGTGGCCCAGCCACCTGCCGTGCAGCAGATCCCGGCCACCGCGCAGCGGCAGGGCCCGCACGCCCCGGCTGAGCACGCCGATCACCGCGTCGCCGCGCGGCTGCCGTTCGAGACCGTCCAGGAGCCGCGGAACCGTGTCCCACCGCATCCGGCGAGGTGGTGTTGTTCTCATGAGTCGCTGGGTCCCCAGCCGCGCATGCCGCAAACGGGCCGCACGGGTGGCCGGCCGCCCTGGTTCGTCCGGCCGGGGCGTGCCGGCGGGCCCCCGAGGGGAGCGCGCCGGCACGCCGGGAGCACGGTCTAGCAGGCCCCGAGGTCTTCCCAGACGCCCCACTGCCCGGTGGTGCCGGGCTTGTCACCGGACACCCACCACTTGGCGCGCCAGGTGTGGCCGCCATAGGAGACGGTGTCGCCGCCGTTGTAGACGCGCGTGGCGTCCCAGGCCGGCACCGCGCAGGTGTCGCCGCCGCCGTTGCCACCGCCGCTGCCGCCGTCGCCGCTGCCGCCGATGTTGACGTCGACGCAGGAGTAGAAGGCGTTGGCGGTGTCCGCGATGTTCCAGACGGCCAGCACCTTCTGACGACCGGTGAAGCCGCCGAAGTTCACCTGCTGGCTGACGTCCGCGGCCGGCTGCTGGTTGCGGCCGTCGAACTCGGCGATCTTCTGGCCGCCGATGAAGTACTGCCAGTTGGTGGTGGCGTGGCGGGCGGTGTTGTGCCAGGTGAACGTCGCCGTGGTGCCGACCGCGGTGGCCTTCCAGCCCTTGCTGTCGTCGTCGAGTTCGGCGTACTCGGCGTGCCCGCCGCTACAGCTGCGCAGGCCCTTCGGTCCTTCGACGCTCTGCGGTTCGTACTTGATCTGACCGCAGGCGACGACGCCCTCGGCGCACTGCTGCTGCCGGCTCGTGGGCAGCGTCACCCAGCCGTGGGCGCTGGCCGTGCTCGCCGGGAGGCTGACGGCGAGCACCGGAGCGACCAGTGCGCCGATCGTGAGAGCCGCTCGTCTTTTCGTGTTCATGCCGTGCCACTTCCTTCGATGTGTGTGTCGATACCGTCGCCTGGGGGAGCCGGTCATGTCGGCCGTGCCGGTCACGCCGGCTGTACCGGCCGTGCGGCAGGCGCGGTCCGCCGGACGCGCCTGCGCCGTGCGCCGTGAGCGGAGGCCGGATTTGGTCTGGACCTTTCGCTCGTTAGGTCTAGACCATAGCCGCGGACCGGGCTCGGTCAAGGGTTCGGACAGGGTGAACTTTCCCTCGGAGGAGCGTCGTTCGGCACGGCGCCGGCTCAGCGCGGGCGCGGGCCCTCTACGGTCGCCTCCTCCAGCGACTTGCGGGTCAGGTCCGGGACCTCGCAGTCGGGTGCGGCGTAGCCGATGGGGAAGAGGATGTAGGGCCGTTCGTTGCCGGGGCGTTCGCAGATCTCGGTGAGGAAGCCCATCGGATTGGGCGTGTGCGTCAGGGTGCTCAGTCCCATCGCGTGCAACGCGGCGATGAAGAAGCCGCACGCGATGCCCACGCTCTCGTTCACGTAGTAGTTCTTGCGCAGTGAACCGTCCGGCATCGCGGTGCTCTTCTCGGCGAAGCAGACCACGATCCACGGCACGACGTCGAGGTAGTCCTTGTCCGCGCTCGTCTCGAGGGGCGCGAGCGCGGCCCGCCACTCGGGCGGGAGCCGTCCGCCCTCGTAGTTGACCCGTTCCTCCTCCTCGGCGGCGACCCGGATGCGGTGCTTGGTCTCGGCGTCGCCGATCACGGCGAACTTCCAGGGCTGGTAGTGGGCCCCGGAGGGGGCGGTGTTCGCCGCGGCGATGGCGAGGTCGACGCACGCGCGCGGGACCGGCTCGTCGCTGAAGAAACGCACGCTGCGCCGGCGGTCGAGGAACGACACGAAGTCCTTCCCCCGCCGGACCGTCTCGGCTTCGCCGTACCGTTCGGGCCGGTAGGGGACGAACGGGTGGGTGTGCTGCCTCACGACTGCTCCTCGTGGACGGGGAGCCCACAGCGTGGGACATCGGCAGTCGAATAGGCAACAGATGCTTCATCGCGTTGCTAATCTGGCAAAGAACGAGGCGTGAGGGTGTCTCCCGGGTGACAGATCGGCAGGTACGGTGGCACGACAGGGACTCGATCCGCTCGACGGCCGGATGCTGCGCCTGCTCCGGGAGCGCCCGCGTGAGGGCCTGCTGGAGATCGCCCGCCAACTCGGCGTCGCCCGCGGCACGTTGCAGGCCCGGCTCGACCGGCTGACCGGTGCGGGTGTGGTGACCGGCTATGGACCGGACGTGGACGTCGCCGCACTCGGTCATGTGGTCGAGGCGTTCACCACGTTCGAGGTGGAGCAGTCGGCCCGCGCGGCCATCACCGCGCGTCTGCGGGCCGTCCCGCAGATCCTGGAGGCCCGCATCGTGACCGGCCCCGGAGACATCTGGTGCCGCATCGCGGGCACGAGCAACCAGCACGTGCAACAGGTGATCGACCAGGTCCTCGAGGTCCCGGGCGTGCGCCGCAGTACGACGGTCATCGCCCTGAGTGCCGTCATCCCCTACCGGGTCCAGCCCCTGGTCGACGAACTGGCCGGCCTGACGGGCGACCCGGACGCGCGTCCGGCGCCCCGCGCCGGGACCACCCCGTAGGTGATCCCGGCGCATCAGGCCTGCCGTTCACGTGCCGTCCGGGCGTGCCCGGACGGTGGTGGCGCGGTTCAGCAGGCGCCGAGGTCCTGCCAGACGCCCCACTGGCCGGTGGTGCCGGGCTCCTCGCCCGTCGTCCACCACTTGGCCTTCCAGGTGTGACCCTTGTACGAGACCTGCTGGCCGCCGGTGTACACCGCGTCCTTGGCCCACGGGGCGGCCGTGCACTGGCTGCCGGAGCCGCCGGTGACGGTCAGGGAGTACGACGCCGAGTGGCTGCCCGAGGCGCCCGCGCCGGTCACGGTGACCGTGTACGTGCCCGATGCCGCGGCCGAGGTGGTGGCCAGGGTGAGCGTGGAGGAGCCGCCCGCGGTGACCGACGACGGGCTGAGGGAGGCGGTGACACCCGCCGGGGCCCCGCTGACGCTCAGCTTCACGTCCTGGGCCTCGCCCTTCGTCACGGCCGTCTTCACCGTGGCCGTCGCGGTCTGGCCGGCCGTCACGGACCCGGAGGCCGGGCTGAGCGCCACCGAGAAGTCGTTGGCCGGGTTGGTGGGACCGCCGCCGGTGAACGGCGCGAAGATGCGCGTGAAGTCCCAGGTGTTCTGCTCGATGCCCGAGCAGTTGTCCGCGGCTCCCCCGCCCGGGCAGCCGCCGTTGTCCCGCTGCAACGCCCAGAACGACAGGGTGTTGATGCCCTTGGCGACCGCCCAGTCGTACACGGTCCGGGCGTTGGCCAGGGTGAAGGTCTCCGCCTTGCCGAAGTCGTCGACGCCCGGCATCTCGGTGACGCCGACCATGTTCCACAACTGGGCCGGGGTCTTGTTCGGGTACAGCTGGGCGAGCAGGTCGTACAGGCCCTGGGCGGCGGTCTGGGTGTCCTTCGCCATGTCGTGCGGCTGGTTGTCGTAGTAGTCGAACGTCATGAGGTTCACGACGTCGACCCGGGTGCCGTTCTTCACGGCGTTGCGCAGCAGGGCCTCGCCGTTCTCCGCGGGGCCGTGCGTGGTGGTCGGCAGGGTGTAGGAGATCTCCACCTTGCGCCCGTTGGCCGCCGCCCAGTCCTGGACCAGCTTGATGGCCTTGTTGCGGCGGTCGATGCCGGCGGCGTTGTCGAGGGAGTCCACCTCGATGTCCATGTCGAGCCGCGACACGTCGTAGGTGGTGATGACCTTCTCGTACGCGGCGGCGATCTGCTGGACGTCGGTGCAGCTGTCGGCGATCTCGGTGCCGGTGGTGTCGGCCGTGTATCCCCCGAACGAGGGGATGACGTCACCGCCGGCCGCCTGGATCGTCTTGATGTCGGCGCCGAAGGTGGAGGCGGCGATCGGCATGCTCGTGTCGCCGTTCCAGTACGGCGTACAGGAGCCCTTGGTGGCCGTCTGGAGGAACGCCATCGTCAGGTGCTTGGCGCCCGACTGGGCGGACAGGGCGGCGGGGCTGTCGCCGGTCCAGGCCTCGAAGTAGGGGGCGAAAACGTGGTTCGGCAAGGGTGTCGCGGCTTCGGCGGTGCCGGTTCCCGTGAGGGCGAGGCCCACCGCGGCCGCCGTGGTGGCGGCCGCGGTGAGGGCCGCGCGGAAGGAACGCACGAGTCTCATGTCAGTCCTGGTGTGTGGAGGGGGTGGCCCAAGTTTCCGAGCGGGGAGGGTGTTGCCGACTACTGGGATAGCGCCCCCACCGGGGCGGGTCAATGGTCTGGACCAAAAAGGGACTAGACCAATTTGGCGAGCCGGGGCGCCCTCGCGCAGTACAGGGCACGCGGCGGCGGACTGGACCACGTTCGAACGTCAGAACAGGTCCGCGTGAGGATGATCATGCGCCGAACGCGGGTACACGAGGTGCCGGGCCGACAAGTTTCCGAAGCAAGGAGCAGATGATGACCGACGACGCCTATCTCGTGCTGCAGCCCGATTCGACGGCCGCGCCCGGCGTGCCGCTCGCGGCCGTCGGTGATCTGGCCTGTCTGGAGACACCCGCGGTACGGGCCTGGTTCGAGGCCCAGGGGGTCACCGAGACCTCCCCCGACGTGCGGCTGGTGGCGCCGGAGGAGACGGCGGCCATCCCCGGGGACGCCGAGCGGCTGCCCGTGCCGCTCGGCGAGGAGGAACTGAGCCGGCTGCGCCACCACAGCGCCCCGCCGGACCTGGCGCGGCTGGAGGAGGAACTGCTGGGCTACCGCTCCTGCACCGACGGCCGCGACGCCCTGCTCGCCCGCGCCCTGGCCGCCGGTGTGCCGGCGCACCGCGTCGCGGAACTGACCGGCGAGGACCTGGCCACCGTCGAGGCGGTCACCCACTGAGAAGCGCGCGGGCGGGGTCGGCGCGTCGCGCCCCTGCCGGTCCCGGCGACCGTGGCCGGGCGCGCCCACCGGAGCCGTGCTGCGCCTGACGACGAGTTCGACGGGCACGGGGAGACGGGGGAGACGGTGCCGCCGTCGACGCGGTCGAGGAGGAGGCGCAGGGGCCGGTGGCCGGCGTCGGGGGAGTCGGTACGAACCGTGGTCGGCGGGGGAGCGTGTGCGCGGCCTCGGGGATGTCGTCGCAAGCGACCACGCTGACGTCGTCCGGGACGCGCCGCCCGGCCTCGTGGAAGGCGCGCAGCGCGGCCAGGGCCATCTGATTGTCGGAGACGAGCACGGCGGTGTCGTCCGGGTCCTCGGCGAGCGTGCGGCCGAACGCGTAGCCGGAGCCGGCGCTCCGGTCGCCGAAGAGCGGCTCGGTGATCGGGGCCCCGGCGCCGCGCAGGGCCTGCTGCCGGCTGTCCACGCGGCGGCCGGCGGGCGTCCGGCCGGCCCCGCGATGTGCCGGACCGTACGGTGGCCGGGGCGCGGCAGGTGCTCGGTGGCGAGGCGGGCACCGCTGCACGAGTCGGCGGTCACCCGGGACGTGCCGTTGCCGAGGTCGTTCTCCAGGACGACGACCAGCGGCCTCTCGCTCCCGGCCTGTGCCGGCGCCTTGCCGACCTGTTCCCGCGGGGCGATCGCGATGACACCGTCCGCGCTCTTCGCAACTCGGCGGCACAGGACGCGGGTTGCCTCCTCGGCTCCGTCGCGGATGGCGGTGAGAAGGGACGCGGGGCCGAAGCGGGCGGCGTCGAGGGAGAGGACGCCGAGCATGCGGGTGCGTCCGCCCGCCGGGGAGCGGGCACTGCGGCCGGGCCGGCGGCCGAGGGTGCGCACCCGCGGAGCGGGCGGCCTCGCGGGTGGCGGGGCGGACGGCCGGATGGTCGTCGAGAGTGCGGGAGACGGTCTGCCGGGAGACACCCGCGAGTCTGGCCACGTCGTCCATCACGGGCCGCGTCCCGGCGAAGCCGCGGCGGTGCCGGACCAGACGTCAAGAGAGCCGACGGGTACGGCAGAAGGCGGACAGCGGCCCGCGAACCGGCACGCGACGCGGGAAATCGGGAGAGGCGGCGCCTGTCGGGCGGACCGGCCGAGCGGACGGGTGCGGTACCGGAATCCACCCGGAGGACGCCCCGCCGACAACCTGCGGAACGCGGGAAGTTGGGATTCACTGGTCTGCGGGGGCGAAGCCGCTCCGGGACGGAGTGCGGGGATGCGGGACGGCAGTGCCGAGCGGGAGCGGGCGGACGGGGACCTCGGTGGCGTGTCGGACGAGGAACTGAGGGAATGGGTCGACCAGGCGCGCGCGGAGCTGGCCGGACAGCCTCCGGGCGGCGACCCCGATGCCCCGGCGACGCGGGTGACGATGGCCCTGTGGCTCGCGGAGCTGGAGACACGCCAGGGCGACCCCCGCGACCTCGACGCCGCGATCGCCGCCGTCGAGCAGGCGCTCGGCGACGACCCCGGCCACCTCGACGCACCCCAGTGGCGCGGCATCCTCGGTCAACTGCTCTGGTACCGCTACGAGGCGGCCTTCGACCCGGAGGCGGCCCCGCAGCGGCAGGCCGGACTCCTGGTGGAGCCCGTCCGGCAACTGGAGGCCGCCGCGGCCGTCCTCGCCCCGGGAGAGGAGATGACCCGCCAGGTCCGGGCCCGGCTGGGCGTCGCCTACGAACTGCGCTATTTCTTGGTGAACGACCCGGCCGACCTGGACGCGGCGATCGCGGAACTCGGCGAGGCGCTCGACGGTGTGCCCGACCCCATGGGCCAGCCGGCCTTCTTCCGCTTCCACTACGGCCAGCAGTACGCCTCCCGCTACGACCTGACCGGCGCCGACGCCGACCTGGACCGGGCGCTCGCCGAGATCCGGCGGGCCGTCGAGGACGGGGAGGAGTCCACCGAGTGCGAGGACGGCTGGTTCCCGATCGCCCGCGTCCAGCTCGCCCGGATCCTGCTCCTGCGGCTGCCGGACGCTCGTGAACACCGAGACCGGGCCGACGCCGCGCAGGCCCTGGCGCAACTGGACCGGCTGCCGCTCGACAGTCCCGCGCTGGCGGAACTCCCGGTGCCGCTGCTGAGGAAGTACGGCGTGCTGCTGTGCGAACGGGCCGGGGAGCAGACGCGGTCCGAGGACGCGTCACGGGCGCTCGCCGTGCTGCGGCAGGTGGCCGAGCGGTGGCCCGTGGACGCCCCCGACCGCTGGATCGCCCTGATGAGCCTGGCCGGCGGATGGCAACTGGTCGGGCTCACCACGCTCGACGCGGAGGCGCTGCGCGCCACGGAGGACGCGTACACCGACGCCCTCGCCGTGTGTCCGCCCCGGCTGCGGCACTTCGTGGAAGCCACCCGCGGCTACGTCAGAGAGATGCGGGTGCGCGCCGGACACCTGCCGGACGTGCCCGGCGATCCCGTCGTCCACGCGGGGCGGCAGGCGGCGAGTGCCCTGCAACGGGCCATCGCCGAGCCGGGCACGAGCGGGCAGGAGGCCGGCGAAGACGGGACCGAGGAGCCCCCGTCGCTGGGGCTGACGGGTGTCATGTCCGGGGGCGAGGACCTGCAGAGGGTGATCGAGCGTTGCGAGCACGCCGCCGCGGCCCCCGCGCTGCGCCGCCTGCCCTTGATGCTGATGGCCTTCTTCGCGCCCTTCCTCGGCGAGTTGGGCATCCGGCCCGCCGCCGAGGAGGTGCGGGAGCGGATCCGCGCGGCCATGGACGTCCTGCCCGTGGACGACCCCGTGCGGGCGAGCCTGCACATGGTGGCCGGCCAGGCGGCGATGAACGAGGCCGGTCAATCCCACGACCTGGACCGGGTCGAGGTCGCGCTGGAACACTTCGACACGGCCCTCGCCATGACGGACGCCGCGGCGGAGGATGCCGTGTTGCGCGGCAGCCGGGAGGTCTGGCGCGTCAACGCGCTCTCTTTCCGGGCGCTTGTGCGGGGCACGCAGGACGCCCTCGCCGAGGCCGCCGCCGCATTGGCCGTCCTGCGCGCCGACCCGTCGGTGACGGCTTACACGCGCGTGTGCGCGGCGGTGCAGCTCGCCCTGGTCAGGGCCCGCCAGGCGCTCGCCGTGAACGATGCCGCCGGGCTGGCCGCGGCGGCGGCCGACCTCGCCGACGCCCGTGACAGGCTCCCCGCGGACGACGCCATGCGGCCCAGGGCGACCGCCATGCTCGACGCGCTGACCACCGCCCGGCGCTTCATCGCCCCCGGAGCCGAGCCGCCGCCCGAGGACCCCGAGGCCATGGACGTCGACCGGCTCCGGTACGAAGCGGTGCCGCTGCCGGCGGCGGACCGCGCCGAGGCCCGGGGCCTGACCGGTCTCGCCCTCGGCCTGCGCGTCCTGGAAGGCCGGGAGGACGGCCGGCTCGACGACGCCATCACTCTGCTGGAGGAAGCCCTCGCGCCGCCCCATCCCACCGCCGGCGGCGGGAACCGGTTCCGGTTCGCCCAGGCCCTGGCCCTGTTCCGGCTGCGCAGGTACCGTGTGGGCCGCGACGGGACCGACCTGGACGAAGCCGTCCGCTGGTCCGAGCAGGCCATGCGGCTCCTGGCCCATCCGGGCCACTTCGGATGGGCGATGGCAGGCATGCAACTCGCCGACGCCCTCCGCACGGCCGGCCTGGCCGGACGCGGTGACCCGGCCGCCTACTTCGCCCGCAGCCGCGCGGCCGGGCTGCGGGCCCTGCGCGGCCACGCCTGGCAGGTCCTGCTGCAGTCCCGTGCGCAGTACACGACCGAGACCCTCTCCCTCTGCGCCCAAGACGCCCTGACGGTGGCGCGCTGGTGCATCGCCGACGGCTGCCCGGAACAAGCGGTGCGGGCCCTGGACTCCGGCCGCGGACTCGTCCTGCACGCGGCCTCGGCGGCCGGCACGGTCCCGGAACGGCTGACGGCCGCGGGCCGCCCCGACCTCGCCGCCGAGTGGCGCGGGGCGGCCGGTGCGGACGACCGCGCCCCGGCCGAGGACATCTCCGGCGACCTGCGGTACCGGGCGCTCCGGGTCCTGGTCGGCACCGACGACCTCCTGTCCGACGCCGACGACCTCCTGTCCGGCACCGGCGGTCCCCTGCCCGGCACGTCGGCCCACGGTGCCGGTATGCCGGGACCGCGGACCCGCCCCGGCGACCTCCTCACCCCGCCCTCCCTCCGCGACATCGCCGCGGCACTGCGCCGTACCGGTGCGGACGCGATGGTGTACCTGGTGCCCGGCGAGGGGACGGCACCCGGCCCGGGCGGCTCGGCCGTCACCGTCCACGCCGACGGCCGCACCAGCCTGGTGCGCCTCGGAGGACTGACGGCGGACGCCCCCGCGCTCACCTCCTACCTCGGCCCGGGCCCGATCCCCGGCGACCGGGACATGGGGCCCGCCGACGGCGTGCCGCCACCGTCCGCCCACGGCCGGGACATCGGGCGCCGCACGCTGGAGGACCTGTGCGACTGGGCGTCGCGGGCCGTGCTGGAGCCGCTCCTCGCGCACCTGCGCGCCCAGGGCGCCACTTGGCCCCCCAAGGTCGTGCTGGTCCCGATGGGGCACCTCGCCGCCGTGCCCTGGCACGCGGCCCGCAGACGTGCGCCGGGCGGCCGGTACCGGTACGCCGTCCAGGACGCCGTCGTCTCGTACGCCGCCTCGGCCCGGCTGTTCTGCGAGGTCGTCGCCCGTGAGCCGGTTCCCCGTGACGCACCGGGCCTGGTCGTCGGCAACCCGACCGGGGACCTGCCCCACGCGGGCCGCGAGGCCGCCGCCCTGCACGCCGCGTTCTACGGCACCGCGCCGTACCTGGGCCGGCACGAGTCGGGCACGCCGAGCGGCACCGGCACTCCGGCGGAGGTGCTCGGCTGGCTGCGCCTGCGCGGCCTGTCCCCGGGCGGGGTACTGCACCTGGCCTGTCACGCCGACGTACCCATGGACGCGGCGGCCGGCACCGCGCGGCTGCACCTCGCGGGCGGTACCCTCGCCGCCGAACAGCTCACCGAACGTGCCCAGCACCGGGACCGGCCCGGCCGGCTGGGGCTGGTGTCGCTGGCCGCCTGCACCACGCATGTCTCGGGGCGCGGCTACGACGAGGCGTTCACGCTGTCCACGGCGTTCCTCGTGGAGGGGGCCAGATCGGTGCTGGGCTCGCTGTGGCCGGTGCCGGACGCGGCCACGTCGTACCTGATGTTCATGGTGCACCACTACCTGAACGCGGAGGGCGTGCGCCCGGCCGTGGCGCTGCGGCTCGCCCAGTTGTGGATGCTCGACCCCGACCGGCGGCCTCCCTCGTCCATGCCGCCCGAACTGGCCCGCCGGGTCGGCTCCGTGGACCCCGACGACCTGCGGGGGTGGGCGGGCTTCACCCACCTCGGCCAGTGAGGAAGAGGCGATCGGAAAGGGCGGCACCCACAACTCACCGCGCACACGACCCGGTCGCGGCCGAGCGCGCGGGTCGCTGACTGGGAGGCTTCTGTCATGGCAACCGTGTACGCGCTGTTCGTGGGGATCGACGACTATCCCGCTCCCCAGCGGGGGCTGAGGGGCGCCGTCAACGACGTGGAAGCGGCGGCCGGTCTGCTCGGCACCCTGGCGCGGGGACCGTTCGAGCCCCGCTTCCTGCGGAACGCCGAGGCCACCACCGACGGCGTGGTCGGCGCCCTCCGCGACCACCTCGGGGCCGCCGGCCCCGGTGACACGGCGCTCTTCTGGTTCTCCGGGCACGGCACCGACTACGAGGCCGTCCTGCCCCTGCACCGGCGCACCGAGGCCACCGGCCGCTACCAGGCGCTGGTCTGCGCCGACAGCCCGCGCGAGGGCGGCCGGCCGCTCGTCGACAAAGAGCTGGGCGGGCTGCTGGACACGGTCGCCGCGCGGGGCGCGCACGTGGCGGCCGTCCTCGACTGCTGCTTCTCCGGCGGCGCCACCCGTGCGCCCGCCCCGGCGGGACTGACCGCGCGCTACGCCCCGCCCGCCGCCTGGTGGGACGCGCCCCCCGCCGCACGAGGGCTGACCGGGGGCACCGGCACACCCCCGGGCAGTCATGTGCTCCTCGCCGCCGGCCGGCTCGACCAGCTCTCCTACGAAAGGGACTTCGACGGCGTCCCCTACGGAGTGTTCACCCACGCCGTGCTGGCGGCGCTGCGGGCGGCCGGACCGGGCGCGACCTACCGCGATGTGCTGGCCGCCGCCCACTGCGCGGTCCAGACCGAGCGCGCCGACCAGCACCCGGTCCTGTTCCCGCCCACCCCCGGAGGCCCCGCCGACCAGCCCTTCCTCGGCGGAACGGTGACCCGTGCCCGCGATCCGCACCTGCTGCGGCACGGGCCGCACGGCTGGGAGGTCGACTGCGGCCGGGCGCACGGGCTGTCCGGGGACGACCCCGACGGCACCGAGTTCACCGTCACCGCACCCGGAGCCGCACCACGCGTCGTACGCGTCCGGACCGTCCACGCCGACCGTGCCGAGGTGGAACCCGTCGGCCCGGAGCCCGACCGCCGGCGGGCCCATCCGGTGGCGCTGTCGGCGCTCGCCGTGCCGCCCACCCGCGTCCGCGTCGAGACACCGGACGGTTCCGGCGCGGCCCGCGAGGCGGCCGCACTGCTCCGGGACGTCATCGGATCGGCGGGCCCCGGAGGCGGGCCGGCACCGCTGCTCCGGCTGACCGACGACCCGGCCTCGGCCCCGGGCCACCTGCTGCGCGTCGTCGTGTCCGCGAGGCGGGACACCGGCCCGGAGGCCGGCGTCCTGCGGCGCGACGGCTCGGCGGCCGTACCGCCGCTGCCGCTCGGCGGGCAGGAGGACGCCCGCCGCGTCGCCGACTGCCTGCACCATCTCACGCGCTGGCACCAGCTGTTCACCCTGGACAACCCGTCGTCACCACTGAAGGACCTGGTCCGCGTCGAGATCCTCCCCTGGACCTACGACGGGCCCTGGAGCTCCGACCGGCCGGGACCCGTCCTCCCGGACGGCGGCGGGGAGGTCGTCTGCCGCTACGGGCACTCGCCGGCCGGCCGCCCGCAGGAACCCTGGCTGTCCATCCGCCTCCACAACCGTTCGGCGACGCGAACCCTGTGGTGCGTCCTGATGAATCTCACCGACAGCCATGCCGCCCACACGGACCTGTATCCGGGCCACTTCATCGGGCCCGGCCGTACCGGCTTCGCGCTGAACGACCGGCCGGTGGCGCTGTCGGTGCCCGCGCGCCGGGCCCGCCCCGGAGCAGAGGTCCGGGACTGGCTCAAACTCATCGTCGCCGAAGGCGAGTTGAACACCGCTCCCTTCCATCTGCCGCCCTGGGACCCCGACAGCTCCGGCGATCGCGGTGCCCACCGGCCCGACACCGTCCTGCGGCTCACGCCGCCCGGTCAGGGCCTGCGCGACCTCGGAGAGGCCCGCCCGCAGGCGCCGGGCCAGTGGACGACGCGTACGATCCCGCTGCGCACGATCATCCCGGACGACGACTGACCGGTACGGCGCCGGAGTTCGTCCGTCGGCCGCGGGTTCAGGGCGCGAGGCGTGCGTGGTACGGCGCGAGGACGGAGTTCAGCCAGTCCTCGCCGCCGGGAGTGCCGAAGTCGACGGCCGGCTCGGACTCGGTCACCGTGTCCGTCGCGCACCGGTCGCCGAACAGGATCACGACCCGGTCGGCGGGCTCGCGCTTGGACGGCCAGACGAAGCCCTGCGCCCACGGCTCGGTCCGGTCGCGGATCCAGTGCCCCCAGTTCCGCGTCCACGGATACTCCGCGGCCTCGGCCTGCACCAGCCAGGAGTCCTGCCCCACCGCCGCGAGGTCGGCGCCCGACATCAGCGACACCACCGTGACGTCGGCGGCCAGCCTCAGGAACGCGCAGCGTTTGCGGGCGATGCCGGTGCGCGGCAGCAGCCGGGGCCCGCCGTCCGCGGTGAACGGCACCGATCGCAGCAGCGACTCGCAGACCGCCGCCGCGGGCGCGAGCCCCGCGTACAGATAGGTGTAGGGACGGTCCTCCGTCGCGTCGAAGCGCCCGCCGCCGTAGAGCCGGTCGGCCGGGACGGGGTTGAACGCGGTGCCGGCGAGGGCCGAAGCGTGCACCCGGAACAGCGGGGTGCCCTCGGGGAGCGTCACCTTCGTGGGCGTGCCGGGCAGCGCGGTGGGCGGGGGTACGTTCGGCACCGTCACTCCCCGTCCAGCAACGACCGCGCCGCGGCCACCAGTTCCCCGTCCCGGGCCGCTCCCAGCAGCGCGGCCGGCTCGGTGCGCAGCCAGGCGTTGGCCGACAGCCACCAGTCGGCCGCTCCCCACGGATCCCGGCCCGCGTCCAGCAGCGCGTTCACCTCCAGCACCACCCGCCACGGCAGTGCGTCCTCGCGGAACTGGAAACGCGGCAGCACCGCCCGCCCCCCGGTCCCGGGCAGCCGGATCAGGTCCGGCGCCGTCGGATCACCGCCCCGGCGGCGGACGTCCGCGTCGTCCAGCACCGGATGCGCGAGCAGGCGCTCACGGACCGCACCGAGCACGGGACCCACCATGGGGCTGCCGTCGACCAGGAGCACGGCGAGGTCGGCGGCGCGGAATCCGTGGACGGCGACGTCCCGCGCGCTGGGGGAGTACCGGGCGCCGTCACCGGCACCCAGCCTGCCGGCCTCCTCCGGCGGCAGGCAGCCGAGGACCAGTCGTGCGGCGGCCTCGGCGTGGCCGCGGCGCTCGCCTTCACCGCCCGCCGCGCGCAGCCCCTCCAGGGCCGACGCCAACCGCGCCCCGGGCTCTGCTTCAAGACGCGTCAGATACGGCCCCAGCCGCTCCCACGCGGCCGCCACCGCGGCCAGTACCCGGAACGGATTCACCGGCTCCTCCCCCTTCCCCGGCGCCACGGGCCCCCGGGCGCGCACCGCGCCCGGGAGCCCGTGCCGCACACAGCCCGACCGTGCGGACACAGCGCGGTGGTCGCCCGCGCGGGCGCTACCGCTTCCTCTTCTTGTACGTGAGGGACCTGCCCTCGTTCAGGCGCTCGACGAGGCCGAAGGCGGCGAGGGTGAGGGGAGTGAGGTCCGCGGTGCGCAGACCGTCCTTCATCCGGCGCAGCTCGGCCACCAGGGCGCCCTCCTCCCTGCCCGGCCTGCCCACCCGGTCGTCCACCGTGCCCAGCGCGCCGAGTGAGCCGTGGATGTGCTCCCAGTCCTCCGCGTTCCCGTCGACCTGGGTCTTCTCCTCCTCGGTCAGGTGCCTGTAATTCCGCAGCAGGTCCTTGCCGGCCGGCATGCCCTTCAGCCACTGGTGGCGGGTCAGCGGGATCCGCCGCTCGACGCGGTGACCGGCGTCCCCGTGCTCGACGCTCCTCGGGTACACCAGGGCCTGTTCGTCGGCCGGGTCGTAACCGGCCGCCTCGAGGACGAACGAGGCGAACTCCGCCGGGTGCGCCTGGTAGTAGAGCTGCATCGGACGGGGCAGCAG
This sequence comes from Streptomyces sp. NPDC029296, assembly GCF_055569255.1. Taxonomy (NCBI): domain Bacteria; kingdom Bacillati; phylum Actinomycetota; class Actinomycetes; order Kitasatosporales; family Streptomycetaceae; genus Streptomyces; species Streptomyces sp. NPDC029296. The sequence goes on from NZ_JBVHXT010000019.1 coordinate 86,633, forward strand.
CGTGAAGTTGTGGGCGAAGGAGGTGCGGGACATCAGGCCGCCCGCGATCGACTTCGAGTTCGCCCGGTCGCCCAGCCCCGCGCCGTACCTCAAATAGCTGCCGATCACAGTGGCCAGACCGACCAGCCCTCTCGTGGGCAGGCCTCCGGTGACCTCCTCGGGGAGGTCCCTGGCCCGCGCCTCGGCCGCCCGGCGGACGCCGTCGGCCTCGCCGAGGCTGTCCTGGTGCAGATCACGCCTGGCCTCCTTGCGCCGCTCGAAGGCGCCGGGCAGGGTGAACAGGGGACGCTTGTCCGGCACTTGGAGGTACTCGACCAGCCGGGGCAGCTGGTCCAGCTTGAACCCGGCGGTCATCTGCGGCGTGTAGACGAGCACGCCGTTCAACGGGAACACCATGATCCCGGGGGACGCCTTGAAGCCGCCGAGATCGACCTCCTGGAGCGGGAAGGACTCCCGGTCCTTCCGGGCGTCCAGGGCGCTCGACACCTGGGTGATCTCGTTCATGACCTGGAGCAGTTCGTCCTTCGTGGTGAGCGGATCGGTCACCCATTCCAGGGCCGAGCCGCCCGTCGGGCTGACGTCCGAGGTGAGCCGGTAGCCGGTGCCGCTGCCGACGGTGCCCATCTTGGGGACGTCACGGCCGGGGACGGGGGCCTCCCGGATCCGGCCGTTCTGGAGCAGCGGCAGGGTGGCGAAAGCCATGTGTGCCGCGTACGCGCCGGGGGCTTCCCGCCGCGCCCGCTCGAGCCGTGCTCTGCCCTCATCGGTGGCCTGGTACCGCCCGGGCTCGCCCGTGAGCCACCTCCTCCTCAAGTCCTCGCTGGTCATGCCCCGTTCGGTCTCGTCCAGGAGATCGCTGTTCTGATTCCGATCCGCCATGCGCGCCAGCACCTGCACTCCGATGACGGCGTCCCGCTCGGAGACCTCGTCCTGGTGTCTCCGCTCGTCCTCCGGGGTCAGGTCGTTGTGATCGCGCACACGCCACTGGGACTCGAACTCGAAGCCGACGCGGCGCTGGATCGCGGTGCGGTGCACGGCGCCGTCCCGCTGTTCCCCGGCGTCGGCGTCGGCGGCGTGGTGGTGGACGCTCTCGCCGCGGGCGACCCTGGCTCCCACGTCGGTCGCCTCGCGCTCCCATCTGTCGCCGGGATCGCTGAGACCGGCGGGGGCGTCGTGCTGGGTGGTGTGGTGGATCTCGTGGGCCATCGTCTCGACGTCGCGCAGGACGCTCGCGCTCTGGACGACGATGTGGTCGCCGACGGTGTACGCCTTGGCGCCGATGCTCGCGGCGGCCTGCCCGTCGACCGCGACCCTGATGTGGTCGAGCCTGGTGCCGAAGGCGTTCTCCATGGCCGTGCGCACACCGTCCGGCAGTCGGCCACCGCCGCGCCGGGCCGTCCTCGCGGCCTCCCGCACGGCCTCCTCCCGGCTCGCCTCGCCGCCCTCGAACGCCTGCACGGCGTCACGGTCGGCACCGTCCCGGCTCCGCTCGCGCTCGATCATCCGTGCGACGGCCGCGTTCCCGATCGCTCGTTGCAGGGCCGTCGGCGAGCCCGCCTGGGACGGCCTGCCACGCCCGGTCGCGACCCTGCCGGCCGGACGCGTGCCAGGGCCCTGGACGGGCCCGCGGGGCCGGGCCGGTTCGCGGTCGGGGCCGGTGGTCCGTCGGGATTCGCTGGTGTGCCGCATGGAAGATCCGTTCGAACGAGATCTCGTGCATCGCCTCAGCACGCGACTCTGCCGCAGGAACCGCCGTGAGGGAAGGGCACGGCGGCCGGACGAAGGGCCCGTCCGGTCTGCCCGAACGGTCACCCGTGAACGGCCGGACTCGCCGGGAGCCCGCGCGCTCCTCCGGGGCGGACCGGGCTGGCCGGATCGTCTGTTGACCCGGGCGGGCGGGCCGGGGTTGGCTCGCCGTGGTCCGCGGAACGAGCGCGGAGCAGGGGGTCGCTCGGTCGCGTGCCGTCCGGGTTCCGGCGGTGGCGACCGGTCCGGGTGGACAGGGGAGGGGACATGCGGTGGTGGAGACCGGCCGTCTTGCCGGTGGCGGTGCTGGCCTGCGTGGCGGGGGTGGTTCCGGCGGAGGCGGGCGTGCCGTCGGCGAGCGGAGGGGCGGGGCGGCCGGGGCCGACGGTGGTGAGCACGGCGGCGGACGGCGCCCCGGCCAACGGGGACTCGGACGGCGCCGTGGTCAGCGGGGACGGCCGCTTCGTGGCGTTCCTCTCCGATGCCGACAACCTGGTCCCGGGCGACACCAACGGCCTTGCCGACGTCTTCGTGAAGGACCTGCGCACGGGCGCCGTGGACCGGGTCAACGTGGCCGATGACGGCAGCCAGGCCGACGCCACCGCGTCACGGGTCTCCTTGAGCGCGGACGGCCGCTACGTCGCGTTCGACTCCGCGGCCGGCGACCTCGCCCCGTCGGACATGCCCGGCGCCTGGGACGTCTTCGTGCACGACCGCGTCACCGGGCGCACCGAGGCCGTCGTGCCCCGCCCGGGCGGGACTCCCGGGAACAGCTACGACCCGGTGATCAGCGCGAACGGCAGGTACGTGGCGTTCGCCTCCTACCGCGACGACCTGGTGCCGCAGGACACCAACGACGGGATCGACGTGTTCGTGTACGACCGGGCGAGGGACACCACGAGGCTGGTCAGCGTCTTCAGCGACCACCTCGCGGGGACCAGCACCTCCCTGGCGCCCACGATCAGCGCGGACGGTACCAGGATCGGGTTCCGGCGGATCTGGTACCCGCCGCGCGGGGCGCACGCGCAACAGCCGCGGGCACCGAGGCCCTGGTGGTTCTACGTCCACGACACCCGCACCGGCGAGACCGTCCCCGCCGCCGTCGACCGCGCCGGCGCCCCCCTGAACCTGCCGCCGTCACCCACGGCGGCCCTCGGCCCGGACGGGCGCTACGCGGTGTTCACGTCCCCGTCGGCCGACGTGGTGGACGGCGACACCAACGACGCGGCCGACGTGTTCGTCCGCGACCTGGCCGCCGGCACCACCCGGCGCGTGAGCACCGCCGCCGACGGCACGCAGGCGGACGGCGGTTCGGTCCGGGGCAGCGTCGGCGCGGGCGGGCGGAGGGTGTTCTTCGCCTCCGCCGCCGACAACCTGGTGCCCGGCGACACCAACGGCGCCTACGACGTGTTCGTGAAGGACCCGCGCACGGGCGGGGTGAGCCGACTGGACGTCGCCGCGGACGGCACCGAGAGTTTGACCGGAACGGCAGAGGTCACCGCGGACGCCACCGGCCGCACCGCCGTCTTCCCCCACGACGACGGCCTGGTGCCGGGCGACACCAACGGCCACCGGGACGTTCTCGCCGTGCGCCCGCGCTGACGGCACGCCGCCGGGCGGGGTGGTCCACCCGGCGGCCGGTGCGGGGGTCGGCGTGGTGCGGGTGTCACAGGCCGGCGGCGTCCACCACGTCGCCCAGGTCGACGAACTTGAACCCGGTGGCCGTGCGGGTGCCGCCCTCGCCGTCCGGGGTCCCGGGAGTCCCGTGGCCGTCCTGGACGACCAGCAGGCCGTTCGGGTAGCGGCTGCCCAGCGGGGCGTTCAGGACGGCGGCGCCGTCGCACTCCTCGGATCCGTCGAGCGTCGCGGAGGCCGGGCCGACGCGGAAGCCGCCCTCGTACTCGTTGTCCTCGCTCACCTCGCGGTCGTACGCGGCGAAGGTGTTGTCGCCCTGGCTGGAGGCGAAGAGGTAGCCGTCCCCGTCGGACTCCTGGAAGAGGGTCAGGCCCTCGACGTCCGCGGTCAGCCGCTCGCCGCCGAAACCGGGGTCGGCACCGGCCGTGCACTCCTCGGTGGTCTCGTCGTAGACACCGGGGACGCCGTACTCGCGGACCTTCTCGACCAAGACCGGCCTGTCGGTCAGGTCGGCGCGCAGCCGCCAGATGCCGACGTCCTCGTGGCCGGGGTAGAGGGTGCCGGTGGCGGGGTCCACCATCATGCCCTCGACCTGGGGGAGTTCACCGGGCTCGGCGCAGGGGGACCAGGCGGTGCCGTCGGGCAGGCGGAACGAGGCCGGGAGGTCGAGGGTGCGGACCTTGCGGTAGCCGACGGTGCCGCGTGCGGCCGGGGTCAGTTCCAGGAGCGCGAGCCGGATCCGCTCGCGCCGGCTGACCAGGGCGTAGGAGCGTCCGGTCGCCTTGTCCTTCCAGGTGGCGAGGCCGTACGCGGTGCGCTGGTCGTTGATCTCGGCCTGGCCGGCGGAGAAGACGGGCACGGCGGCCGGGTCGGTGACGTCGGTCAGCGGGGCGCCGGCTTGGACGGGTCGATGCGGTAGATCCGCAGCCGGTCGTTGCCCCGGTCGCTGACCACGGCCACGTCCGGCCGGCCGGCCGGGGTGCTCAGGCCGGTGACGAGGTCGACGTTGTCGAAGCGGCCCGGGGCGTCGTCCTCGGCCGGCGGACGCGGCGCGGGCAGCGACTGCACCGGGCGGGCGTCGAGGCCGTACACGCGCAGGCCGCCCTCCTTCGCGGTCGCGATGACGAGGCTGCGGTCGGGATCGGCCGCGTTGCGCCAGATCGCGGGGTCGTCCGCGTCCGAGTTGCCGCCCGCCTCGTCGTCGTAGAGGGCGGGGGTCTCGCTCGTCGGGGTGACCGTCGGCAGGTCCTCGTCGTCGGCCCCGGCGGGGGCGGCGGTCAGGAGGGCGAGCAGGGCGGCGCCCAAGGCGAGGGTGGTGGCCTTACGCGGTATGCGGTGTGTTCTCACAAGCGCTTCCCAGTTGGGTGTCGCGGACATGCCGATCCTGGGGGGAGAACTTTGCCCGCAGGAGACCGTGAGCCGGACACCTGGTCACAGAAGGGACCACCGCACGCCAACTGCCGTTCACCAGCGCTTCGAAGGGCCGGGTTGCGGCGAGGGCCGGGGTCCCCCCGGCCGTCCACCGGCCGGGAGACCCCGCGAAAGACCGTCCCGGGAACGCGGGCGCCCCGGAATTACCGGCGCCCGCGCAGCTTCCGCACCAGTTCCTGCGCCTGGGCGCGGCGGCGCGGATCGGCGGCGGTCCTGCGCACCTGCTCGATCGTCCGCCGGCCCTGCGGACTCCTGGCGAACTGCTTGATGCGTTCAACGACTCCGGCCATGACCTTCCTTCCGTCGTGGTGCCCTGTCCCTCCGCGGCACTCCTGGGTCCCGGCTACCCGGTGACCGGCGGTCCACCCCCTCCCGGGGTCCGCCGGGCCCGTGTCCTTCGGGACCGCGCCGCGAGCGGACCGGGTCAGCCGGCCCCGGTGAGCAGTTCGGCCGCCGCGACGCCCGAGACCCGGGTCGCCCCGTGGGTGATCACGTGGACCGCGCCGAGCTGTTCGCCACCCGGGACCCCCATCTCCACGACCAGGGCGTCGGGCCGGTGGCGGACCAGGGTGGCCAGGGCCCGCGCCATCCACGCGCAGCGGGCGGCGTCGCGGACCACGACGACGAGGGACCGGCCGGCGGCGGGGGCCAGCGCCTCCCGCTCCAGGAGGCCGGGGTCGCCGGTGAGGTCGTACTCGCCGATCCGCACCGAGGTGGTGCCGGGGCGCAGGGCCCGCAGCGGCTCGGCCACGCCCCACGGGGTGCTGCCGTCGATGGCGAGGTTGGTGACCGGGGACAGCTCCACCACGTGCGGGTCGCCCACCAGCGGGAACCGGACGTCTGCGGCCGGGTTCCGGTGGACGGTGACCGCGCGCCGGGCGGCGACGAGACCGATGCCGTCGGCCGCCTCGTGAGCCGTGGCCGCGCGGACCAGCCCGGCGGACCAGGCGGCGAACTCCTCGACCCGGCCGGCCGCCTCGGCGAGCCGGTCCTCGGGCAGGGTGCCGTCGAGCACGGCCGCGACGAGCGCGTCCGCGAGCCGTTCCGTCGTGACGGCCTCCGCGCTCTCGCCGCCGACGCACACCGCGTCGCACCCCGCCGTCACCGCTCGGACGGCCGCGCCCTCGATGCCGTAGCGGTCGGAGACCGCGGCCATCTCGATGCCGTCCGTGACCACCAGGCCGGTGAAGCCCAGTTCCTTGCGGAGCAGGTCGCCGATGACGCGGTCACTGAGGGTGGCGGGCCACTCCTCGTCGAAGGCGGGGGCGAGCATGTGGGCGGTCATGACGGTGCGGACCCCCGCCTCCATCGCCGCGACGAAGGGCGGCAACGCGATCCGGGCGATGCTGGAGGCGTCTGCCGTCACCCGCGGGAGACCGTGGTGGGAGTCGACGTTGGTGTCGCCGTGCCCGGGGAAGTGCTTGGCGCAGGCGGCGACGCCGGCCGACTGCAGGCCGCGGACCCAGGCCGCGGTATGCCGGGCCACGACATCGGTGCGGGAGCCGAAGGAGCGCACGCCGATCACCGGGTTCGTCGGGTTGGAGTTGACGTCCGCGCTGGGCGCGTAGTTCAGGGAGACGCCGGCCTCGCGCAGCGCGCGGCCGATGTCACGGGCGACCCGCTCGGTGAGGTCGACGTCGTCCACGGCGCCGAGGGCCAGGTTGCCGGGCCAGGAGGAGCCGTTGCGGGCCTCCAGGCGGGTGACGTCCCCGGCCTCCTCGTCGATGGCCACGATGAGCTCGGGGTTCTCGGCACGCAGCGACTCGGTGAGCGCGCGGACCTGCTCGGGGTCCACGATGTTGCGGCCGAACAGCACGACGGAGCGCAGCCCCTCGCCGATCCTGCGCAGCAGCCAGTCCGGTGCGGTGGTTCCGACGAACCCCGGCTGGAGCACGGAGTTGGCCAGGCGCATGAGGTCCGGGTGGCTGGTGGCGGCCATGTGAGTCCTTCGGGTGAGCTCGATGTGTTCGGCGGTGACACAAGGGCCCCCGGCGACGGCGGCGCCATGATGAGGGGGATATTGGCCTGTACCAATCCGCGGTGTCAAGGAGATCACTTGCCTTTTCCGGTGGGCCAACTTCCTTGGTGATCACTGGGGTTGACGGGCCACGGGAGCTGTGCGAGCCTCCCCCGGTGCTTGACCTCAGGTGACGGGAGACGACCATGTATGCCCCCTTCGAGACGTCATGACGTCGTCGGCCGCGGGCGGTCTGTTCTCACCCGCCTACCGGGCGTGCACCCTCGCGGTGGCCGCCCTGTTCGTCCTCGTCGCGTTCGCCGGGCTCGCCCTGAGCACCGTGATGCCGCTCGCCGTCCAGGACCTCGACGGGCTCGGGCTGTACGGCCTGGCCTTCGGCGGGTTCCTCACCACCGGCATGGTGGGCACGGTGCTGGGCGGCGGCTCGGCCGACCGGCGGGGACCCGCGCCCGTGCTGTCCGCCGGGCTGCTGTGCTTCTCCGGCGGCGCGCTGCTCTCCGGCACCGCCGCCTCCATCGCCCCGTTCGTGCTGGGCCGCTGCGTCCAGGGACTCGGCGGGGGAGCGGTCACCGTCGCGCTGTACGTGGTCGTCGGCCGGGTCTATCCGGCGGCCCTCAGACCCCGGATGTTCTCCCTGGTCACCGCCTGCTGGATCGTTCCTTCGATGGTGGGGCCGCCGGTCGCCGGGGCGGTCGCGCAGCACCTGTCGTGGCCGTGGGTGTTCCACGGCATCGCGGTCCTCGGCGTGGCGGCCCTGGCCCTGCCCGCCGGGCTGCTGCGACGGCTGCCCGCGACGGGCGGCGAGGACCGGGAGGAGCCGGACGGGCTGCGGCTGCTGCCCGCGACGGCGGTGGCCCTCGGCGCCGGACTGCTCCAGTACGCGGGCGCGGAGACCGGCGTGCGCCGGGCGGCGGCGGCCGCCGCCGGACTCGTCCTGCTGGCCGTCTGGGTACGTCCGGCACTGCCCGCCGGCAGCCTGCGCGCGGCGCGCGGCATACCGTCGCTGGTGCTGCTGCGCGGCGTCACGGCGGGCGCCTACTTCACCATCGAGACCTACATCCCGCTGATGCTGGTGAACGAACGCCAGTGGTCGCCCGGCACCGCCGGGATGTCGCTCACCGGCGCGGCCCTCACCTGGTTCGCCGGCTCCTGGCTGCAGGGGCACCCCCGGCTGCCGCTGCCCCGCGAGCGGGTGGTCCTCGCCGGCGTGCTGATCCACGGGGCGGGCACGGCCCTGACCCTCTGCGGCACCCTGCGGGCGATGCCCGCCGCGACCGTGGGCGCCGGGCTCGTGATCGCCGGGTTCGGCATGGGCCTGCTGCTGCCCGGCATCGGCGTCCTCACCCTCGAACACTCGCCCGCCGGCCGGCAGGGCCGCAACTCGGCCTCGCTGCAACTGTCCGACAACCTCTGCAGCGTGCTCCTGGTCGGCCTGTGCGGCGCGCTGTTCAACGCGGCGCACGTGCGGGTCGGGCAGGACTCCGCCGCCTTCGCCGCCGTGTTCGCCGTCGCGCTGACGGCCACCGCCGCGGCCGTTCCGGTCGCCCGCAGAATCGCAGTGCCCCCGACGGAGGAGAAGAAGCATGCGACGGTATGAGCTGGCCGGCCGGCGCGACATCCGCCTGGCCACCGACGTGCCGGTGCCGCGGCCCGGGCCGCTGGAGGTCCTGGTCCGGGTGCGGGCGTGCACCGTCTGCAACCGCAGCGACCTCGCCTACTACCACTACCACGGGCTGCGCGACCACTGCTCCCAGGGCTGCTTCGGCCACGAGATCGCCGGCACCGTGGAGGCCGTCGGACCGGGCGTGACCCGGGTGGCGCCCGGCCGGCGCGTGTTCGTCCGTACACCGCTGACCTCCGGGTACGCCGACTACGCGCTCGCCCGGGAGATCTCCGTGGGCGCGCTGCCGGACGCGGTGCCCTTCGAACAGGGGGCCCTGCTGCAACTGCTGCCGCTGGCCGTCCACGCCACCCGCGGGGTGCGGCTCGGCGACCGGGTGGTGGTGGTCGGGCAGGGCCCGGTCGGCCTGATGGCCCTGCGGATGGCGGCCCTGCGCGGGGCCGCGGAGATCACCGCCGTCGACCTGGACGACTGGCGGCTGGAGCGCTCCTCGCGCCTCGGCGCCGACGTGGTGCGCCGCGTCGACGGCGGCCGCGACCAACTGCTCGCCGTGGGTGCCGCGTTCGACGTGGCCGTCGACGCCGTGGGCACCCCGACCACGCTCAACGCCTGCGTGGACCTGGTGCGGCAGAACGGGCTCGTGGTGATGCTCGGCACCCACCACATCGACACCCGGGTCACCGTGGACCTGGTGGCCTGGGAGCGCAAGGGCATCCGGGTGCACAGCTCCGCCGAACCCCTGGACACCGCCCGGGCCGAGGCGCTGGCGACCGCCGAACGCCTCGCCCTGAGCCGGGAGTTGCACCTGCCCGAGCTGCTCACCCACACCTACCCCCTGGAGGAGCTGCCCAAGGCGATGGAGCGGCTGTCGGCCAGCCGCGTGCTGTACCCCGACGCGGAGCAGGCCCCCTACGACGGCCCGCCGCCCCGCACGCTGAAGGTGGCGATCGTCCCGTGAGGGCGCGCCCGTGAGGTGGGGCGTGGCCGGCCACGGCGACATCGTCACCCGCCGGGTGCTGCCCGCCCTGCGTGCGCTCGGCGAGGAGCCGGTCTTCCTGTGGGGCCGGGACCCGGGGCGTACGGCGTCGGCGGCGGCCCGCTGGGGCGTGCCCCGGTCCGGCACCTCCCCGCGGGGCCTGCTGGAGGGGACGGACGCGGTGTACGTCGCCACCCCCGTCGCCCGCCACGTCCCGCTGGCCTCGGCCGCCCTCGGCGCCGGGCTGCCCGTGCTGGTGGAGAAGCCACTGGCCGGGGCCCTGCGCCCGGGCGGCGCCGGGCTCGCCGCCGCACGGGCCTGTGCGGGCGTCGCCTACTACCGCAGACTCGCCCCCGTCCTCGGCGAGGTCCGCCGGGAGCTGGCCGGGTGGACCCCGGAGCGGATCGAGGTCCGGTTCCGGTACGCGTTCGACCCGGGCCCGCTCGACCCCATGCGCTGGCGCACCGATCCGGCCGTGTCCGGCGGCGGGGTGCTCGCCGACGCGGGCAGCCACCGCCTGGACCTGCTGCTGACGCTGTTCGGGCCGCCCGCCGGGGTACGGGCCCGGCTGGGCCGGCGGTTCCCGGCGGGCGCCGAACGCACCGCCGCCGTCGACCTGGACTGGCCCGGCGGGCCGCGTGCGCACTGCCTGCTGGAGTGGGGCGGGGGGCCGCCGGCGGACCGGCTGGCCCTCCACGGCGGCGGTCGCTCCCTGGTACTGGACCCGCTGGACTCGGGCGCACTGCGCGTCACCGGCCCGGCGGGTGAGCACCGTGTGGTGGACGCGCCGCCGCACCCCAACCCCCATCTGCCGCTGGTCGCCGACTTCCGGGCGGCCGTGCGGGACGGCCGGCCGCCGGTGTGCCCGCTGGCCGAGGCCGTCCTCGTCGACGACGTGATCGTGGCCGCGGAGCGTTCCCACGCCCTGGGCGGGGCGCGGGTCAGGCCGGGGCCGGGGTGAACTTCCCCGGGTCGCCGTAGCCGTGCCCCGGGGACCAGCTCAGCGGCTCGATGTGCGCGTTGAAGGGCCTGCCGTCGTCCCGGGTCATCTCCGGCCGCGGATGGTCGAGGTGCAGCAGCGCGTCGTCGTAGCGGCGCAGTGGCGCGGCGGCGGCCAGCCGGGCGACCACGTCGTCGTCCTCGCCGCCCCACCCCTCGTACCGCTCGTCGAACCCGCCCACCGCGTGGAAGACGTCGGACCGCACCCACACACAGCCGCCCGGGGGCTCGCGCAGCAGCAGGCCGCGCAGGACGGAACCGGGCACATCGGCGGCGCCCTCCTCGGTGCGCAGGCCGATGGCGCGCGCGGTGGACGGGGCGTCCAGCGACAGCGACCAGCGGAACGGCAGGTGGGCGCCGTGCCCGTCGTCGGTCAGCCGCGCGGTGTTGCGGGCGACGAAGTGCCGGTCGACGAGGATGTCGGCATCCAGGACGCACACCTGGACGGCCGCGCCGTCCGGGAGGCCGCGGGTGGCCTCCACGACCCCCACGTTGACCGCCCACGCCTTGTTGAACAGGCCGTCCTTGGGGGCGAGGACATACCGGTCGGCCACGCCGTCGAGCAGGTCCCGGGTGCGGGGCCCGCTGTCGCACTCCACCACCGTCACGTGGTGCGCCGGGGCGCCCTCCTGGTCGGCGAGGGCGCGCAGGCAGGCCAGCAGGTTCCGGGTGCGCGGCCCGCCCGAGCGGTCCCGGAAGGGGATCACCACCTGGACCGGGGCGGCACCGGGGGACCTCCGGGGGGCCCGCGGCACAGCGGGTGTCCCGGCGCGCGGCGCGGGATCCGCCGCCGTGTAGTCGGCCCCGAGGTGGTAGTCGATCCAGATCCGCCGGTCGGCCTCGGCGACCATGGCCGCGAGTTCCGCCCGCCGCCCGGCGCGCCCGGCGAGCAGGACGGCGAGGCGCCCGCGCAGCGTGTGCTGCGCCGCCGTGTCCGTGGGGCCGCCGACGATGTCCCGGTAGGCGCCCCCGGCGGCCGGGTCCGTGGCCACGAGATCGGCGAGCGCGGCGTCCACCGTGCGGTAGTGGTCCTCGCTCAGGGCCCAGTAGTCGGCGGCGATCCGCGGCACCGCCGGGTCGTGGGCCAGGACGGCGTAGGCGGTCAGACGTTCGGCGAGAGCGGGGACGGTCGGCTCGGGTGCGGTGGACACAGGAGAGGGCTCCGATCGGCTGGGTGCGGAAGGGTCAGGCGCCGTCGTCCGCGGACCACGGGGCGAGCCAGCGCGGGTCGGGCGTGTCCTCCGCGCGGATGAATCTCACGTCGGCGGACAGGCGCAGGGTGTCGGTGGTGTTGTCCAGCGAAGCGTGCACGATCCGCGGGAGGTGCACCATCAGGTCTCCGGCGGAGAAGTCGGTCCACAGCCAGCGGCGCCCCAGGTGACGGGCGGTCAGCTCCAGGTCGTGGCTGATCGGCCGCCGGTCGCCGGGCCGGTCGGTGACCTCGCGCAGCGGCGCGTACTCCTCGGGCCGGAGCCGGTGCGACCCTTCCAGGTAGATCAGCGGGCCGGTGGCCAGCGGGCAGTCGCCCACCGGTATCCACAGGGTGACCACCCGGGGGGACGCCGAGACGGCGTTCATGTAGTCGAGGTCCACATGCGCCCGCGACGCCCGTCGCGAGCCCCGGTGGAAGTGGCGCAGGATCCGCCGGGGCAGCATCTGCGCACGGCCGTCGAGCAGGGCCCCGGCCAGCGTGGACAGCAGCGGGTCGGCCAGGAACCGCTCGAAGGCGGCCGACCGGACGAAGGCGTGGGCCGGGTGCCGGGGCACCCCGTGCTCCGGGAGCCCCGCGGGCACGCTGCCGGAGAAGACGCCGTCCTCGGGGCGGGTGCCCTCGGCGAGGTAGCCGTCCGGGAAGAGGGAGAAGTACGCGCCGCGCAGGCGCAGCACCTCCGCGCGCTCCAGGACGCCCGGCAGGTACACGTAGCCGTCGGCGTGCAGGCGTTCGCGCAGGGCCCGGGGGTCGCCGAGGAGTCCGGCACTGCTGCGCAGCGGGCCGAACAGGTCCGGGGAGAACGCGATCGGCACGCCGTTGGAGGACAGGGCCGGTCGCGGCATGGTGGGGTGCGGCATGGGTTTCCTCCGGTGCGGGAGTGGGGGCGGCTCGCGGCGAGCGGGTCAGTACACGCCCTCCACGGCTTCCTCCTCGTCGCCGGCCGTCTCGACCGGCCGTACGGCGGCCACTCCCTCCCAGGGGAACCAGGGATGGGGGCCCGTCCGGACCGCGCTGTCGCGTTCGAGGAGGTTCGGGATGAACAGGTCCTCCAGCAGCGTGGTGGCCCGCACCCGGCCCCGTTCGCCCACCGCGACCCGACGCCACGGGTCGTCCGGGTCGACGACGGTCAGCACCGCGAACGGCGGCGGCAGATGGTACGAGTGGGTGGCGCCCTCCGGCAGGGCGGGGCCGCCCGGCACCGCGTCGGCCTGCAGGGCGTGGCCGACCAGGGTGTTGCCGTAGGTGTCGATCCACTGCACGCCCGTCAGGTGCGTCTCGCGCAGGTGCTGCGCCTCGGCGGGGGTGCAGGAGGTGCCCCCGGTGCAGACCGCGCGGACCCCGTACGTGTGCAGGGGCTCCGGCAGCCGCAGGGCGAGTTCGACGAGCAGACGCGGGGTGGTGAACAGCAGCGCGGGCCGCTCGCGGGCCAGCAGCGGCACCGTCTGGGCGATCAGGTGGTCGGTGTACGCGCGGGGGTCGCCGCCGGTGCGCAGTGTCGCCTTGACCCAGCGCGGGTCGAGGTCGATGGCGTGCACGGCCCCGTTCCAGGTGTCCGCGAGGGCCTCCACGAAGTGCCCGTAGGCGTGCGGTCCCATCGGGGTCATCGCCAGGATGTCGCCGCCCGCCAGCCCGCGCGCCCGCAGCATGACGGAGTAGATCCGCACGTCGAGGCCGAGGCGGGTGACGTTGACGATCCGGCAGGGGGCGCCGGTCGTTCCGCCGGTCTCGAAGATCCGGAAGGGGCGCCCCCGGTAGCCGCGCGGACGAAGGTCGCGGGCGGGCGCGGCGCGCAGCTCCTCCTTGTCGAAGAGGCCGAAGAGTTCCAGGGCCGCGAAGCCGTCGACGTCCTTCAGCGGGTCGAAGCCGAGGGAGTCCCGGCGGGAGACCCAGAAGGGCGAGCCGGTCTCCGGCGAGAAGTGCCACCGCATCATGCGCCGCGTCCAGGTGTCCAGGTCGACGGCGAGTTCCGGGACGCGCTCGCGCATGGCGGCCCAGACCGTCGCGGGGGCCGGCGGAGCGCTTCGTACGCTGGTCATCGACTTCTCCTCACGCCGTCGCCCGCGCCCGGGGGGCGGTACACGAACAGGGACCGGCCGGCGATCGCCTCGGCGGCCGCGCCGGTGGCGCTCACCACGGCTGCGAACGGGAACGGGACCTCGTGGCCGATCAGCGGGTGCCGTCGGGGGTCCGGGTCCGGTTCCCCGATCAGCACCAGGTGCGGGGTGACGTACCGGTCGCCGCCGGGCGCCGCGAGGACCGGGGGCCGGCGGGTGAGCAACCGGTCCGCCGGACCCATCAGGTCCGTCACGGAGCGGGCCGCGCGCTCGGCCGCGCCCGGTTCCCGGAAGGCCGTCAGCGGCCAGTCGCCGCCGCCGGACTCACCGGTGGCCGCGTCCAGGGCGTCGGCCAGGGCGGTGGCCAGCGGCTCGGCCGGCCCGGGACGGACCACGGTGCGCACGTTGCTGCAGAACCGCCCGGAGTCGGCCGCGACCAGAGGCAGCAGCCAGTCGACCGCCTCGGCGGTCCCCATGTCCCGCGGCACCAGCGCACAGCCCCGGCCGGGCCCGCGCAGGCTCAGCCCGGCCGCGGAGCGCACCGACGCGGCCAGCGAGGAACCGCCGAAGACCACCTGGCGGTCGGTGAGCCGCACCAGGCCGTCGAGTTCCCGCCGGCCGGTCGGGCAGAACACGATCCGCTCCGGCGGCCAGCCCGCCTCCAGCAGGGCCGCGGTCAGCCGCGCCGCGGAGAGGGGCTCGCGCCTGCTGGGCCGGATCCACACCGCGGCGGAACGTTCCGCCTGTTCGAGGACCGCGTCCAGGCAGGTGAAGGTGTTGCCCGGCAACGCCACCAGCGCCACCGCCGCGTCGGCCTGCGGCACCGGCCGCTCCGCCGACGCGGCCCTGAGCATCCCGCACCAGCGGTCGACCAGGGACCGGGGGAGCCCGGCCGTCTCCCACAGCGCCGCGCGGAAGTCCTCAGCGCTCTGCCGCCCCAGCCCGCCCACCGCGAGGGTCCCGTGCTCGAACAGGTCCAGGGCGCGCAGCAGCAGCCCGCGCCGCCCGTCCGGTACGGGGGGCAGGCCGGGCGCCGTACGGTCCCACCAGCGGCGGTCGTCCGCGGCCACGATCTCCGGCACCAGGGCGAGCCGGGTGCCGGCCGGCCCCGGCAGCACCGCCGTGTCGAGGGAGGACTGCCACGCCCCGCGGCGGAACGCGTGGACGACGGGCGTCATGACAGCTCGCCACGGAGCGCCGAGACCACCCGCTCCTGCTCCTCCTCGGTGAGCGAGGGGAACAGGGGCAGGGCGATGTGGTGCCGGGCGAACCGCCGGGCCCGCGGGAAGTCGCCGTCCGTGCCCGCGGCGGCGCCGAAGTACGGCTGGTCGCACAGGAGGTGGTCGTACACCTCGCCCGCGAGGTGCACGCCGTGCCGGTCCCGCAGCCGCTTCTTCAGGACCTCCCGGTCGACGGTCTCGTCCAGGTGGGCCAGGTACTTGTAGTAGTTGCTCCCGGACTCCCCGGGGACCGGGTGCGGCCGCAGTCCGGGGATTCCGTCGAGCAGTGCGTCGTACCGCGCGGCGAGGGCCCGCCGGGCGGCGAGGGTGGCGGCGAAGCGTTCGAGGTCCACCGTGCCGACGGCGGCGTGCAGTTCGCTGAGCCGCCAGTTGCCGCCCGGCCGGTCGTGCAGGGTGGAGCCCGCCGCGCTCTTGCCGTGGTCGCGCCACCGCCGTACGGCTTCCAGGTCCTCCGGCGCCGCGCCGGTGACCAGTCCGCCCTCGCCGCTGAGGGCGACCTTCGTCGGGAAGAAGGAGAACGCGCCGAACCGGCCGAGGCTGCCCGCCGGACGCCCGCGCAGCGTGCTGCCGAAGGCGTGCGCGGCGTCCTCCAGCACCGCAGCGCCGTGTTCCGCGCACAGGGCGAGCACCTCGTCGAGCGACGGCGGCACGATGCCCCCGATGTGGACGGGCACCACGGCCCGGGCGCCGGGCTCGCTGTCCAGGGCGGCGCGCAGCGCGGCCGGGTCCATGCCCAGCCCCTCGGGCTCGATGTCGACGAACCGGACCCGGGCGCCCGCGCGGACGGCCGCGGCGGCGGTCGCGAAGAACGTGTTGACGGGCATCAGCACGGTCCCGCCCGCCACGTCCAGGATCCGCAGGGCGATCTCCAGGGCGGCGGAACCGGACGAGACGGCGACGCCCGCCGTGCCGGTCCAGTCCCCGGCCAGCTCCTCGAACCGGGCGACCAGCGGCCCCTGGGTGAGAACGCCGGAGGCCAGGGCCGTGTCCACACGGTCCAGGACGGCACGGCGCTCGGTGACGTCGAAGCGGATGCGCTGGGCCGGCACGGGGGCCGGGTCCGCCGGGGGCGCGGCCAGCGCGTGGGTGAGGAACTCCACCGCGTGCGCCACGTGGGTGCCGTGGCCCATGGGGAGTTCGAGCACCCGGGGCTCCGGCGCGCCCGCCGCCCGGTAGCCCCGGCGGACCGTCTCGGCGGCGGCACGCGCGTCGGCCGGCTCCAGGAACGGGTCGTCGGTGCCGTACTGGAGCTGGAGCGGCGCGGGGGCCAGCGCGGCGTAGAGGTCGGGCAGATCGGCGTATTCGAGGATGCCCGGCACCGCCGCGCCCTCGAACCCCGTGAAGAGCCGCCCGAACAGGGCCGGATAGGTGCCCAGGTGACTGGCGGCGCACACCGGGAGCGGACGGTCGGCGAGCAGCGCGGTGTGCAGCGCCACGGCCGCGCCCAGACTGTGCCCGAGCAGCCCGACGCGCTCGCCGTCGACCAGCGGATGGGCGCGCAGCACCGCCAGGGCGCCGAGCGCGTCCCCGACGAGGGCGCCGAGCAGACAGCGGCCGGTGAGGGCGAACGCGTGGGCCAGGACGGCACCCTCGTCCCGCCCGCCGAGCCGCTCGGGCGCGATGCCGCCGAGGACGCCGTGGTCGAACGCCAGGGTGGTGAAACCCGCGCGGGCCAGCCGCTCGGCGGTGTTGCGGTCCGGGTGGTCGGGTGCCACCTCGCCGGTCAGCTGTTCCAGCCGGGCGTTCTTGCCGCCGAGGACGAGCACGCCGGGCCCCGGCCGGGCGTGCTCGGGGGAGAGCAGCACCGCGCGGAACTCCCCGCGTGCCGGCGAGCCGAGCGTCAGCTCCTCGTACCGCAGGCCGTCCCGGACGGTGGTGGCGGAGGCGGTGACCGTGACGTCGCGGGACCCGGGATCGACGCGCGCCAGCCGCCGTACGAGGGAGCGCAGCGGGCGGCCGCCGGGGGTGTCACGCGGGGTCGGCTCGGGCGTCAGGACCCGTTGCAAGTGGCGGATCTGCATGGTGTGTGCCGGACCGGTTCCGTGAGAGGGGTGGGTGTTTCCGGCCGCCGGGCCGGCGGCACGGCCGTCAGACGAAGTCGGCGTGCAGGGTGCTCGGGACTTCCACGGCGTACGAGTCCAGCGCCTGGTCGAGCTGGATCTGCCCGCGGTGGAGGTGCTCCAGCAGTTCGTTCTGCGGGCGGTAGAAGCACGACTTGCACAGGTCGGTACGGCGCGGGTTGGCGGCCTCCCACTCGGCGCGCGGGCCGCCCTCCAGCACCTGGGCGTAGCCCTGGTCGAGCACGTTGCCGATCAGGTAGCGGCTGTTGAGGTGGACCTGCGGGCACGGGTACAGGTTGCCGTCGGCGCCCACCGCGGTGACGAAGCGGCTGTAGTGGCACCGCTCGAAGTCGCCCTCGACCTCCTCGACCCGGTCCATCGGGCCGCGGTCGAGCTTGGGGACCGAGACCTCGAAGGAGTCGGTGGACAACTCGGCCGCCCGGCGCAGGGATTCGGCGATGTCCGGCATCACCGTCTCGATGGTCTCGTGGCCGAGCGCGCTGTAGAACTCCGGCTCGAAGCGCACGTAGTGGGCCCCGGACTCCCGTCCGATCCGGGCCGCGGCCAGGATCTCCCGGTGGTTCTGCCGGGTGATCACGAAGTTGAAGCCGATCCGGAAGTCCGGCGCCACCGCCGTCTCCCGCAGCCGTCCGACCGCTCCGACGAAGGAGGCGAAGGTCTGCTCCCGGTCCCGGGTGATCTCGTTGAACGTGGCCTCGGTCCCGGCGTTGAGGCCGATGCGCACCCAGGTGTGGGTGGCCGCGACGGTCTCGGCGACGGCCGGACGGCCGAGCCGGGAACCGTTGGTGATCAGGCCGATGCGCAGTCCGGACTCGTGGGCGGCCCGGCTGATCTCCGTGTACCCGGGGTGGATGGTGCACTCGCCACTGCCGCAGAAGGTCACCGCGCGGCCGTCGTTGGCCGCGAACTCCCGCATCAGCGTGACGGCCTTGTCGGTGGGGATCGAGTCCTTGAAGGAGAACAGGTCGTAGAACTGTTTCTCGTTGGGGGAGTGGAAGTTGCAGAAGTTGCAGCGCATGTTGCAGGCGCCCATGATCCCGATCCTCATGTGGACCGGTTTGAACTCCTCGCCGGCGACGAACCTCCGCAGCAGGTCACCGTGTGCCAGCACCTTCTGCGGGGAGTGGGCCTGATCGAGACTGACCGGCGGCAGCGTGGCTGCGGAATCCGAGGTTCCTACCGAACTGCGCCGAGATGTGCCGTTCTGGTCCATGGAATCCCCATCTGTGGCCGAAAGTCCATTGTTCGGTGATCCGGACGCAACCCTAAAGTGACCTTGAGCGGAGGGTCAACAGGTCCGTACCACGCGCGAATCCGATTCCTCCGGCGCGCGGGCGGAGGCGTCGAGCCCCTCGTCGAGGGCGCCCGCCTTGGCGATGAGGTACGCGAGCTGGGCGCGGCTGCGGCTGTTGAAGACCTCCGACGCCTTGCGCACGTGGTTGGCGACGGTCCGGACGCTCATGCCGAGCCGGCCGGCGATGGCCTCGTCGGTGTAGCCGTTCACCATGAGCTGCAGCACCGCCCGGCGGGTCTCGTCGGCGAGCAGGGGCGGGCGGTGGGTGCCGGGAGGGCAGTCGAGCGGGGTGGCCCGTTCCCAGGCGTCCTCGAAGACCGAGACCAGGTACCGGATCAGGCCGGGATGTTCGACGGCCAGGGCGGTCTGGCTCCGCCGGGCGCCCGGGTCGGGCACGAAGGCGATCCGCCGGTCGCACACGATGAGACGGTCGAACACCGTGTCCAGGGTGCGTACTTCGGCCCCCGCCTCGGAGATCCTCTCCACGTAGGAGAGGGTCGGGCTGTGGGTGCGGACGGTGTGCTGGTAGATGGTGCGCTGCCGGACGCCGCGGCGGAGTGCGGCCACGTCGGAGGCGAGGGCCTTCTCCAGCAGCTCCCGCGGCCGGCCGCCGCCGGGCTGGGCGGTGAGCAGTTCCTCCTGGCAGGACTCAACGGCCAGGGAGAGGGTGGTGCTGATGATCTCCTCCCCGGTGATCACGCGGGCGGCCTGGACGCCGTCGCTGCGGTAGGTCTCCCGGTAGACCAGCTCGGCGCGGTTGATCGATCTGCGTACCGAGTCGAGGGCGTGCTGCCGGGCGTCGATGGCGGCTTCGAGGGGGCGTACCAGGCCGATCGCGGCGAGTCCCGGAGGTATGGCGACCAGGCAGCCGTCGGCCCCCCGCCGGAGCAGCCCCAGGCGGGTCAGGCATTCGGGACACTCCTCGGCCGGCGTGCGGCCCTTCAGTACGTCCGCGTAGAAGCTCAGTCCTGCCTCGCAGATATCGGAATCCTGAATTCCGGGC
This sequence comes from Streptomyces sp. NPDC029296, assembly GCF_055569255.1. Lineage (NCBI taxonomy): Bacteria > Bacillati > Actinomycetota > Actinomycetes > Kitasatosporales > Streptomycetaceae > Streptomyces > Streptomyces sp. NPDC029296. The sequence continues at coordinate 105,905 of NZ_JBVHXT010000019.1, forward strand.
GCGGTGTGCGCGTTCATGCACATATGTCCCACCTTCATGTTCACGCGATGCAGGATCTTGCCACAGCTTTCCCCTGTCGCAAGAGTGAACTCCTGCGCAGCATGGGGTGCACCGGGAAACACCCGGACCTGATCCGGACGGATGCGCCGGAAAGGACGGAGAGGTGTATCCATGGACGCGTCCAAGAACCTTCACGGAATCATCGCCGCCCTTGTCGTGGCGGCCGCCTTGGTGCTCGGTTCACCGGCCCTCGGAGGAATGCACCACGAACCTCACCACGAGATCAGCGTGGCCGACGGAAACGCCGGGGATTCGCAGTGGGGATGACCACCGCACCGTTCATCGAATTCCGCAGGAAAACGAGTGGCTGGAGGGTGGGACATGCGTACGGAGGAGAACTCGGCCGTAGTTGACGCGCCGGCGCAGACGGTACGGGTGAGATCACGGGTGGACGTGCCGGTCGATGTGCCCGGACTGGGGCGCCGGCCCAGCACGATGGTGAGCTTCCACGGCCTTCAGGACGGCCGCGAGCACATCGCGCTTCTCCTGCCCGGCTGGGACCGGACCCCCGAACCGTTGGTACGGGTGCATTCCGAATGCCTCACCGGAGACGTCTTCGGCTCGCAGCGCTGCGACTGCGGACCGCAGTTGCACGAGGCCCTGGCCGTCTGCTCCAGGGAAGGCGGAATCATCCTCTATCTGCGGCAGGAAGGCCGCGGGATCGGCCTCTACAACAAGTTCGACGCATATCTCCTGCAGGACCAGGGACTCGACACCTTCGAGGCCAATGCGGTACTGAACTTCGGGCACGATCTGCGCGACTACCGGGTGGCCGCGGACATGCTGGGGGCGTTGGATGTCACCACCATCCGCCTCCTCACCAACAACCCGGAGAAGGGCGCCCAGTTGCGCTCGCACGGAATTGACATCACCGACGTCCTCACCACGGGAACGTTCCTCAACGAGAACAACCGGGCCTACCTGAAGGCCAAGCGCGAGCGAGCCGGCCATGCGCTGGACATCTGACCGCGCGCCCACCGGGGCCGCGCCGGCCCTTGCCCCCGGGCCCTGACCGGGGCAGGGAGCCTTCGTGCCGAACCGGCCGGCGAGGACCGTGCGGGCAAGGCCGGGGCCCCGCCCGGGAGGAGGTTCACCGCCGTACGCGCCGAACGGCGGTGGACCCCCCGGGAGTGCGCCACCACCGTGGGCGGTCCGGGCGCGGCGGCCGACGCCCGCACCGGAACGCCCGCGCCGGACCGCCGACGCCCCCGTAGATCCGCTCCGGTTCGGCCGGCGCCCCGTGCGGCCGGGACCGGTCCGGCCGGCGCGCCGTACCGCGCGCTCCGCGCCGGTGCCCGCCCCGCCGGACGCGACCCACGGCCGCCCGGGCCCCGTCCCTCCGCCTGACCCCCGGCAGAGGCCCCGTGACAGAGGGCCCGCCAGCAGAGGACCCCCAGCAGAGGATCACAGTGACTGGATTCCTTCTCCCCTCCGCCCGTCTCGACGCACACCGGGAGCCGCCCGGGGCCGACGGCCCGGACCTGCCCCCGGTCACCGTTCTCATCCCCTTCTACCGGGAGCCCGCCGACATCCTGCGGCGCTCGGCCGGCATGCTGCGGTCGCTGGACTACCCGCACGAGAAGCTGTCCGTGCGCTGGCTGCTGGACGCCCGGACGCCGGACGACGTGGCGGTGGCGCAGGCCGTCGCCGAGTCGGCCAGGGCGGACTTCGCCGGTGATCTGCGGGTGGTGGCGGTCCCCTCGATGACCCCCAAGGCCAAGGCCCTCAACCACGCGCTGCGCGGGACCGGCGATCCGTTCGTCGCCGTCTACGACGCCGACACGGTGCCGGACCCGGGCCAGTTGCGGCAGGCGGTCGCGGCGCTCGAAGCCGGGGGCCTGGACGTGGTGGACGCCATAGAACTCCCCGAACCCGGCGGTGACCTGGTCAACCGCACCACGCTGGCCCAGTCGGCCGCCTTCTTCGGCGCGATGGAGTACGTGAACCGCCGTACCGGCATGCACATGCTTCTCGGCAGCTCGGTCTACTTCCGCCGCACGGCACTGGACGCGGTCGGGCCGCTGCGCGAGGACGGCGTGGAGGAGCTGTACGAGTGGGCCGTACGGGCCGCCGCCCGCGGGGTGCGTATGGGCCGGATCGTCTCCTTCTCGTACGGGACGCGCACCTCGGTGGTCGGCCCCGCGCTCCGGCAGCGCACCCGCTGGATCCGCGGCCAACTCGACATCGGCTTCCGGCTGCTGGCCGGCGCCCCGCTGCCGCCCCGGCCGCGCCGCGCCGTGGCGCTGATGACGCTCAGCCTGCTGGCACAGCTCGCAGTGGTACCCGTGGCCGCCGCGGCGGTGCGCCGCCGCGCGCTGCGCCTCCCCGCCGCCGCCCTGCTGGCCGGCGAGGCGCTGCGCATCCGCGCGGTCGCCCGCGACCCGGTGTGGGAGGTCCTGCGGGTGGGCTCGGGCTGGTTCTTCCTGCTGCCCTTCGAGGTCCTGGAGTCGACCTCCGCCTGGCGGGCCGTGTGGGAACTGGCCACCGGCCGCGACACCTGGCACAAGGTGCGGCCCGAGTCCGGGCAGGGGCCGGCGTGATCGGCCCGGTGCTGCCCCGGGTCCGGCAGCGGGGCCGGATCTTCGCCTCCGTCTTCATCGACACGTTCGGCTGGGGCCTGTTCGCCCCCCTCGCGTTCCTGTACTTCTCCTTCGGCACCGGCCTGTCCTTCTCGGCGATCGGCTCGGCGGTCAGCGCCGGCACCCTGGCCTCCCTGCCGATGGCGCTGGTGGCGGGCTGGCTGGTCGACCGGTTCGCCGCCAAGGGCGTGCTGGTCGGCTCGAACCTGGTCACCGCCCTGGGCTACGGCCTCTATCCGTTCGCCTCCGACTGGACCCTCATCGCGGTGGCGACGTTCCTGGTCATGGCCGGCGACCGGCTGTACTGGGCGAGCTGGCCGGTGCTCGTGGTCGACCTGGCCTCCGGGCGCGCGCTGGACGCCACCTACGCGGCGGTGGGCACCATCAAGAACTTCACCGTCGCGACCGGCGCGCTCGCCAGCTCCGCGCTGACCGTCGCCTTCGGTCACGGGGCCGCGGACCTGGTACTCGCCGTGAACGTGGCGACGTCACTGGTCGCCGCGGTGCTGCTGGCCGGGGTGCGCGCTCCCGCGACCCGGCCGCGCACCGGGGCCGCCGGCGCCGCCGACGGCACGGCCGGCACCGAGGCGCCCGGTACCGGACCGGAGACCGGCTGGCGGGGAGCGGTGAAGGACCACGCGTTCACCGCGTTCTGCCTCTCCTTCATGCTGCTCACCTTCGCCTGGGCGCTGCCGGCGACGCTGCTGCCCGCCTACACCGTGGAGATCATGGGACTGCCGGGCTGGGTCCCGGCGTTCTTCCTCGGCATCAACAGCGTCGTCATCACGCTGGCGCAGCTGCCGGTCACCGCGAAGGTCTCCGGTGTCCCCCGGGAGCGGCTGCTGGTGCGGGCGGCACTGGTCTTCACGGCCGTCTTCACCGGCCTGTACCTGGTGACCGGCCTGCCCACCACCATCGCGATCGTCCTGCTCGTGCCGGTGCTGCTGGCCTTCACCGTGGGGGAGATGATCAGCCTCCCCGCCGCCAACGCCCTGGTGGCCAGCAGCGCCCCGGCGGCGATCCGCGGCCGGTACATGTCGCTGTTCCAGCTCTCCTGGGCGGTGTCCGGGCTCCTGACCCCCGCGCTCGCCGGGTTCGTCCTGGACCGGGGCGCCCCCTGGGTGTGCGCCGCGTTCGGCGGGATCGCCCTGCTCGCGGCCGCGGGGCTGCGGGCCACGGCCCACCGGGTGGCGGCCCGTGGCGCCGCCGGCCCGGAGGAAGAGGAGGAGACGGCCGGCCCGCCCCCCGACCGCCCGGACCCGGCGCGGGCGACCCGGGACACCGGGCCGGACCGGGACCCGCCCCCCGCGACGGCCAAGGAAGCGACATGACCGGTTCCCCCGCCCGCCGTGCCCCACGCCCTGCGAGGAAGTGACATGACACAGATCCCTGCGGCCCTCCGAGGAAGTGACATGGCACAGCGCCCGGCCACCGACGCCGGCCGTCCCGGACCGGCGCCGCGCATCGGCATCCGGATCATGGCCCACCCGCGTCGACGGCCCCAGGCGGAGGCCGTCCTGGCCCGGCTCGACGGCGACGACCGGTGCGTCGTCCTCGACCCGGAGCCCGACGGCCCCCCGAGCGCCCTGCGCACCGCGGCGGCCGCCTGGGACGGCCCGTACGGCGAGGCGAGCCACCGGCTCGTCCTCCAGGACGACGCCCTGCCCGCCGCCGGATTCACGGACCTCGTGGCCGAGGCCGTACGGAGCCGGCCGGACGACCCGATCGCCTTCTACAGCAACTGGAACCACTGGAACGGCTCACCCGTCCGGCTCGCCGCCCTCGCGGGCGCCGGCTGGGCCCAGGCCGTCCCGGACGAGTACGTGCCCTCCCTCGCCGTCGTGCTGCCCCGCGCGCTGGCCGCCGAATTCGCCGCCCACGCGAAGACCTTGCTCGCGGCCGACGCGCCCCCCGACGACGAGGCGCTGGCCGCCTTCCTGCGCCGGCGGGGCCGGGCCCTGTTCATCTCCGTGCCCAACCTGGTCGAACACGGCGCGGGCGACAGCCTGGTGGGCAACGACAACCAGGGGCCCCGGCGTTCTGCCTGCTTCGCCGACGACACGGGCGGCGGCCGGACAGGCACCGCCACCCTCGGACCACTGGGCTTCTACCCCCACTTCTTCAAGGGCCACGTCTACGGCATCACACCCACCGGCCCCGACGGCACCTACGTGAAGACCTACTGGGACGAGTGCGTACCGGAGCTGGGCCTGGACCCCGACCGGATCCGGCGCCTGGCCCGCGACGAGCCCCGGCCGGCCGCGCTGCTGCGCCGGCTCACGGCCGGCGGACTGCACATCCACCACGCCACCGCTGCCTGGACCGCCGGAGTCCTCTACGGCTTCGTCCTGGCCCGCCTGCCCACCGGCCCCGCGCTGACCGGCGAGCCGCGCCCCGATCCGGCCGTACGGGCGCGCGCGGCCGAGACCATCCCCCTGGGCGGCCTGGCACAGGTGGCCGGGCTCCCGCTGCTGCGCCGGGTCATGGACCCCCTGCGCACGCTGGTCGAGGAGGGCCTGACCACCGGCACGGAACTGGCCCGCGAACCGGCGCCCCCGGCCCGCCCGCGGACACCCCACCGCACCACCGGACCCTGACCCTTCCGCCGCCGACACCGAAACGCGTTCAAGGAGTGCGAGAAGAGCATGCGAACCGTCGACGTCTTCCAGCCCGAGTCCCCCGACAGCGGCACCGCGGTGCACGCCTCCCCCCAGACGTCCGTGGCGTTCAGCCCGGACGGCGTCCACTTCGCCAGCGCCGGGTACGACGGCCGGGTGGCCCTGTGGGAGCGGTCCGGCACCGCCCCGCTCTGGGTCGGCCGCCACTCCCGCCTGGTCAACGGTGTGCGGTTCTCCCCCTCCGGCCGGCTGCTGGCCAGCGGCTCGGCCGACAAGACCTGCCGGATCTGGGACGTGGCCACCGGCCGTCAGGTCCAGTTGCTCGCCCGGCAGCCCGACGACCTCAACGCGCTGGCCTGGCTGGACGAGAACCGCCTGGTCACCGTCTCCCAGGACGGCACGGGCCGGATCTGGGACATCCGCACCGGCACCCTGGAGGAGGGTGTCATCTTCCACGCCGACCACTGCATGTCGGTCGACGCCTCCGCCACGGGCGTCCTCGCGAGCTGCGGCGAGGACGCGACCATCCGGCTGTGGGACACCGACGGCTCCCTGCTGCGCGACCTCCCGCAGGCCGGTCACGCGGAGATGTGCCGGTGGTCCCCGGACGGCACCCTGCTGGCGGCCAGCTGCGACGACGGCTTCGTGCACATCGTGCGGTCCGACGGCGAACTGGTCACCAAGGTCGGCCCGTACACCGCCGCCGTGAAGTCGGTCGCCTGGTCCCAGGACGGTTCACGGCTCGTCATCGGGGCCTACGACAGCACGGTCACCCTCTGGCACATCGCCGACTGCCGGCCCCTGGTGCGCTGGTACGGCCCGCACCTGTGGCCCCGCTCGGTGGACTGGTCGGCGGACGGGCGGACCCTGGTCGCGGGCACCTTCTCGGCGCGCCCGGCGGTCATCGACGTTCCCGAGATCCCCGCCGACGCCCTGCCCGACGAGGTCCGGGAGATCACCCTCGACGCGCCGGTCGCCACCCACGGCGTCAACCACGTCTCCGCCGCCGGCGAGGCGCTCGCGGCGGGCTGCGACAACGGCACGGTCCGCTTCTGGGGCGAGCCGGGCGCGACGGCGCCCGAGGTCCCGGTGGGCAACGGCAGCCTCGTCAACACGGTGGCGCTGTCCGCCGGGCTGCCCGGACTCGTCGCGTACGGCTCCTTCTCCGGCCGGGTCGGGGTGGCCGACGCGCGAACCGGCCGCGATGTCGCGTTCGTCGAGCGCGAGCACCCGGTGAACCGGGTCGCCTGGTCGCCGGACGGCCGGCGGCTCGCGGTCGCCGACTACGAGGGCGGGCTCGACCTGTACACCTGGACGGGCGCCGAGCTGGTGCCCGGCGTCCACTACGACGGCCACGACGGAGCCATCAAGGACGTGTCCTGGGTGGACTCCGGACGCCTGGTCACCTACTCCACCGACCGCCAGGCCCACCTGATCGACACGGACGGAACCCTCATCCGCTCCTTCGGCGGGCACGGCGAGCTGCTCAACGGCGGATCGGTGACGGAGGTGGCCGGCCGGGCGCTGCTCGCCACCGTCTCCCGGGACCGCACCTGCCGCCTGTACGACCTCGAGACCGGCGAACTGCTCCAGGTCCTGGTCGGCCACGACGAGTCCGCCAAGTGCGCGGCGTGGCACCCCGGCGGCCGGCCGCTGCTGGTCACCGGCTCCTACGACTACACCGCGCGGCTGTGGGTCCTCGACCCCGACACCCTGGCCCCGCTGCACAGCCACGTGCTGGACGGGCACGGCAGCGCCGTCAGCGCGGTGACCTGGCTGGGCGACCACCCGGTCACCGCCTCCTGGGACAGCAGGGTGCTGCTCTGGTCGGCGGAGGCCGAGCCCGGCCGGGCACCCGCCCCCACCGAGCTGGCCACGGACTGGCAGGACCGGAGGGAGACCCGATGAGCACCGTCGGCCTCGAAACGGCCGCTCCGCCCGCGCTGGCGCTGTCCGCCGACGAGTCCGAGGCCGTACGGCGGGCCGCGCGGAGCGTGGCGCACACCGCGGACGGCATGCTGGACGACCCGGAGTTCACCGCCGCCGCGTGCGCGGCCTGGGAGCGGCTGCCCGTCCGGCTGCGGCAGACCGTCCGCGCCTTCCGCAGGCACTCCGGCGACAGCGGCGCCCTGCTGATCAGGGGCATCCCCGTGGACGAGGCACTGCTGCCCCCCACCCCGACCGTCAGCGGCTCCGTCCGCCGCCGGGCGACGGTGCCGGCCACGGCCCTGCTGATGACCGCGGCCGGCGGCCTGGGGGACCCGGCCGCCTACGCCCCGGAGAAGTCGGGCGCGCTGGTGCAGGACGTGGTGCCGGTCCCGGGCCAGGAGGACTTCCAGGGGAACGCGGGCTCCACCCCGCTCTCCTTCCACACGGAGAACGCCTTCCACGAGCACCGGCCGGACTTCGTGATGCTGCTGTGCCTGCGCGCCGACCACGACGGCACGGCGGGCCTGCGCACCGGGTCGGTCCGGCAGGCGCTGCCCGCCCTTGCGGACCGGACCCGCGAGATCCTGCGCCTCCCGGAGTTCAGCACCCAGCCGCCGCCCTCCTTCGGGGCGGCGGGCGGGGCCACCCCGCCCGGGCCCGTCCTGCGCGGCGACCCGGACGACCCCGACCTGCGGGTGGACTTCGCCGCCACCACCGGGACCACACCCCGGGCACGCCTGGCGCTCGCCGAACTGGAGGCCGCCGTGGACGCCGCGGCCCACACGGTCCGGCTGGCCCCGGGCGACCTCGTGGTCGTCGACAACCGGGTGACCACGCACGGGCGTACGGCGTTCCGGCCCCGCTACGACGGTGCCGACCGCTGGCTGCTGCGTACCTTCGCCGTCGCCGATCTGCGGCGCTCCCGCGATCACCGGCCCGGCGACGGTTACGTCCTGAGCCGCTGAGGGCAGTACCCGCCGGGTCCGGCAGCCCCGGACCCGGCCGGCGCCCACCATCCCGACCGCACCACGCGGTGCCCTCCAGGAGACACGCGATGCCAGCCACCGGACCAGGACTTCACGTCAACGCCCTGGTGCTGGGGCGCACCCGCCGGATCTGCGCCATCTGGAGGGTGGGCGGGGCCGCGGGTGGCTCCCATCCGTGCGCGTTCCACGCCGCGTATCTGCTGCCCCGCCGGGGCCCGGAGCAGGACTGGGCCGTCGACACCGTGCTCGGCGCGCTGGACGAACGGCACGCCTGCGACGACGGACCGCTCTGCGCCGACCTCGCCACCACGCGGAACGGCATGGCGGTGACGGCGCTGCGGCCGGGACTGTGCGCACCGGTCCTGCTGGAGCTGTCCCGTACGGCGCTGGGCCTCGGCCAGCGGGAGTGGGCCGAGCTGGCCGGCACGAGCCCCCGCGCCTTCCACGCCACCGCGTCCGGCGACTACCGGATGTACCGGTACGCCGCGGCGGTCGCCCTGCCGGTACGCGCGGGCGGCTGCCGGGTCCGCCAGGTCGTCGGCCCGTGGGAACAGCCGGTACTGCGCGCGTACGCGGCCGCCCTGCTGGCCACGGAGCGCCCACGGCCCGGGGACGCGCGGACCGGGAAGTCCCGCCGCGGGGGAAACCTCGCGGGGGAGAGGCCGCTCTGACACCGCACGTCCCCCGGAGGCGGCCTGCGCGCATCCCCGGTCAGGGCCGGCTCCGGCCCTCCGCCGCCGGCCCGACCAGCGCCCCCGACTCCAGGCGCCGGACGAACCGGGACCAGTCGTCGGCGCACGCGCGGGCCAGGGTGAGCACCGCGTCGACCCCGTGCGGCGGGACGGCGCGGGCCAGCCGCTCCAACTCGGCGGCCCCCAGCGAGTGGACGGCGAGGATCCGCAGGACGGTACGGCCCGTCTCGGTCTGCCGCAGCGACGGGTCACGGGCCAGCCGGGCGATGGCACGCTGCCGCTCCCCGGGGTCCAGCGGCGCGGTACGGTGCTCCGCCGGCGGCGCGGGCGGACCCTGCGAGGCCCTCGGCCGGCGCTGCCCGTCCGGGACCGGGTCGTCGCCGCGCAGGACCCGCACCTTGACGTCCCGGGCCGTACCCAGCGAGATCCCGGCCGCGCTCGCGAGTTCCCGCAGGGAGATGCGGGGATTGTCCCGCAGCAGTTCCGCCGCGCGGGTGCGGGCCTCGGCGGTCTGCCGGGGGCGCGCCCGCCCGTCCCGCCCCACGCGCGTATCCGGCTCCGCCAGGTCGCCGGCCGAGCGCCTGACGGCGGCCACCGTCTTGTCCGACAGACCGCTGGCCCGCGCGATGCGCCGGTCCGACCAGTCCGGGTGACCGCGCATGATGCGCCGGGCCGCGGCCATCCGGTCGTCCCGGGACAGCGGAAGACCGTGCCTCATGTTGAGCCTCACGGCCAGGAGGAAGATCTCGTCGTCCTCGCCGTCGACGAGCCGGGCCGCTATGTACTCCTCGCCCCGGAGCCGGGCGGCGCACAGCCGGTGCCTGCCGTCGACGACCCGCATGGTGCGCCGGTGCACCACGATCGGAGGCGCGTCCGCTCCCGCCTCGTACAGCGTGCGCACGTGTTCCGGATCGAGACCCGCCGACCGCAGGAAGGAAGGGGTGTCCGTCTTCAGACCGGTGGTGGACAGCAGGTGGACCGGAAGGGCGGAGAGGTCGATCCCGTCAGGGAAATCGACGTCGTCGGTGATGGGCGCGATGCTCCTGATGGTTCCGGTCACTGCGTCATGCACCTCCGCGGGCACACACGATGAGGGGCGGCTCGCTGGACAGCACCGGTCGCGCTGGAAAACCGGAAAGGACAAGCCGTCGAGAACGGGGCCCACAGCGCCGGCATCCACCCGGCCCTCGGCTCCCCCTCCCCGTACGCCGTCACCGGGTGATCACAACACCCGCAGGACAGTAGACCCGATGATTGGTCTAGTCAAATCATACGGAGGCAGGTGAAGCCCCGTACGGCTCCCCGCCGTTCAACCGTTTCCCCTCCGCACTTGAACGGCCGCACGCGTGGCAAGCGCGGGCGCGTGAGCAAAGCTTCTACGCCGCGTGGCAGGCGCCGGTCTCGGTGATGTCGTACGGCAGCGGGGCGGTCATGAGGGTGTCCAGGACCGCGCCGGCGGCCTGGAGATCGGCCACCGCCCGGTCGATGCGCTCCCGCTCGCGCCGGAGGTCGGAAAGCGTCCCGGAACAGGCCGCCATCAGCGTGTCACCGTCGTCCACCATGCACGGCAACAGCGCGGCGATCGTCCGCGTGGAGAGACCGGCCCCCAGCAGCGTACGGATGTTCCGCACCGTACGGACGTCGTCCTCGGGGTATTCGCGGTACCCGCTGGGGCGGCGCTCGGGCCGCAGCAGCCCCTGCTCCTCGTAGTAGCGCAGGAGACGCACGCTGACGCCGGTCCGGCGGGAAAGCTCTCCGATACGCATGTGCCGCTCACCACACAGACTCGGGTTGACTCTCACATCGATGTGAGACCCCAACCTAGTCGGCATGACCACACAGCAGCCAACCGACTGGCAGAAGAAGCCCGTTACCCTGATAGGACTCGGCCCGATGGGCACGGCCCTGGCCGAGACCCTGCTGAGGAAGGGCCACCCGCTCACCGTCTGGAACCGCAGCCCCGAGAAGGCCGACGGACTCGTCGCGAAGGGGGCCCGGCGGGCGCGGACCGTGGCCGGGGCGGTCGCCGCGAGCCCCCTCGTCATCGTGTGCCTCTCCGACTACGCCACCCTGTACGAGGTCCTGGAGCCTGCCGCCGAGGCGCTCCGGGGCCGCACCCTGGTCAACCTCTGCTCCGGTACGCCCGCCGAGGCACACGCGGCCGTCGGGTGGTCGCGGGAGCGGGGCGCGGACTACCTGGACGGCGCCATCATGGTGCCGCCGCCGATGGTGGGCGAACCGGGCGCGGTGTTCCTGTACAGCGGTTCCCGTGCCGTCTTCGAACAGCATCTGGAGCCGCTGACGAGCCTCGGCGACCCGCGTCACCTGGGGGACGACCCCGGTCTCGCGGTGCTCTACAACACCGCCATGCTCGACATGATGTACACGACCCTGAACGGCTGGCTGCACGCCACCGCCCTGGTCGGCTCCGCGAACGTGCCGGCCGAGACGTTCGCGGAGCTGGCGCTCGGCTGGTTCATGCCGGTCGTGGTCGACTACGCGGCCCTGGCACGGGTGGCGCCCGACCTGGACGCCGGCCACTACCCGGGCACGCTGAACACGCTGGAGATGAACCTCAACGCGCTGGACCACATCACCCGCACCAGCGAGGAGCAGGGCATCCATTCCGACCATCCCCGGCTGATGAAGGAGATCGCCGAGCGCGCCGTCGCCGAGGGCCACGGCGGGCAGAGCTACCTGGCCGTCCACGAGCTGTTCAAGAAGCCGGCCCCACGGGGTGGTCAGCCCAGGGGGTCGCAGCGGGCCTCGGAGCCCGCGGTGGAGCTGATCCGGAGGGAGCTGTAGGCGGGATTGTCGTCCGAGCACAGCTGGTCCCCGGCGTTGACCACGAGCATGATCCTGTGGTCCGGGGCGATGTCGTAGGCGGCCGCCTGGAGGTCCCAGGCGGCCGTGGTGGCCTGGCCGGGTCCGTCCGCGGTGAGGGTGTACGGCTCGTGGGTGATGATGCGGGCGGTCCCGTCCGGGGCCAGGTCGAACAGGTAGGCCACCAGCGTCGAGCGGTCCGCGATGCCGGTGACCGTCAGGTGCACGCGGGGAATGCCGCGCACGCGGCGGGCACCGGCCGGGGAGACCCAGGTGGCGAGGTGGCGGCGGTCGGACTTCCCGGTGTCGTAGACCTTCGGGTCGCCCTTCCGCTCTTCCTGGCCGGTGGTCATCAGGGCGTCCACGGCGGTGGCCTCGGTGAGATTGCCGGTGGTGAAGGAGACCTGCCAGCCGGCGGCCGGATCGGTGCCGAGCGCGCCGTCCTGGGATCCCGGCGGGGTGGCGCCCAGGTACAGCCTCTCGGTGCCGGTGGTGACCTCGTCCCAGCCCGCCCTGGCCTCGCGCACGGTCGGGGCACGTTGACCGGGCACAGGGGCTCGTGCCAGGTGTTGGAGTAGAACGTCGGGACGCCACGGGTGTTGGTCCGGTCGGCATAGGTCTGCGGCGAACGTTCCAGGGCCCAGTCGCGCACGGCGCGCAGATCCACGCCGTCCCGGAAGTCCTGGAGGATCTTCCGGGTGTCCGCGTCGGACTTCCGTTCCTCCGGGCCGCCGGTGACGTCGACCAGCGTGTCGACGGCGACCCGGTGCCGGGTGTCGTTGCCGGGCAGCGCGGTGTGGAGGTTGCCCCAGGTGCTCGGCGCCACCACCGTCTCCACCCGGCCGTCGGGGTCGTGAGCGGCGACCAGCCGGCTGATCCCGGAGCCGCAGGACTCGCCGAGGAACGCGATCCGGCTCGGGCTGAAGTACTCCTGCGCGTAGTCCCCGCTGGACCTCGGCGACCAGCTCCTGCAGGTGGGGGGTGAGCACCTGGCGGCGGGCGGTGCCTTGCAGGGCGGCGACCAGGGCCTCGCCCACGCCGGCCGCCGCCGCGATGCCGTTCACACGTGCCGCCGATCAGTGCCCCGCTCACCGGAACCGGTGATCTTCACAGGCTCCGCTCGACCCTTCGCTTGTGACGTCCTTGTGACGGGAACTGTGACCCCCGTCGCATGCGCGGGGGGCGCGCCCTGATGAGATGTCGGGATGCGCAGACCCGCTGACCTCCGGCCGACATGTGCCGCGCCCCTTCTCCTGCCGGCCCTGGCCGCGACCGCCCTGCTGCTCACGGCCTGCGGGGCGGAGCGCGCGGGAGCCGGGAGCACCGACGCCCGCCCGGCCGCGTCGCAGAACGTCACGCGGGTCGACGACCCGGGCAAGGACGGCGTACGGATCACGTCGCTGACCCTCCCCCCGGCCTCCCCCTCGCCCACCCGCGACCACTCCGTCTCCGCCGGCGGTCTCGCCACGGGCGCGGACTCGGGTGTCTCCGCCGCCTACGAGGTCACCAACGAGGGCACCGAAACACTGACGTACTCGGTCGTCTTCACCTTCGTGAGCGCGGACGGCGGGGCCGTGACCAACCGGACCGGGACCGTGCGCGACATCGGCCCGGGGAAGACCGCGCGGGGCACGGTCCGGGCCGGGGAACTGCCGCCCGGCGCACCACGGGTGACGGGGGCCGAGGTGTTCCGGGTGACCAAGGTGCCCGCGCGCGAGGCACCGGCCGGGCCCGGCACGTGCCCGGCCTCCGGGATCCGGGTCACTGCCGACGAGGGCGACGCGGCCATGGGCCTGCGCGTCGTGGGCCTGCACCTCGACAACTGCGGCACGCGCGCCTACACCGTCGACGGCTACCCGCTGCTGGAACTCCTGGACGGCGACCGCCGGCCCGTCGACGGGGTGCGGATCCTCCACGGCAGCGGTGGGATCACCACCGGCACCGGGCTCGACGAACCGCCCCGCACCGTCACCCTGGAACCCGGCGAGTCGGCGACCGCCGGCCTGGTCTGGCGCAACACCACCGGGTTCGGCACACCGGTGAACGCGCCCTACGTGCGGGTCCGGGCGAAGGAGGGCGCCGAACCGGTGACGGTGACCCCGCACCTGGACCTCGGGACCACCGGCAAGCTCGGGGTCGGACCGTGGAAGAAGAAGCGGGGCTAGGCACCGGCCGGCCACCGGTCAGGGCAGGGGGGCCTCCCGCGCGGCCGTCCACAGGCCGTACCACTCCTCGTGGGTGAGGTCCGGCTCGCGGAGGGCCGCGTCCCGGCAGGCGGTGATGCGTCCGGGGCGGGTGGTGCCGACGACGGGGGCGATGCCCGCCGGGTGGCGGCGCAGCCACCACAGGAGGATGGTCTCCGGTGTGGTCTCCTTGCGCCGGGCGAGTTCCGCGACGAGCCGGTTCACCCGTGTGTCCGCGCCCGAGGTGAACCGGCCCTGGGCGAGCGGGCCCCACGCCTGGAGCCCCACGCCGTTCGCCGCACACCACTCCAGCGTGCCGGGCGCGAAGCCGTTGCGGGTGGCGTCGGGTGTGTTGAACAGGACGCCCGCCTCCACCCAGTCCCGCCGGGCCAGGCTCATCTCCAGCTGGTTGACGACCAGCGGGAGCTCCGTGTGGGCTTGCAGCGCGGCGATCTGCGGGCCGCTCATGTTGGACACGCCGAACTGCCGGACCAGCCCCTGGGCGTGCAGGGAGGTCAGTGCCCCGGCGGTCTCCCGGGGGTCGGTCAGCGGGTCGGGCCGGTGCAGGAGGAGCACGTCGAGGACGTCCGTGCGCAGCCGGAGCAGGGTCTCCTCGACCCGCCGCACGATGCCGGCGCCCCGCAGGTCGTAGTGTCCGGGCCGGTCGCCGTCGGGCAGCCGGATGCCGCACTTGGTCTGCAGCACGATGCGCTCCCGCAGGCCGCGGCTGCGGGCGAGCACCTCCCCGAAGACGGCCTCCGACTTGCCGTACCGGTAGATGTCGGCGTGGTCGAAGGCCGTGATGCCGGCGGCCAGCGCCGCCTCGATCGCGGACTCCGCGTGCCGGATGTCCTCGGCCGTGTACGGCTCGGTGTCCCAGCCGCCGCCGAGCCCCATGCAGCCGTACAGCAGCTTGTGTGTGCGTATGTCGGTCTCTGCCGCCATGTCGGTCTCCGTGGTGGACGTGTCGGGGTGCGGAAGGTCAGGTGCGGAGGGTGTCGGCGAGCATCTCGGCGACGGCCAGGACCGGCAGCTGGGTGTTGGCGGCCGGCACGGTCGGCAGGATGGAGGCGTCGGCGACGCGCAGCCCCGCGACACCGTGCACGGCGCCCCTGCCGTCGACCACGGACCGAGGATCGTCCGCCGGGCCCATGGCGCAGGTGCCCACGGGATGCCAGTAGGTGCCCACCCGGGCCCGCAGGCGGGCGTCGGGCAGCGTGTGGGCCGGTGCCGCCTCCGCGGGGCCCGCGAGCGCCTTCAGGGCCGTGGCGAGTTCCTCCACCTTCCGCAGGCCCGACCGGACGACGGCGATGTCCCGGCCCGCCGGGTCGGTCAGGAAGGCGGGATCGATCGCGGGGGGCTCCAGGGGATCGGCGGAGCGCAGCCGGACGTGCCCGCGCGAGACCGGCTTCATCAGGAACGCGGAGATCCCGGCCTCGTACCGCCCGGGCGGAAGCGAGCCGAACAGCGGCGGGCCGGCCGTGGGCAGGAGGTGCAGGTCCCACGCCCCGTCCGGGCACAGCTCGCTGGCCGCGCGGATCAGCATGCGGCTGACGTACAGTTCCCCGGCCGCCTCCTTGGCGGCCAGCGCCTTGTTCAGGCCGTCCGTGGGGGACAGGGGCACGAAGACACCCGGCTGGTCGGACAGGTTGGCGCCGACACCGGGGAGGTCCGCCGCGCAGCGGATCCCGGTCGCCTCCAGGTGCCCGGCGGGTCCGATGCCGCTGCGCAGGAGCACGGCGGGGGAACCGAAGGTGCCGGACGCCAGCACACAGGTGCCGGCCGCCAGGGTCACCGGCTGCCCGTCCAGGACGACGTGGACGCCGGTCACCCGGCCCGCGCGCAGGGCCAGGCGGTCCACCAGGGCGTCGCCGAGGACGGTCAGGTTCGGCCGCGCCCGGGTCGCCGGGTCCAGGTAGGCGAAGGCGGCGTTCCAGCGCAGCCCGTCGACGGAGTTGAGCAGCGGCCGGCCGTGACCGGGCGCCCCCGGCGTGCCCATGTCCACCTCCGGATAGCCGAGTTCGCGCGCCGCCGCCAGCGCGGCCGACGCCCAGGCGGACAGCTCCCGGTCGGGTACGGTGCGCAGCCCCATGCGTTCCACGGCCCGCAGCCGGTACGGCTCCAGCGCGCCGGCCGACCAGGCCGCACCGCCGGCCCGGGTCCATTCCGCGTGGTCGGCGTGCGATCCCCAGGTGTTCCAGGCGCCGTTGATGCACGACGAGCCGCCCAGGACGCGGGCCCGGACGCGGTAGAACTCGGTGTGCCGTTCCCACACGTCCTCGCGCGGCAGCGCACGGGCGTTGCGGATCTTCTCGGGCCAGTCCTCCCGCCGGGGCCCGTAGTCGGGGCCCGCCTCCACGAGGCACACGGTGCGGCCGGGGTCCTCGCTCAGGCGTGCCGCCAGGACGCATCCGGCGACCCCGCCGCCGAGGATGACGACGTCGTAGCCGGACGCAAGGGACGGGATCTTCATGGTCGCTCCGCTGAGAGGTGGTGTGGGGGAGGGACGGGGGCGTGGGCCCGCTGTGCGCGAGGGGGCGGCGTCACCGGGGACCGGCGCCGAGTTCGGCGAGGAGCAGCCGCCGTGCGATGTCCGGAGCCGTCACCGGGTCCGCCGCCGCCTTCCAGCGCCGCACGGCGTCGCGCAGCGCGCCGGTGTCCGCCCCGCGCAGCGAGGCCGCGAACCGCTCCGGGCCGTGGCCGCCGCGCGCCTCCTCGGGCGTCGGTACCCGCCCGGACGCCGCCGTGGGGGCGTCGACCGGAACCGGTCCGCCCGTCAGCGCGGGCGTGAACTCCGGTGCGAACAGGGAAGCCAGTTCCGCGCGGCGCTCCGGGCCGGCCAGCGAACGCAGCAGCTTGACGACGAGGGGCTCCTCCGCGTGGCCCCGGGGCGAGCCCCAGGAGGCGATCTCCGTGGCCGGCAGCGTGCTCAGGCTTGCCAGCAGGGCCAGTGCCGGCGCCGCGGAACCGCCGCCGAGGACCTGACCGGCCCGCGCGCACCAGTGCGCGAGCCGCCGCCGTACGGCGATGTCCGGCGCCGCGCCCCCGGGCAGCAGCGCCAGCAGGATCCGCCAGCAGTCGAGGTGGACGTCCAGTACGTCCGCGGTGAGCGCGGACGCCCGCGCCGGGTCCTGGTGCGCCTCGGCGGCCAGGGCGGGCAGGATCTCGGTGTACAGCAGCCGGACGACGCGGTGCGGGGTCCGCTGCGCCTGCCAGCAGTCGTCGTGGGCGTGGTCCGCGAGCAGCTCCTCCACCGGGACCGGGTCCCGTGCGAGGCCGGTGCGCACGCCCGCCTCCGCCGCCTCGAAGTGGTACAGCTCGTCCAGGTGTTCCCCGGGCCGCAGCGGCGCGGACACCCGCTCCGCCTCCGCGAGCAGCGCGTCGCTGCGTTCGAGCAGCGCGGCGCGGCGCTCGGGTGTCAGGGCCGCCGCGTACGGCTTGAGCCGGTCCAGCTCCCGGGAGAACGCCTGGAGCAGGAACGGCGTGGTGAGCCGGTGGCTCATCGGCAGCCCCAGATAGGGAAAGACCGCGCAGGTGCGGCAGCCGGGGCGGTGCCCCACCTCCTCGTTACGCACCCGGACCAGCTCCGGGTCCCGCACCAGCTCCCGGTACGGCCGTTCCCACGGGAGCGAGGCGTCCCACTCGTGGTAGCAGGGCAGCATGACCCGGCCGTCCGGACCGACGGTCAGGATCCGGGAGTTGGCGCCGCAGGCGGTCGCGGTCGCCGGGGAGAGCGTCCGCAGATGGTGCAGGAAGGCCAGGTTCACCGTGGTGTACGGCGCGTACCGCTGTTCCGCCACCCGGCGCAGCAGCTCCGACGACGGCACCCGGGCAGGCGCCTGGGCCGACGCGGCCGTACTCGCGCGTCCGTTGACGGCGGCCAGCTTGAGCATCCGTACCGAGCCGGCCGGGCGCACCTCGCTCTGTGCCGCGAAGTAGGTGAACATGGGCGCGAGATAGACGGCGACCCGGTGCCGCTGTGCGTAGGCGACCACGTCCTCCACCTCCCCGGCGTTCCGGTCGGTCACCACGCAGATCAGCTTGAGGTTGTCCGCTCCCTCGGCCCGCAGGCCCTCCACCAGGGCGAGGGTGCGGTCGAGGGTGTCCGTGCCCCGGATGCGGTGGTAGCGCTCGGCGCTGAGCGTGTCCAGCGAGATGTTCAGCGTGTCGACGAGCGGGACGATTTCGGCCGCCAGCGGGGCGAACCGGATGGCGTTGGTGGTCAGTTCCACGGTCATGCCCAGGTCGCGTGCGTGCCGCACCGCCGTGACCAGCTCCCGGTGCAGGGAGGGTTCCCCACCGGTGATGTCGAGGTAGGTCACGCCCAGTTCCGCGAGTTCGTCGAGGCAGCGCCGCAGCCCGTCGGAGGTCAGCTCCCGGTGTCCGTCGAAGACGGGGTCCTGCCAGACATTGCAGTACCCGCAGCGGGAGTTGCAGCGGAAGGTGAGGTACAGCCGGGCATGCCGGAAACGGGTGGGTGCTGTGGCCACGGGGCTCCTCGCGAGTACGGGATTCGAAACGGCCGGGATGCGAACGGCCGGGATGCGAACGGCCGGGGTGCGGACGGCCTGGCTTCAGACGGCCGTGGTTCCGGCGAACGCGGGGGCCAGCAGGCGCGCTCCCTCGCGCACCCCGCGGACCGCGATCCGCCCGGTGGCGGGCAGGGTTGCCAGCAGCTCGCTGGTGAGGCAGGCGTTCACCGGACGGGAGGCATAGCGGGTCAGGGCCCGCGGTACCGGTGTCACCAAGCCGGCGGGCGCTCCCAGCTCCCCGGCGATCACGGTGGCCCACGCGGCACGGGTGAGCCGGTCGGGCCCGCCCAGGTGCAGCACCGGGGGCAGCGGGTGCCCGGCGCGCAGCAGGGCCGCCGTCACCTCCGCCACGTCGTCCAGGAGCACCGGGGTCGTCCAGTGGTCGTCCGGGGCCTCGATCCGCTGTCCGTGCCGCAGCCGGTGGGCGCACGCGGCGAAGAAGTTCAGCCACTTGCCCGCGTCGGCCGGCTCGTGGCCGTAGACGAGGCTGACCCGCAGGGCCACCGCCCGGGCCGCCGTGGCGAGCAGCGCCCGCTCCGCCTCCGCCTTCGCCCGGCCGTAGGCGTTCGCCGGTGAGACGGCGCTGCTCTCGGTGTTGTCCGCCGAGCCGCCGTCGAAGACGTTGTCGGTGGAGATCATCACGATCCGCGCGTCCGGCGCCAGGGCGGCGAAGGTCTCCGCCACGCCGACGTGCACGGCCCGGGCCTCCTCCGGGTGGGCCTCGCACCAGGTGACGTCGGACGGCCCGTGCACCAGGACGATGCCGTGGGGGCGCAGCCGGTCCAGCAACTCCCGGCAGGCGGTGGCGTCGGTGGCGTCGAGGGCGGCCCAGCGGGCCCCGTACCCCTCGGGCGGCGCCGAGGGCGGCCGGCGCGAGGCGAGCGTCACGGGCTGCTCCGCCGTCAGTCGCCGGGCGATCCCGGTGCCCACCAGGCCACTGCCCACGACAAGGATCCGCTCGCTCACGACGCCCCCTGGGAGAACGGCGCCGGCATCCGGTCCGCCAGCAGCCGGCCCGCGCCGATCAGTCCGTGGTCGTCGTCGGCGGCCCCGAGCGACACCATGGCGTCGATCTGCCCGGGATCGAGGCCGAAGCAGCCCAGCCGCACCAGCTCGGCGACCAGCAGGCGCCGGTACGGCTCACCGACCGCCAGGGCGAAGCCGCCCATCAGGATGTAGCGGCACACCCCGACCGAGGCGAACACCCCGGAGACCGCCTGGGCCAGCGGGGTCAGGGTGCCGCGCAGCACCTCCGTGCTGAAGGGGTCGCCGGCGCGGACCGCCTCGGCGATCGCCCGGTTGCCGATGCGGTCCGCGCGGCCGCCGCACGCCGCCGCCAGCAGCGAGGCGCGGAAGGCGGACTCCCGGGTGTGCGCGGCCCGGCGCGTCGCGGCCAGCACGCCCCGCCCGGAGGCGACGGCGCCGAGGTGGCCGCGGCCCCCGCAGTCGCACAGCGGCGCGTCGGGGGACGGGTCGCAGACCCAGTGGCCCAGCTCGCCGCCGTGACCGTCGGCGTCCAGCAGGACCTCACCGCCGCGGAACACCTTGTTGCCGATCCCGGAACTGATGGTGAGCAGGCAGAAGTCCCCGGGCTCGGTGGCGGCGTACCGCCAGGCCGCCGCGGTCAGGTCGTTGACGACGACGGCCGGGGTGCCGGTCCGTTCCGTCAGCAACTCGCCCAGCGGCAGCGGATCTCCGCGCCGTCCCCAGACGGTCGGCGCGGCGAGCACCAGGCCGGCGGCCGTGATCGGCCCGGCGAAGGCCACGCCCAGCGCCCGCGGCGGCCGTCCGCCCGTGTGCGCGGCGACCTCGCGCACGATCTGCGCCACCACCCGCCGCTGGAGCACCGGTACCGGGGCGCCCGGCTCGCGGTGCAGGCCGTCCACGGGCACCCGGCGCACCCGGTGCACGGCTCCGGTCGCGGGATCGTAGTCGCCCACCCGCAGCGTGGTACCGCCCACGTCGACCACGGTGAACATCTCGCCGGCCGGCCCGCCGCTCATCCGTTTCCCTCCTCGAAGACGAGCAGCCGCAGATCCCGTTCGCCGTCGTTGAGCAGGCCGTGCTCGCCGTAGGGGCCGTTGACCACGACGTCACCGGGACCGACCCGGAACTCCTCGCCGTCGAGGTGCATCAGGCCGTCGCCGTCCAGCACGACGTAGGTCTCGCGGTCGGCGCCGTGCCGGTGCCGGCCGATCGAGGTGCCCGGCGGCAGGACGGCCAGGTCGATGAATTCCGCGCCCGGGGAGCCGGGCCGGCGGGCGAAGAGGCGGTGGGCGAGGATCGTGCCGAGGCCGCCGTGGTCCCGCTCCTTGCCGGCCAGCAGTTCCCGCAGGTTGGCCACGGCCTCAGGCATCGCGCCGCTCCCCGTCCGCCGCGAGCGCCTTCAGCGCGGAGACCAGGACGTCCCCGGGAACGTCCTCCAGCTCCTCCACGAAGGCCGCCTTGCCGATGCCCGTCGGCACCACGAGGTGCAGTTTGCGGCCCCGGCGCTGCCAGGAGGCGCGCAGCGCCTGTGTCATCAGCTCCGGGGTGCAGGTGCCGGGATCGAACACCGGCAGCCCGATCCGCCGCAGCAGCCGGACGACGCGGTCGCAGGTCTCGTCGTCCGCGAGGCCGAGCAGGCGTGCCAGGTGGGCGGAGAGCGCCATGTCGACGGCGACCGCCTCGCCGTGCTCCAGACGGTGGTCGCCGGCCGTCTCCACCACCGGGCTGAAGGTGTGACCGAAGTCGACGAGCCGGGCCAGTTCGTGTTCCCGGAGGTTGGGGCAGAGCTCCTCCATCATCAGCCGCATCGACGTGCGCAGGATGTAGGTCTCCAGCTCCCCGTGGGAAGGGTGCGCGTCACCCTCCGGGCGCCGGAAGGCGTCCGGGTGCCGTTCCAGCGCCTCGAACAGGTCCCCGTCCAGGATCACGGCCATCTTCACGATCTCGGCGAGCCCGCAGCGGATCTCCCGGTGCGGCAGCGTCGCGAGGAAGGCGGGGTCGTTCAGGGAGGCGTGCGCCGGATGGTAGGCGCCGAACATGTTCTTCGTCCGCAGGGCGTTGACACCGGTCTTCACCCCGACGCCGACGTCCACCTGGCCGACGAGGGTGGTGTTCACCTTGACGTAGCGGACGCCGCGGGCGTAGATGGACGCGGCGAAGCCGACGACGTCGGCCACGATGCCGCCGCCGACGGCGAGCATCACCCCGTGGCGGTCCAGCCCGTCCGCCTTGGCGAGGGCGCACACGTGCTCCGCCGCGGCGAGGGTCTTGTGGTGCTCACCGGTGGGTATCACGTGCAGGGACCACTGGCCGGGCCGGACATGGGCCTCCAGGCAGGCGCGCAGCCGGTCGCCGTAGAGCCGGTCGACGGTCGGGCTGACGAAGGCCACGACCCGGCGGTCCTCCAGGTAGCCGGCGAGCAGGGTGTCGTCCGGGTCGAGCACCCCGGTGCCGAGGTCGACCCGGTACCGGATGCCGTCCGGTGCGCTCAGGTCGAAACCGCCGGAATCCTCGCGGACTCCTGCCGGCGGATGCCCGACCCGATCGAGAACCTGGCTTGTCATCTCTCTCCTCACGTGTTCTCACCGTGCCGCGCGAGGTGCGCGAAGACCCGGGACACCGCGGCCACGAGGGGCTGTGCGGGCAGGTCCTCCAGCGGTACGGCACGGTCCTGGGCGTCGCTCACGGGCAGCCGCCAGTTGGGGTACACCGCGGACGTGCCGGGGATGTTCTGCGACCGGCGGTCGCCGGTCGCGTCGGGCAGCCAGACGCCGAGCAGACGCGCCGGTGTCCGGCACAGGAAACGGTGCAGCGCGACCACGTCGCCCTCCGGGTCGGGCAGCAGACCCAGCCGTTCCAGCTCCGCCAGCCAGCCGTCGCGCTCGGCGGCGGCCTCGGCCTCCTCCTCCGCCTCGGGACGGGTGAGCAGGCCGAGGCGGGCGCGCAGGGCGACGTGCTCGCCGCTGAGCCAGGCCGCGGTCGGCGGCAGGTCGTGCGTGGTCAGCGTGGCGAGGCAGTCGCGCCGCCACCGCTCGGGCGGCAGCGGACCGTGCCGGCCCGCCGAGCCCCCGAGATACTCGAAACGCTGCACGGACGTGCCGAGGACGCCCCGCGCGGCGAGGGACTCGCGTACGCCCGCCTCGACCGTGCCGAGGTCCTCGCCGATCACGGCGGCCCCCGCGCGGTGCGCCTCCAGCATCAGCACGCCCAGCATGGCCTCGCCGTCGTAGCGGACGTACGTTCCCTCGGACGGCGGCCTGCCCTCCGGCACCCACCACAGCCGGAACAGGCCCATCACGTGGTCGACGCGCAGCGCGCCCGCGTGCCGCAGCCCGGCCCGCAGCAGCCCGGCGAGCGGCCGGTACCCGGCCGCGGCGAGGGCGCCCGGACGCCAGGGCGGCTGCGCCCAGTCCTGGCCGTGCGGGTTGAAGTCGTCCGGGGGAGCGCCGACGCTCATCCCCGGGGCCAGGCAGTCCTGGAGGGCCCAGGCGTCGGCGCCCTCCGGGGCCACCCCGACGGCCAGGTCGTGGATCAGGCCGAGTGCCATGCCGGCGTCGGTGGCCGCCGTCTGCGCCGCGGCCAGCTGTTCGTCGGTGACCCAGGCGAGCCAGCGGTGGAAGCCCACCTCGGCGGCCAGTTCCCCGCGGGCGCGGGCCACGGCGGGCGACCGCGGATCGCGCAGTCCGGGCGGCCAGGAACGCCAGGCCCGGCCGTGCACGTCCGCCAGCGCGCACCAGGTGGCGAAGTCCGTCAAATCCTCGCCCTCCCGCGCGGTGAACGCGGCGAACGCGGCGGCCCGCCCGGGGGAGAGCGGCACCCGGTGCACGGCCCGCAGCGCCTCGTGCTTGAGCAGGCGCACCGTCTCCCGGTCGATGAGCAGATCACCGCGCAGCACGCCCTCGTTGAGGGCCCGGGCCCGGTCGGCGCACCGGTCGGCGGTACGGCGCTGGCCGCCCGTCAGATACGCGTACTCCGGGATCGCCTCCACCCTCAGGTGCATGGGGTCGGGGTACCGCCGGGAACTGGGCCGGTAGGGCGACGGGTCCGGCAGCGGACCGGGCTCCATCGCGTGCAGCGGACCGAGCTGCACGAAGTCCGCCCCGAGCGCGCGACCCGACCAGGACGCCAGCTCCGCCAGGTCACCGAGGTCGCCCATGCCCCACGAGCGGCGCGAGAGCACCGAGTACAGCTGGACGAGGAACCCCCAGTGCCGCGCCGCCGGCACGGGCAGCCGCTCCGGTACGACGAGCAGCGGCGCCGACTGGCTCCGCCCCGCCGCGCCGACGTGCAGGGTGTGCCGGCCGACGGGCAGGACACCGGAGAGGGCGGCTGTGCCCCCTCCTTCGAGTTCCACCTCGGCCGCGGTGTTCCCGGGCGGTACGAGCGGGGGCGCGGCACCCTGGCGTACGACGACGCACTCGGGCAGCAACCGGGCCGCCGTGCGCTCGCGGTGGGCCGCGAGGGCGGCACGCGCCGCCGCACCGGTGGCCGCGTCCACACCGCACGCGGCGAGCACGGCCACGAGCGTGTCGGGGGACACCGCCACCCGCCGCCCCCGGTCGGTGGTGTAGGCGGTGGCTATGCGGTGGGCCTCGGCCAACTCGCGCAGGGCGTCGGTCACGACGACTCCTCCCGGGTGCCGAAGAGCCGTTCCAGGACGACGGCGACGCCGTCCTCGTCGTTGCCGGGCGCGATCTCGTCGGCCATGGCCCGCAGCGCCGGATGGGCGTTGGCCACGGCCACGCCGTGCCCGGCCCAGGCCAGGAGCGGGATGTCGTTGGGCATGTCGCCGAAGGCCACGGTCTCGGCCGCGTCGCAGCCGAGGAGCCTCGCGGCGCGTTCCACCCCGGCGGCCTTCGTGGTGCCCGCCGGCAGTACCTCCACCATGCCGCGCACCGAGTGCACCACGGTGACCCGGTCCCCGCACAGCGTCCGCGCCACGGTCTCGACCTCGTCCTCGGGGACGCTCGGGTGGTGCAGGACGAGCTTGTCGATGGGGTCCGTCCACAGCAGGGCGCGGTCGGTCGTGACGTCCCAGCCGTGGCGGACGCGTTCGCCGAACCGGGGGGTGACCTTGAAGCGGCTCTCCGGCGGCGCCGTCACGACGCCCAGTTCCAAAGGCCCGAGCACCGCCTCGACGCGCTCCACCACCTCCCGGGCGAGGCCGAGGTCGAGCGAGGCCGAGCTGAGCAGCCGGTCCGCCCCGGCGTCGTAGAGCTGGGCGCCCTGCCCGCACACGGCGAGCCCGCGGTAGCCGAGTTCGGCCAGGTACTGCTTGCAGGCCGCGGCGGGTCTCCCGGTGACCACGAGGTGCCGGGCCCCGGCCTCGGCCGCCCGGGCGAGGGCGTCGAGGGTGCGGGCGGAGACGGTCTGGTCGCTGCGCAGCAGGGTGCCGTCGAGATCCGTCGCCACCAGCCGGAAGGGCGGGCGGCCGGCGAGGTCGCCGGCCGGCAGGGCGTCCCAGGTGACCCGCCCGGAGGCCAGGGTCAGCATGACGAGCAGATGCCGTCCGGCGGGCGAGCCGGGCAGGGCGCCCCGGAACACGCCGTCCCCCGCCGGCGCCAGGGCCGTCAGCACCATGCCGCTGTCCGCGGGCACGGCCTCGTCGGAGGCGACGGCCTCCGCGGGCGACTCCAGGCCGGTGGCCGGAGCGACGGCGCCGGGCACCGCGATCTCCACGTGCCGGGCGTGCGGGTGGCGGTACTCCAGCAGCCGGCCGCCCGTGGCGTCCCGCAGCACCCGGTACCGTCCGCGCACCCGGGCCGCCCAGTCGTCCCGCCCGGCCGCGCGGGCCGTCTCGGCGCACCGGGCGAAGTCGGCGCGGGCGTACGCGGCTTCGAAGAGCCGCTCGTACGCCCCCTCGTCCAGGGGGGCGCAGCGTCCGTAGGCCGTGGTGTCGCCCAGGTCCGCGGCGGACCGGGCGACGGACTGCCGGAGCCGGGACCAGGCATCCGCGGGCAGGGCGTCGAACCAGCCGTAGCGGACGGCGTCCTCGGCGGGGAAGGGCCGGGGCCGGCCGCGCAGCAGGTCCGCGAAGGCCGCGAGGCGCCGGTCCGCGCTGCGCGCCCAGGTGAACCGGCGCGCGGTGGCCCGGGAGTTGGCCGACAGCCGGGCGTACTCGCCGGGGGCCGTGCGCCGCAGCGCCACGGCCTGGCGTATGCGTGCGGCGAGCGCCGAGGCCAGTGCCGGATCGTCGTCGCGGAACGACACGGGCAGCGAGAGGCCGGTCGCCCGCGGGTCGTCCACGGGCAACGCGTGCCCGAAGTGCGCGGTGACGCTCTGCGCGGTCGCGATCGGCACCGCGCCGCACGCCATCGCCTCGGCCTGGGCGATGAGGAAGCCGTCGAGCTCGAACTTGGAGGGGAACACGCAGAAGTCGGCGCACGCGGCCTGCTCGAACAGGGTGTCCTCGTCGGCCAGGCGCCAGTCCAGGTACACGCGGCCCGGGAACCGGTCGGCGACGCTCCGGAAGTAGGCGTTGGCGGCCGGTGCCGTCCGCCCGCCGCCGCCGTTGGTGGCGAAACGCAGCACGAACACGGCTTCGGTACCGCTCGCCAGGACCTCCTCGACGGCGCGGACCAGCTCCAGCTGGCCCTTGTGGTGCACCGCGTAGCGGGCCGCGTGGTAGAAGACCGGCAGCGACGCGTCGAGGCCCAGGCCGCGCAGGACCGCGTCACGGTCGACGGCCCCCGGATCCCGGGCCAGCCAGCCGTCGGATATCCCGCAGCCCCCTGTGAAGAGCTTCGCGGCCCGCTCGCGCAGCATCCGGGACATCGGCAGGGTGTGGAACAGCGACTCGAACGGCGTGTCCCGGAAGGTGCTGTAGTGGTCGCGCTGGCCCGGCGAGACGAAGTCGACCAGATCGGCGTGGGCCAGGATCATCGGCAGGAAGGCGAGGTGGTCCGGGCCGGCCTCGACGTGCATCCGGGTGCCGGCCAGGACGCGCGCCATGGTCGCCTCCGGGCCGTCCTCGGCGGGCGGCGGTTCCGCGAACGCGTCCAGGTCCGCGTCGACGCCGAACACCTCCAGCAGCCGTTCCACCTGCGGGCGGTACACCGCCTGGGTGACGGGCGCGTTGGCCGCGACCGTGCTCACCGTCCGCAGGGCCGGATCACCGGCGAACAGCGTGGGCAGCAGATAGTGGTAGTACGGCTCGAAGCCGTGGACCACCGCCTCCTCGCCCCTCAGGTACCGCTGGACGAAGTGGGCGCCCGCGACCTGGAACACCAGCGGCTTGAAGTACGCGAGGTCCCTGCCCTCGGTGCCGGGCGGCGGATACAGCCGGTCGGGGAGCAGATCCAGGAAGGCGTCGGAGAGGAAGTACACGTCCACGCCGTCCCTGCGCAGCCGGTGGGCCCGGGTGGTGAGGTCCAGGCCGATCTCGGCCGGGTGGTCCGGCCACACCTTGGGGTCCGGCACGAGCGGCACCCGGTGCTCGTGGACGTAGGGGAGTTCCTCGATCGGGTGGTCGCGCCGCAGCGCTTCCAGGAGCCCGTGGGCGGGGGTGACCAGCGAGACGCGGTGACCGCGCGCCGCGTACTCCCGCGACAGGTTCCACACCAGCGGGGACAGCCCGCCGCGCATCAGGCGGTTGTCGAACCCGCCGCACTCGAAGGCGAAGTGGATGACATGCATGGGTGCGTCCCTCACCGGTCCGCGGCGGCGCGCGCGCCGGCCGCGCGCAGCCCCGGCAGGTCGATGAACTCGGTGTGGGTGCCGACGCTCCCGCACACGAACGCGCCGGCCACCGAACCGCTGAGCACGCACTCCTCCAGCGGGCGGCCCTCGAACCAGGAGTGCAGGAACGCGGTGACGAAGGCGTCCCCGGCACCGTTGCTGTCCACCACCGGCCGCTCGGGGCGCACGGCGGGGAAGTGGCGGACCTCCGTGCCGCCGCGCTCCAGCACGTGGCAGCCGTCGGCGCCGTCGGTGGCGACCACGAAGCGGGCCCGGCCCTCGTCGAGGACCGTCCGCAGCACGCTCTCCAGCCGGTCGTGGATCGCCGCCGCGCTCAGGAAGACGTAGTCGGAGTTGAGGGCGTAGTGGCGGTGGTGCGGGTTGTGCCCGTCCCAGTCGTGCAGGTCGGTGGAGCTGGTCACGCCGAGCCGGTGGACGTCCTCGTACATGTCCTGGTTGTGGCCGATGATCGACAGGTGGACGTGCGCCGACCGCTCCAGGAAGGGCAGGTAGAAGTCGCGGGGCAGCCTGAGGTCGGCGGGATGGCGGCCGTCGTAGAAGGAGAAGCGGCGGCCCCGCGGGTCCACGAGGTTCGCCGAACGAGGGGTGCCGTGCGGCGAGATCAGGTGGCTGAAGTCGAGGCCCTGGCGCGCGTAGTGCTCCAGCACCATGCGGCCCTGCGGGTCGTCGCCGAGGAAGTCGATGAACTTGGTGCGCAGTCCGAGCGCGTGCCAGCCCAGCGCGACGCCGTTGCCGGTGTGCCCGACGTAGTCCTTCAGCGGCTCCACGAAGACCGAGTCGCCCGGCGGTACGCGCAGCTCGTCCACGCGCACGATGGTGTCCACTCCGACCCCGCCGACCACCAGGACGTCGTAGTCGGCCGGACGCCCGGCGCGGGTGTGGTGTTCGGGCAGGGTCATGCGCTCACTCCTTCGGCAACGTGCTGAACGCGTCCGTCCTCCAGGACGACCGCACCGTCGATGTCGGCGCCCGGTGGTATCACCGCGCCGGGCAGCACCACGCTGCGGCGCACCCGGGCCCCCGCGCCGACCCGCACACCGGGGAAGAGCACGCTGTCGTGCACGAGCCCGGCGTTGACGAGGTCCGACGGGATCACCGACGTACGTACTCCCGGCGCGTCGGCGACCCAGTGCCGCCCGACCCGGGGCCGCACCGTCCGCGGCATCCGGCCGAGGGGCAGGGGCGCCCGCGGCCCGGCGGCGAGGGCCAGGTGGGCGCGGTGGTAGCGCTCGACGGTGCCGATGTCCTCCCAGTGGCCGCGCACCTCGTGGCCGCGGATGTGCTCTCCCGCGGCGAGCATCGCGGGAATCACGTCCCGGCTGATGTCGTGCTGCCAGTCGGTGCCGTCCAGCAGGGTCAGATAGCGGCGCAGCACGGCGGCGTCGAAGACGCAGAACGCGGCGAAGACCAGGTCGGAGGTGGGGTTCTCGGGTTTCTCCGTGAACTCGGTCAGCCGGCCGCCGCCGTCGAAGCGGACCATGCCGAACAGGTGCACCCAGCGCATGTCGATCCGCTGGTAGGCGACGGTCAGCGCCGCGCCGGAGGCCCGGTGCGCCTCGACCAGCGGGCCGTAGTCGTAGCGGTAGACGTGGTCCGCGTGCAGGACCAGGACGTCCTCGGTGCCCTCGGTGAAGACGTACTCCGCCTTGCGGATCAGCGCGTCGGCCGTGCCCCGCTCGGGCGGCCAGGTGCGCGGCGGCAGCGCGGCGGGCAGTTCCCGGCCCGTGTAGGCGGTGTCGTAGGGGCCGAAGCGCACCCGGAAGCCGGGTCCGGTGTTCCACGTCCGGTGCAGGTCGTCCATCAGCAGCCGCTCCTCGTACTGGGAGAGCAGCAGCACCTCCGGCAGGCCCGAGGCGCGGGCGTTGGCCAGGCTGAAGTCGATGAGCCGGCAGGTGCCCCCGTAGGGGACCAGCGGCTTGAGCCGTCCCGTGCCGAGCGGGCCCATCCGGCGTCCCTCACCACCCGCCAGCAGCACCGCGCGTACCGTGCCGAGATCAGCCATGACGCACCTCGTCCCAGGTCACCCGGCCGGAGGACAGGGTGAGCAGCAGCCGGCCGGCGGCGCCCGGGGCCGCGCCCACGAAGACCCCCGGTGCCGTGCGGTCCAGGGTGCGCACGTCGGGCAGGGCCCGGTCGGGGCCCCGCCGGGGTTCGACGACTTCCACTCGTTCGGCGTGCGGGAGCCGGTACTCCAGCCGTCCGTCACCGAGGAGCCGGGAGCGTTCGCGCAGCCGGGCGGTCTCCGCCGCGGGCACCGCTTCGGGGAGCCGGTCGAGGACCCGCTCGCAGACGGCGAAGTCGGCCCGCTCCCAGGCGGCGCGGAACATCGTCAGCGCGGCGTCCGTATCGAGCGGGGCACGGCGTTCGTACGCCGCGATGTCACCGTGCGCGAGCGCGGCGGCGGTGGTGACCGAAGTGTCGGGGAGCAGGTCGAACCAGCCGTGCCGCAGGGCCAGTTCGGTGGACAAGGCGGCGGGCCGGCCCTCCCACAGCGCGGTGAACGCCGCCAGGTGCAGATCGGCGCAGTGGTCCCAGGTGAAGACCCGGGCGACGGCCGAGGCGCGCGCGGACAGCTCCCGGTAGCGGCCGGGATCCTCCGACCACAGGGCCGCCGCCTGCCGGATGCGCTCCGCGAGCGCGTCGGTGAGCAGGTCGTCGTCCTCCGCGAAGGAGCGGTTCACCGCGAAGCCGGTGGTGGTCCCGGGCCCGTCGGCGTGCCGGAAGTGCTCCATGCCGCGCTGGTCCGTGGCGATCGGCACCGCGCCCACGGCCATGGCCTCGCCCTGCGCGATCAGGAAGGTGTCCATCTCGAACTTGGAGGGGAACAGGGCGAAGTCGCAGGCGGCGGCGTAGGAGAACACCTGTGCCTCCTCGACGCGCTCCCACTCGAAGTGCAGGCGGCCCGGATGACGGGCGGCCACCTCGTGGAAGAACGGGTCGTCGATGCCGTTGCCGGAGATGCAGCGGATGACGAAGCCGGCCGCCAGGCCCTCGCTCAGCACCCGGTCCACGGCCCGCATCAGCTCGATCTGGCCCTTGTGGTGGACCGCGTAGCGGGCGTTGTGGAAGAACGCGGGCAGGGCGGGATCGAGGCCGAGTCCGCCGAGCACCTTCTCGCGGTCCACGCCGGCCGGGTCCCAGGCCAGCCACTGGTCGGAGATGGCGCAGCCGCCGACGAACATCTTGTGGGCGTTGCGGCGCACCACGTCGGCGATGGGCAGCCGCCCGAAGAGCGCTTCGAACGGGGTGTCCCGGAAGCCCGCGTAGAAGTCCAGCTGGCCGGGCGACAGGAAGTCGATCAGGTCGGCGTGCTCGGCGGTCAGTTCGTAGATCGCCACATGGTCCGGCGGGTAGGTGTAGTGCAGGTGGGTGAGCTGCTGGTACTGCACGATCGCCGCGGGCGCGTCGGTCTCGGGCTCGGGCCCGGGCAACTCGACGTTCACGTCGAGCAGTTCGAAGAGGCGCCGCACCTCCGGCGCGTACACCTTCTTGGTGATCGGCATGTTGCTCTGCACGTTGCTGACGACCAGCTTGGTCGGGTCGTCGCGCAGGGCGGCCGGCAGCAGGTAGTGGTAGTAGGGCTCGTGCGCGTGGACGATGGCCTTCTCGTCGCCGAACCAGCCGCGCAGGAAGCGCACACTGTCCGCCTGGAACACCAGGGGCTTGAAGAACACCAGGTCCCGGCCCTTGGCGGAGTACGGCGGGTAGAAGGTGTCGGGCAGCCGGTTCAGGTACTCGTTGGCCAGGAAGTACAGGTCCACGCCCTCCAGCCGGATGCGGTGGGCGGTGGTGCGCAGCGCCAGGTCGGCCTGTGCGGGGAAGCCCTGCCAGACGCGGGGGTCGAGGGCCACCGGCAGGGTGTAGGTGTCCTCGTAGGGCAGGTCCTCCACCTCGTAGCGCTGCCGCAGGTCGTCGAGCCGGCCGTGGGCGGGGGTGACGATGGAGACCCGGTGCCCCCGGGCGGCGAAGGCCCTGGACAGGTTCCACAGGTACACGGACGTGCCGCCCTGCAGAAAGGTGTGGTCGAATCCGCAGCACTCGAAGTACGTCTCGATGATGTGCATCCTGGGCGCGTTCACGACGGTCATGTCCTCGCGTGGGTCGTCGGGGCGGGGGAGGCCAGCGCGAGCGCGTGGCGCAGGTCGATCGCGGCGTGGTAGGGGCGGGCGTGGTCGTGGTTGTAGCCCAGCTCGTGCAGGAGCCGGCGCAGGTACAGCAGCCGCCGCAGCGGATCGTCGGTGGCGGGGCCGAGCAGCAGGCGCAGCACCCGCTCGCGCCAGACGTCGGCGGTGCGGAAGACGCCGTGCAGCACGGCCCGGTCCGCGGGCGGCAGGCCGGGCGCGCCGTCCAGGGAGCCGTACATGGTCTCGGTCGAGTCGATGCCGAGTCTGCGGGCGCTCTCGAAGGCGGCCTCGTCGGCGGCGAAGTACTCCAGCGCGCGGCGCACGGCCACGAGGTCCTGCACGGGGGACTGGGCGGCGTAGTCGGGGTCGTCCGGTGACAGGACGGGCGTGGACAGGTCGATGACGCTCATGTGCCAGGTGCCGTCGGCCGCGTCGGAGCACAGCAGGTGCGACAGGTGCAGGTCGCCGTGGCAGGGACCGGCGCCGGGGGCCGTCGTCCGGCCGCCGAAGGCGGTCTCCAGCAGGCCGAGTTCGGTGGCGAGGGCGTCGAAGGCTGCCTTCCGGGGGGCCTCGGGCAGGGGTGCGCCGTCCTCGGGGAGGGACGCGTCGGCCCGGGCCAGTTCGGCCAGCCGTGCCGAGGCCCGTGCGAGGGCGCCGGCCACGGGGTAGCCGGTGGCGGGCGCGCCCAGGCGCACCGCCAGGTCCCGGTGGAGGTCGCGCAGGAAACGTCCCGCGCTGCGCAGTCCCGGTTCCAGCGGCAGCAGATGGGCGTGCACGAGCCGTTCCGGCGCGGTGGCGTCCGTGAGCCGGGGCCACAGGGAGCGCAGGTTCTCGCGCAGGGGCGCGTCGATCCCGCGGCCCGGGTCGTGGCGGTAGAGAACGCCCACGGGATGCCGGGTCCCGTGGACGGGGTCCGTGTAGGTGTAGTCCCCGGCCCACTCGGGGGTGTGTCCGGTGCCGCTCATCAGCCGGAGCAGTTCGGGTTCGTGGACCGTCTCCGTCAGGCGCCGGTAGGTCTTGTGGAGGTACGCCGTGCCGTCCACCTCCACCAGGGACAGGGAGTTGGAGGACCAGCCCTGGTCGAAGGGGAGCCGCCGCACCTCGCCGGCCGGTGCCGAGGGCGCCCGGCGGACCTCGATGTGTCCGCCGCGGATGGTGCGCAGCCGTGCGCCGGTGAGCACACGGCGCACGGCCGCGAGTCCGTGCGGCCCGTCGGCGTGGACCGTGGTGAGGCCGCCCGACGGCTCCCGGCGCGCGGTCAGGAAGATCCGCTCGCCCGAGGCGGGTCCGCCGACGGCGGCCACCACCAGCAGCAGCTCGCCGGAGCCCAGTTCGGCGTGGTCGACCGCTTCGTACCGGTGGGCGGCACGCAGATCGCGCGGCATCCAGGGCGCGGTGCGCAGCAGGGGTTCGAGGTCGTCGTCGCGGATCACGTGCGTGCTCAACTCCCGGTCATTTCATAGGCGTTGACGCCGCGCCGCCAGACGGTCAGGGCGACGGCGAGGGCCCCGGCCGTCACCACCGGCAGCCAGCGGACCGCTCCCGTGGCGCCGGTCAGCAGATAGACGCACGGCACGTACGAGGTGAAGGCGAAGGGGAGCACCCAGGTCAGCACGGCGCGCAGCGAGGGGTGGTAGATGTCCAGCGGATAGGCGGCGAACTCGGACACCTGGCTCGCCGCGTACATCGACGGCAGACTGGTCACGGTCCAGAAGGACAGCGAGGCGAACAGCAGCTTCACCGAGGTGTGGATCAGGGCGCCGCACAGCACGAGGAACGGGACCGCGAGCCACTGCACCGGGGTGAGGTGGAGCCCCAGCTCGCTGCCGGACCAGCCCACCAGCACGGCGCCCACGGCGAGTTCGCCGAGACCGTCGGGATGGAAGAAGCGCTCCGACAGCAGGGAGAACAGCGGGTTCACGGGGCGGATCAGATAGCGGTAGAACTCGCCGCGCTGGACCAGCTTGCGGCCCAGTTCCCACAGCTGGTCCGTGAAGAGGTGGTCCAGGCCGCGCGGCAGCAGGGAGAAGCCGAGCAGGAACAGCACCTCGTGATAGGTCCAGCCGCCCACCGCGGGCACCTGCCGGAAGACCAGGCCCACCACGGCCGTCTGCAGGCCCACGCGGACCAGGAAGGCGCCCGCGCCGAGGGCGAAGTCCATGCGGTACATGCTCAGCCGGTGCAGCCCGACCCCGCCGAGGAAGAAGGCCAGCCGCACATGGCGCCACACCGTGCGGGTCATCCGCCGAGCACCTCCAGCCGGCTCAGCGAGGCCCGCCACAGCACGCCGGCGAGCAGCGTCAGACCCGCCACCCAGCCGGTCTGCCGGGCCAGCACGTCGAGCGCGCCGGCCGCACCGTCGTAGCGGCCGAGGAGCAGGGTGAGCGGTCCGTCGACCATGCCCCGGAAGGGCAGCGCGGACGCCAGCGCCGCGAGCCACCCCGGCATCAGGGGGAGGGGCACCAGCTGGCCGGCGAAGAAGGCGACCACGCTCTGCTTCACCATCCGCACCCCCCAGGTGTTCGTGGTGACGAAGCCCGTCATCCCGGTGAGCAGGTTCACGAGGAAGGCGAGCAGCACGGACAGCACGGTCGACACCGCGAACAGCAGGACGTCCACGGGCCGCGGCGCGGTGAGCGGCACGAGCAGCGCGAACAGCACGAGCACGGGGACGCCGACCAGCACGGCGTTGGCCGCGACCACCGGCAGACAGGCGAAGAAGCGCATCACCGGATAGCTGACCGGCCGCACCAGCATGACGGCGACGTCACCGCGGTAGACCTCGGCGGCCACCTCGTCGTCCACCCGGTTGGCGTGCAGGATCTGCAGCACCTGCGCCACCAGCAGATACGTGGTGATGCTCGCGGCGGTGAAGCCGCCCGGGCCGCCGCCCGGCGGGGCGTCCGCGTACACCGCCCGCCACAGGAAGACGGTGATCGCCGCGCCGGCGGCGGCCGTGATCCCGGTGGTGACGAACGTCGAACGGTACTGGAGCAGGGACTGCAGCCCTCCGGTCGCGAACGGCAGATAGCGCCGGGCGCGCCCGGACAGGGGGAGGGGCATCGGGGTCTCCCGCTCCCGGTGGAACCGGCCGTTCATGCCGCACCACCCTCCCGGTGCCCGCCCGGGACCCCGGCGGGCGGGGCCTCGCGGTGCCCGCCGTAGATCCGCCGCAGGACGTCCTCCAGGTCGGGTTCGGGGGCGTAGCAGTCCGCCAGGTCGAAGCGTTCGAGCAGGAAGCCGAGCACCTGCCGGGAGGTGAACCGGTCCGCCGGGTAGTCGACCCTGATCCGGCCGTCGTCGGCGGCCGAGGCGCTCGCCCCGGGCAGCCCCCGCGCTATCTCCGCGCAGACCGGCCCGGGATCCGGCCGGCCCCGGTGGTCGAACACGACCGAACGCCGGTCGGCGGTGCGCAGCAGATCCCGGATGCTGCCCTGGTGCACCACCCGTCCCCGGTCCACGACCAGCGCGCTGTCGCAGATGGCGGCGATGTCCGCGATGTCGTGGCTGGTGAGCACGACGGTCGTGCCCAGCTCCTCGTGGACGCGGTTGACCAGCTGCCGCACCGCGTCCTTGAGCACCATGTCGAGGCCGATGGTCGGCTCGTCCCAGAAGACGACCGCCGGATCGTGCAGCAGGCTCGCCGCGATCTCGGCCCGCATCCGCTGCCCCAGGCTCAGCTGGCGCACGGGCGTGGTGCCCAGCGCGTCGATGTCCAGCAGCTCCCGGTAGAGGGCGAGATTGCGGTGGTACACGGGATCGGGGATGTCGTAGATCCGGCGCAGGATGCGGAACGAGTCCGGCACGGACAGGTCCCACCAGAGCTGGCTGCGCTGCCCGAAGACCACCCCGATGCCGCGGGCGTTGGCCTGCCGGTGCCGGTAGGGCTCGATGCCGCGGACCAGGCAGCGTCCGCTGGTGGGTGTCATGATGCCGGTGAGCATCTTGATCGTGGTCGACTTGCCCGCCCCGTTGGCTCCGATGTACGCCGTCTTCGCGCCGGCCGGGATGGTGAAGGACACGCCGTCGACCGCGCGGACGAGGCGGTGCTCGCGGGTGAAGAGGGTGGCCAGGCTGCCGGCCAGGCCCGGCTTGCGCTCGGTGAGCCGGAACTCCTTGACGAGATTCTCCGCGACGATCACGACAGCACCCGCTCCAGGGCCTGTTCGAGCAGCCCGACACCCTCGTCGAGGAGGGGCTCGTCAAGGGTGAAGGGCGGTGCCAGACGCAGGATGTGGCCGCCCAGGGCGACGCGGAGACCCAGGTCGAGGGCGGTGGTGTACACGGCCCGCGCGAGGTGCGGCGCGGGGGTGCGGCTCAGCCGGTCGGTGACGAACTCCAGCCCGTACAGCAGTCCCAGGCCGCGCACGTCCCCCAGGTTCTCGAAGCGGGACCCAAGGGCCTGGAGCCGCTCGTGCAGCAGCTCGCCCAGGACCCGGACGCGCTCGATCAGGCGGTCGCGTTCGATGACCTCCAGCGTCGCCCGGGCCGCCGCGATGCCGAGGGGATTGCCCGCGTACGTCGACGCGTAGGCACCGGCCCCGGACGCCGCCGGATGATGCATCAGGTCGGCCCGCCCCGCCAGCACGGCGAACGGGAATCCGCTGGCCAGCCCCTTGGAGAGGGCCACCAGGTCGGGTTCGACGCCGAACTGCTCGCTCGCGAGGAACGTGCCCGTCCGGCCGCCGCCGGTGAGCACCTCGTCGGCCACGAGCAGGACGCCGTTGGACCGGCAGGCCTCGGCGATCTGCTCCCAGTAACCCGGGGGCGGCACGACGACGCCGGCGGCTCCGAGGACGGGTTCGAAGACCAGCGCCGAGACGTTCGGCTTGTCGGCGATGTGCTTGCGCACGAGGGACGCGCACCGCAACCCGCAGGAGGGATAGGTGAGTTCCAGCGGGCAGCGGTAGCAGTAGGCCGAGTACCCGAGGACGGAGTTCCCGGCGAAGGCCTGATGGCCCACGTCCCAGTGCACGAGCATCCGCGCGCCCATCGTCTTGCCGTGGAAGCCGCCGCGCAGCGCGCCGATCCGGTTGCGGCCCGGTGCGGCGGTGGCCTGCACCACGCGCAGCGCGGCCTCGACCACCTCGGCGCCGGTGGAGAACAGCGCGTAGGTGTCCAGCCGTTCCGGCAGCAGACGGGCCAGCAGCTCCAGCAGGGCGGCCCGGTCGGGCGTCGCCGAGTCGTGCACGTTCCACAGGCGCCGGGCCTGCTCGGTCAGCGCCGTCACGACCTCCGGATGGCCGTGTCCCAGGGACTGGGTCAGGGTGCCCGCCGCGAAGTCCAGGTACTGGTTGCCGTCGAGGTCCGTGAGGACCGGGCCCCGCCCCTCGGCGAAGACCCGGCGACCGACGGCCGCCTCCTCGGAGGCGCCCGGCGCCAGGTGTCTCGCCTCCCGCTCCAGCCGTTCCCGCTGGTGCCGAGCCGTCACCGCTGTCACCCCCTCCTGTGCGAACTGCTCTGCCGGACAGCGCCGTTGGGCGGTGCCGGGAGCGAGTCAAACACCAACGTGGCGCTGTATGCAAGAAGTTGCTGAAAGTTGCGGAACGACCTTGCGCCCGCTGTGCGGCTTCTGCTTGAGTCGAGAACAGTTCCACCGGTGACACCGCGACTCTCGCTCAAGGAGACATCCGTGAGACCACAGATCCAGTCCCCGCCGCGACACCGGTGCCCGGCATGAAAGCCCTGGTCCTGGCGGGTGGCACCGGCAGCCGGCTGCGGCCGTTCACCCACACGAGCGCCAAACAGCTGCTCCCCATCGCCAACAGGCCGGTCGTGTACTACGCCCTCCAGGCGATAGCCGACGCGGGCATCGAGGAGGTGGGCGTGGTGGTCGGCCACCACGGGGACGACATCCGCCGCGCGGTCGGCGACGGCTCGGCCTTCGGGCTGAGCGTGGCCTACCTGGACCAGCCCCGGCCCCTGGGCCTGGCCCACGCGGTGGCGGTCGCCCGCCCCTTCCTCGCGGACGACGACTTCCTGCTGTACCTCGGGGACAACCACCTGGAGGACGGCGTCACCGGATTCGTCCGGCGCGCCGCCGCACACCGGGACGCCGCCCGCCTGCTCCTCACCCCCGTCCCCGACCCCACCGCCTTCGGCGTCGCGGAAGTCGACGCCGACGGGACGGTGCGCCGGCTGGAGGAGAAACCGGAACACCCCCGCAGCGACCTCGCCCTGGTCGGTGTCTACGCCTTCACCCCCGCCGTGCACGAGGCGGTGCGCGCCATCCGCCCCTCCGGGCGCGGTGAACTGGAGATCACCCACGCGGTGCAGTGGATGATCGACCGCGGACTGCCGGTGCGCGCGGAGACGACCACCCGGCCGTGGCGCGACACCGGCAGCGTCGACGACCTGCTGGAGGCCAACCGGCACGTCCTGGACCGGATGGAGGGGCGCGTCGAGGGCAAGGTCGATCCGCACAGCGTCCTGGTGGGCAGGGTCCGCATCGCGGACGGGGCCGTGGTACGAGGATCGCGGATCGTCGGTCCCGTGGTCGTCGGGGCGGGTGCCGTCATCAACAACTCCAGCGTCGGTCCGTACACCGCCATCGCCGAGGACTGCCGGGTCGAGGACAGCGCGATCGAGTTCTCGGTGCTCCTCCGGGGCGCGTGCGTGGAAGGGGCCGCGCGCATCGAGCGGTCGCTCATCGGCCGGGAGGCCGTGGTGACCGCCGCGCCCCGTCCGCCCCAGGCCCACCGTCTCGTCCTCGGCGACCACAGCAAGGTGCAGCTCACCTCATGACCTCACGCATCCTCGTCACCGGCGGCGCCGGCTTCATCGGATCCGCCTACGTCCGCGCGCTGCTCGGCCCCGCGGGGCCGTCCGGCGTCGCGGTCACGGTCCTGGACAAACTCACCTACGCGGGCAGCCTCGCCCGCCTCGACCCGGTGCGCGGCCACCCCGGTCTGACGTTCGTGCACGGCGACGTCTGCGACACCGCGACGGTACGGCGGCTGGCGGCCGGGCACGACGAGATCGTGCACTTCGCGGCGGAGTCGCACGTCGACCGCTCCATCGAGGACGGCACCGGCTTCACCCACACCAACGTGCTGGGCACCCACACCCTGCTGGACGCCGCCCTGCGGCACGGGGTGCGCACCTTCGTGCAGATCTCCACCGACGAGGTCTACGGCTCGATACCCGAGGGCGCCGCACGGGAGGAGGACCTGCTCAGACCCAGCTCTCCGTACGCGGCGTCGAAGGCGGCGGCCGACCTCGTGGCCCTGGCCCACCACCACACCCACGGCCTGGACGTCCGGGTGACCCGCTGCTCCAACAACTTCGGGCCCTACCAGCACCCGGAGAAGGTCATCCCGCGCTTCGTCGCCACCCTGCTGACCGGCGGCGACCTGCCGGTGTACGGCGACGGGCGGCAGGTGCGCGACTGGCTGCACGTGGACGACCACGTCAGGGCGGTGGAGCTGGTGCGCACGACGGGACGGCCGGGACAGACGTACAACATCGGCGGTGGCACCTCGCTGACCAATCTGGACCTCGCGCACCGCCTGCTGCGCCGGTGCGGCGCCGACCCGGAGCGCATCACACACGTCGAGGACCGCAAGGGCCACGACCGGCGGTACGCGGTGGACCACGGCAAGATCACCGCGGAGCTGGGATACCGGCCGCGGGTCGGTTTCGAGGCGGCGCTGGCCGCCACGGTGGACTGGTACCGGGCCCATCGGGCCTGGTGGGAGCCCCTGCTGGAGTCGGTCTGACGGGGCGGCGGAGTCTTTCCGTGCCTCCGGCCCGCACGGCCGGGCGCGTCGGGGACACACCGGGTGCGCACCCCGCGGCCGGGGGCCGGAGTTCGTTGAACGTAACACTCTGAAAACCTTTGCGAAAGACTTTGCGCCCAGGTCCTTCAACTATTTCCTGCTCAACTGTCATTTCTGCGCGAGGGGTTGACCTGCGGTAAGCGGCGCCGTACGGTCTCGACCGCAATTTCTTGCAGAAAGAACCATCGAACGGCCTTACCTGGCATGGCGCGTTGTCAACCAAGGCTGACTCCGGTATCACCCCACTTCCCCACTGGAGCAACCATGGCCAGAAAGACCGTGGCCGCTGTACTCGCCGCCCTGGCGGGAGCCGCTGTGGCCGTCACGGCACCGACGCCGGCGCAGGCGAGCGCGCCCGGCGGCAAGGACGTCACCGCGGTGATGTTCGAATGGAACTTCAAGTCCGTCGCCAAGGCGTGCACGGACCGGCTGGGCCCCGACGGGTACGGCTACGTCCAGGTCTCCCCGCCGAACGAGCACATCCAGGGCACCTCCTGGTGGACGGCCTACCAGCCCGTCAGCTACAAGATCGGCACGAAGCTGGGCAACCGCTCGGACTTCAAGAACATGGTCGACACCTGTCACACGGCGGGCGTCAAGGTGGTCGCCGACACCGTGATCAACCACATGGCGAACGCCTCCGGCACGGGCTCCGCCGGGTCGTCCTTCAGCAAGTACGACTACCCCGGCACCTACTCCGCGGCCGACATGGACGACTGCACCACGAGCATCAGCAACTACGCCGACCGCTGGAACGTCCAGCACTGCGAGATGGGCGGCCTGCCCGACCTCGACACCGGCGAGGAGTACGTCCGCAAGACCATCGCGGGCTACCTGAACGACCTGCTCTCCCTCGGCGTCGACGGCTTCCGCGTCGACGCCGCCAAGCACATCCCCGAGGACGACCTCGCCAACATCAAGTCCCGCCTGTCCAACCCCGGCGTGTACTGGAACCAGGAGACGATCGGCGCAGCCGGGGAGGCGGTCCAGCCGCCCGAGTTCTACAACACGGGCGACGTCC
Source organism: Streptomyces sp. NPDC029296 (assembly GCF_055569255.1). Lineage (NCBI taxonomy): Bacteria > Bacillati > Actinomycetota > Actinomycetes > Kitasatosporales > Streptomycetaceae > Streptomyces > Streptomyces sp. NPDC029296. The sequence continues at coordinate 145,915 of NZ_JBVHXT010000019.1, forward strand.
AGGAGTTCCGCTACGCCTACGACCTCAAGCGGGTCTTCAACAACGAGAAGCTCGCCGAACTGAAGAACTTCGGCGAGGCCTGGGGCTACGTCTCCAGCGGCAAGGCGTCCGTCTTCGTCACCAACCACGACACCGAACGCAACGGCGGCAGCCTCACCTACAAGGACGGCGCCAACTACACCCTCGCCCACGTCTTCATGCTGGCCTGGCCGTATGGCTCACCCGACGTGCACTCCGGCTACGAATTCAGCGACAAGGACGCCGGCGGACCCAACAACGGCCAGGTCAACGCCTGTTACACCGACGGCTGGAAGTGCCAGCACGCCTGGCGCGAGATAGCGAGCATGGTCAAGTTCCGCAACACGGCCGCCGGCACCGCCGTGACCGACTGGTGGGACAACGGCAACAACCAGATCGCCTTCGGCCGCGGCGACAAGGCCTACGTCGCCATCAACCACGAGGGCTCCGCCCTCACCCGCACCTTCCAGACCTCCCTGCCCGCCGGAAGCTACTGCGACGTGCAGAGCGGCAAGGGGGTGACCGTCGACTCGTCCGGCCGCTTCACCGCCACCCTGGGCGCCAACTCCGCCCTCGCCCTGCACATCGGGGCGAAGAACTGCGACACCACCGTCGACCCCGATCCCGACCCCACCACCGGAGCCTCGTTCCGCGTCAACGCCACCACCCAGTGGGGGCAGAACATCTACGTCGTCGGCGGCACCTCCGCCCTCGGCAACTGGAACCCCTCCAACGCCCTCAAGCTGGACCCGGCGAGCTACCCCGTCTGGAAGCTCGACCAGTCCCTGCCCGCGGGCACCACGTTCGAGTACAAGTACCTCCGCAAGGACGCCGGCGGCAACGTCACCTGGGAGAGCGGCGCCAACCGGACGGCCACCGTGCCGTCCGGCGGCGTGGTCACGCTGAACGACACCTGGCGCACCTGACCGCACCACCCCCAAGACGAGCGAGCGCCGCTCACCGCAGACGAACGGCGCCCACCGGCAACGACCGCCCGGCCCCGCGCGACCGGGGCCGGGCGGTCCCGCGCCCCGCCGCACGGCGGCGCCCCGTCCTTGCCCACGACCGACACCCCGAGGAGATGCGTCACGTGGTCGGCAGACCCAGACACCACGCCACCGTCCTGGCCGTCGCGCTGTGCACAGCCGCACTGCCACCGCTGACGCCCCCGGCGACAGCCGCCGGGCCGCCCCCGCCGCCGGCTCGCGCCCGGACCGCGCCCCGGCCGCCGACGGACGCATGGCTCGCACACCAGCCGGCCCGCCCGGCGGTGAGCCGGGAACAGTTCTACCTGCTGCTGCCCGACCGGTTCGCCAACGGCTCCACGCGCAACGACCGGGGCGGACTGACCGGCGACCGCACCACCACCGGCTACGACCCGACCGACAAGGACTTCTTCCAGGGCGGCGACCTCAGGGGCGCCATCGACCACCTCGACTACATCAAGGGCCTCGGCACCACCGCCATCTGGCTCGCACCGGTGTTCAAGAACAAGCCCGTGACGGTCCGCGACGGCAGGGCGACCGCCAACTACCACGGCTACGCCATCACCGACTTCACCCGGGTCGACCCGCACTTCGGCACCGAGGCCGACCTCTCCGAGCTGATCGACAAGGCCCACGCCAAGGGGATGAAGGTCTTCTTCGACGTCATCACCAACCACACCGCGGACACCATCGACTACGCCGAGAAACGCTACGGATACCGCAGCAAGGGCGCCTACCCCTACCTCGACACCGAGGGCCGCCCCTTCGACGACAGCACCGGCATGCGCCCGGCGGACGCGGACGGCGCCCCGTACACCCCCCGCGTCTCCGCCGACCCGCAGGACCGCAAGGTGCCCGGCTGGCTGAACGACCCGTCCATGTACCACAACCGCGGCAACTCCACCTTCGCCGGGGAGAGCGCCCTGGACGGCGACTTCATGGGCATGGACGACCTGTGGACCGAACGGCCGGAGGTCGTCCGGGGCATGGAGGAGATCTACGAGAAGTGGGTCGACGACTTCCGCGTGGACGGCTTCCGGGTCGACACCGCCAAGAACGTCGACATGGCCTTCTGGACCCAGTGGGCCACCGCCCTCGACCGCCACGCGGCCCGGCACGGCCGCCGGGACTTCTTCCTCTTCGCCGAGGCGTTCTCCGCCGACGCGTCGATCACCGCCCCCTACGTCACCCAGGGCCGGCTCGACGCCACGCTCGACTTCCCGTTCCAGGCCGCCGCCCGCAACTTCGCCTCACGCGGCGGCCCCGCGGACGACCTCGCCCACGTCTTCGCGCAGGACTACCGCTACACCACCGACAAGACCAACGCCTACAGCCAGGTCACCTTCCTCGGCAGCCACGACATGGGGCGCATCGGCACCTTCATCGCCCAGGACCACCCCGGCGCGGACGACGCCGAACTCCTCGGCCGCGACCGCCTGGCCCATGAGCTGATGTTCCTCTCCCGGGGCAACCCGGTCGTCTACTCCGGTGACGAACAGGGCTTCACCGGCTCGGGCGGAGACGTGGCCGCCCGGCAGACGATGTTCGCCTCGAAGGTGCCGGACTACCTGGACGACGACGAGATCGGCACCGGCCGCACGGCCGCCTCGGACGCGTACGACACCTCCCACCCCCTGTACCGGGCGATAGCCGCCCTGTCCCGGCTGACCAAGCGCCACCCCGCCCTGCGCGACGGCGTCCAGACCGAACGCTACGCACAGGGCTCCGTCTACGCCTTCACCCGCACCGACGTCCGCGAGGGACGCGACTACCTGGTGGCCTTCAACAACGCCACCGAGGACCGCACCGTCACCCTGCCGGCCGGCTCGCCGGACCTCCCGTACCGCGCACTGTACGGTGCCGCCGGCAGCGCCCGCGCCGACGCCGACGGAAAGATCACCGTGACCGTCCCGGCCCTGTCGTCCGTCGTGTACCGGGCGGCCGGACCACCGCGCCCCTCGACGTCCGGACCGGCGCTGCGACTCACCGCCCCGGACGCGGGGGCCCACGGAACCGTGGAGATCTCCGCCGACGTCACGGGCGGCGGATACCAGCGCGTCGTCTTCGCCGCCCAGACCGGCGACGGCCCGTGGCGGACGCTCGGCACCGCCGACCACGCGCCGTACAAGGCCACCCAGACCCTCGCCCCGGACGTCCCCGAGGGAACGCCGCTGCGGTACAAGGCGGTCGTCGTCGACCGGACCGGCCGCAGTGCCGGCGCCCTCGCCACCACGACCGCGGGCCGGGCGGCGACGGTGCCCGCACCCACGGCGGCACGCCACTGGGCCGTCGTCCACCACCGGCGGCCCGACGGCGACTACGACGGCCTGCTGCTGCGCACGGCCGACGGCCGGACCGCCGCCTTCACCGGCCGGGACGCCTACGGAGCGTTCGCCTGGCTGGCCCCGGCCGAGGGCACCACCGACATCCCCTTCACCGTGGAGAGGAACGGCGTCCCCGACGGTCCCACGCGCACGCTGGACTTCGCCGCCACCCCCGAGGTGTGGACCGAGCAGGGCAGCGACGCGGTGACGGGAACCAGACCCGCGGACACGTACCCGGCCCAGGACCCGGCGAAGGCGGTCGTCCACTATCACCGGCCCGACGGCGACTACGACGGCTGGGGCCTGCACGCCTGGACGGGAGCGGCCCGCCCGCCGGAGTGGAACGACCCCATCCGGCCGGTGGGCCGGGACTCCTTCGGCCTGGTCTTCGAGGTCCCGCTCACCGAACACGCGGACTCGCTCAGCTACCTCCTGCACAAGAAGGAGGACAAGGACGTCCCCTCCGACGAAACCCTCGACTTCTCGCTCTACGGCCACGAGGTGTGGCGCGTGGCCGGGGACGGCACCTACCTCACCCCCACCCTCGGCGGAGCCTTCGGCCTCGACCTCGCCACGTCGGCCGCGACCTGGCTGGACGACACCACCGTCGTATGGCGGGGGACCGGTGCCGGAGTCGCCAGCCAGCAACTCGTGTACGCACCCGACGGCGGCATCCGCCTGGCGAACGGTGCCCTGTCGGACGAGGGGCACTGGCTGCGCCTGCTGCCCACGCGGCTGACCGACGCGCAGCGGTCCGCCCATCCCGGGTTCGCGGACCAGCAGGCCTTCACCGTCGACCCCCGGGACCGCGACCGGATCGCCGAGGCCCGGGCGAGCCGCCAGCTGATCGCCACCCAGCGAGGACAGGACGGGGCCCTGCTCGGCGCGACGACCGTGCACCTGCCCCCCGGCTGACCTCCCCAGCACACCGTACGAAAGGAAAGAGCCGCACCGTGACCCCAGCATCCACCGCCCGCGGCAACCCGGGCCGGCCACCGGCACGCCCGCGCGGCCGGAGACTCCCGGCCGCCGTCACCCGTGCCGCCACCGTGGCCGTCACCGCCGCACTGCTCGCCACGGCCCTGCACGCCGCCCAGCCGGCCACCGCCTCGGACCGGCCGCCCGCCCCGCCCTCCGACGCCCGGCTGGCCGCGGTGACGGCCCGCCACGACCTGACCCGCGAACAGTTCTACTTCCTCCTGCCCGACCGGTTCGCCAACGGCTCCGCCGGAAACGACCGGGGCGGACTGACCGGCGACCGCACCAGCACCGGCTACGACCCCACCGACAAGGGCTTCTACCAGGGCGGCGACCTGAAGGGCCTGATCAGCAGGCTCGACTACGTCAAGGGGCTCGGCACCACCGCGATCTGGCTGGCCCCGATCTTCAAGAACAAACCCGTGCAGGGCAACGGCGAGAGCGCCGGCTACCACGGTTACTGGATCACCGACTTCACCCGGGTCGACCCGCACTTCGGCACCAACGCCGACCTCGCGGAACTCATCCGCAAGGCCCACGCCAAGGGGATGAAGGTCTTCTTCGACGTCATCACCAACCACACGGCCGACACCGTCACCAACACCGAGAAGACGTTCGCGTACCGGGGCAAGGGCGCCTACCCCTACCTGGACACCGAGGGCCGCCCCTTCGACGACGGCGAGGGCATGCGCGAGGTCGACGCCCGAAGCTTCCCCTACACACCACAGGTCGCCCCGACCGAACGCGACGCCAAGGTCCCCGCCTGGCTCAACGACCCCACCATGTACCACAACCGGGGTGACTCCACCTTCGCCGGCGAGAGCACCCTCTACGGCGACCACACCGGTCTGGACGACCTGTGGACCGAGCGCCCCGAGGTCGTGCGCGGCATGGAACAGATCTACGAGAAGTGGGTCGACGAGTTCCGGGTCGACGGCTTCCGCGTCGACACCGTCCGCAACGTCGACATGGCCTTCTGGACCCAGTGGGCGACCGCACTGGACGCCTACGCGGCCAAGAAGGGCCGGAAGGACTTCTTCGTCTTCGGCGAGACACTGTCCTCCGACCCGGCCGTCACCTCGCCGTACGTGCGCCAGGGCCGTCTCGACGCGACACTCGACTTCCCGCTCCAGGACGCCATCCGCCAGTACGCCTCCCAGGGCCGGGCGGCCGACCGGCTCGCCGACGTCTTCGCACAGGACTACCGCTACACCACCGACAAGGCGAACGCCTATGAGCAGGTGACCTTCCTCGGCAACCACGACATGGGCCGCATCGGCGGCTTCCTGCTCAAGGACAACCCGAAGGCCGACGACGCCGAACTCCTGCGCCGCGACCGCTTCGCCCACGAGCTGATGTTCCTCTCCCGGGGCAACCCGGTCGTCTACTCCGGTGACGAACAGGGCTTCACCGGGGCCGGCGGCGACAAGGACGCCCGGCAGACGATGTTCGCCTCGAAGGTGCCGGACTACCTGGACGACGACGAGATCGGCACCGGCCGCACGGCCGCCTCGGACGCGTACGACACCTCCCACCCCCTGTACCGGGCGATAGCCGCCCTGTCCCGGCTGACCAAGCGCCACCCCGCCCTGCGCGACGGCGTCCAGACCGAACGCTACGCACAGGGCTCCGTCTACGCCTTCACCCGGACGGACACCCACCGGCGCGGCCACTACCTGGTCGCGTCCAACAACGCCACCCAGGCACGGACCGTGCGCGTCCCCACGGGCTACGCCCGGATGGCCTACCAGGGCCTCTACGGCACCAGCGACACGGTGACCAGCGGCGCCGACACCCGCGTGACCCTCACCATCCCGCCGCTGTCGTCCGTGGTGCTGAAGGCGGCGCAGCGACCCGGCACGCCGGCCACCCGGCCGGCCCTGGAACTCACCGCACCCGCGGCGGGCGCCACCGGAGACGTCGACATCTCCGCCGACGTCAGCGGCGGCGGACTCGACCGCGTCGTCTTCGCCGCCCAGGTCGGCGACGGACCGTGGCGGACGCTCGGCACCGCCGACCACGCCCCGTACAAGGTCACCCAGCACCTGCCCGGCACCGTCGCCCAGGGCACGCCCCTGCGCTACAAGGCCGTGGCCGTCGACCTCGCGGGCCGCACCGCGAGCGACCTCGCCACGAGCACGGCCGGCCAGGCGGCGGCGCCCAGGCCGCCGAGCGCCCTGAACCGCGCCTACGCCGTCGTGCACTACCAGCGCCCGGACGGCGACTACACCGGCCGGCGCCTCGAAGGCGCGGGCCAGTCGGCCGAGTTCACCGGCCGGGACGCCTACGGCGCGTTCGCCTGGGTCAAGCCGGAGGACGGCGCGCGGAGCCTGACGTACACGGTCACCGGGAACGGCACCGCGGACGGCCCGCGGCGCACCATCGACCTGGACAAGACGGGCGAGGTGTGGATCCGGCAGGGCGACGACGGCCAGTCGGACACGGCACCGCCCGGCGCCTACCCGGCCCCCGACCCGGCCAAGGCCGTGATCCACTACCACCGGGCCGACGGCGACTACGACGGCTGGGGCCTGCACACCTGGACCGGTGCCCGGCACCCCACGGACTGGTCGGCGCCGCTGACGCCGACCGGCAGGGACGCCTTCGGCGTGACCTTCGAGGTGCCGCTCGCCGACGGCGCGACCTCGCTCAGCTACATCGTCCACAAGGGCGACGAGAAGGACATCACCGCCGACCGCTCGCTGGACTTCGCCACCTACGGCAAGGAGACCTGGCTGATCGGCGGGGACAGCGACTACCTGCTGCCGACGGTGGGCAGCGCACCCGACCTGGACCTCGGCACGGCCAAGGCCCGGTGGATCGACACGGACACGCTCGTGTGGAAGGTGAAGACCACCGACTCCACCAGCCAGCAGCTCGTGTACGCCCCCGACGGGGGCATCACCGTCGAGGACGGCGCGCTGTCCGACGAGGGACACTGGCTGCGGCTGCTCCCGTCGAAGCTCACGGACGCGCAGAAGTCGGCACATCCCGAGCTGGCGGACGACCCGGCGTTCACGGTCGACCCCCGCGACCGTGACCGTGTTCCGGCCGCCCTGCGCGCCCAGCTCATCGCCACCCAGCGGGCCCCCAACGGCGCCCTGCTCGCCGCCACCGGCGTCCGCCTTTCCTGACACGCCACGACAGACGGGTGCCCCTCGCCGAGCGAGGGGCACCCTTCGTGTGTGCGGGGAACCGTGACTCAGCGGGTGAACACCGCGACAGTTCGTGCCGGGACGGTGAACGTGCCCGAACCGGCCGTGTACGAGGCGGACTTCACGGTTTCGTCGGCGCCTGCGGCCTGTACCGGATGGAGGTGGTATGAGGTGCCGGCGAGGGTGTCGACGCGCTGTCGCCGCTGTTGCGGGGTGGCGTTGAAGACGATGACGAGGTCGCCGAGTCTCATGGTGATGACGCCGGGTGTCTCGTCCTCGCCGGACAGCGGGAAGGACAGCCGCCGCTGGACCTCGGTGGCGGTGGTCAGGGAGAACGCCTTCTCGGTGGTGCGGATCTTCAGCAGGTCCCGGTAGGCGGCGGAGGCGGCGGTGATGTCCGCACAGCCGGCCTTCACCGTGGTGAGCAGGGGCCGGGCGTAGTCCCACTTGGACCGGTTGTCGGCCGCCGGGGGCAGGCCGCGGCCGAAGCCGTTGCCGTCGGCGCAGTTCCAGTGGACGGCGTTGAACCAGTCGCCGCTGTCGAAGGAGTTGCGGTCCAGGGACTTGGACCGCAGCAGGTCGCTGCCCGCCTGGGACAGCGCCGGGCCCTGGGAGAGCACGGCCGTGGCCATGGCCAGCACCTGCATCCGGGCCCGGCCGGCGGCGGGAGTGGCCGCCGGGAGCTTGTAGGCCAGCGCGTCGAACAGCGACTCGTTGTCGTGCGCGTCGACATAGGCGAGGGCGTCACCGGGGGCATCCGCGTACCCGGCGGGCGAGCCGTTGTAGTCGACCTGCGCGCCGGTGGTCTCCCTGCCGCCGCTGTCCGTGAAACGGAACCGTGCGAGGCTGCCGCTCAGCCCCAC